>NZ_CP110341.1:3406258-3741678 GCF_026013965.1 Brevibacterium sp. JSBI002
TCCCCACCCCGGCACCGAGACGACCTTGCCCGCCCGCGCATCACGCAGCGATTCCCGCACCACCTGATCGACGCTGAGCCAGATCAGGCCGGGCCCCGGACGCTCCACGCCGAGGCGGCTGTGGAATTCCGTCCGGATGAAACCGGGCAGAACGGCGGTGACCGTAACCGGGCTGCCTCTGAGTTCCCCGGCGAGCGCCTCGGTGAAGACCAGAGTCGACGCCTTCGAAGCGGCGTACTGTCCCATTGTCGTCACCGCCGCCAGCGAGGAGACATTGATGATGCCTCCGCGACCGCGGGCCCGCATGCGCCGAGCCGCCGCCAGCGACAGCTCCCTCACCGCCCCGGCGAGCACCCGATCGAGCGCATCGAGCTCGGCAGCGTCGGTATCCAGCAACGTCCCTGGCAGACCGAAGCCGGCGTTGTTGATGAGCACGTCGATCGGCTGCGTTTCGATGATCTCGTTGACCGCGTCGATACCGTCACGGGTCGACAGGTCGGCCACGGCCGCCTCGGCGTGGATGTTCTGCGTGGTTCGCAGCTGCGCAGCCAAGCTCTCCAACCGGGCCTCATCCCGGGCGACGAGGACGAGGTCGTAGCCCTCGGCGGCCAGGGTGCGGGCATAGCCGCGTCCCAGCCCGGAGCTCGCTCCGGTGATGAGGGCACGCGGCCGCGGACTCATACCGCGCCTTGACCTCGGCGGACGGTCAGGGACTGCACGGCCGTGCCGATGGGACCGTCGACATCGCTGAGCACGCTCGTCGTCTGCCCCAGGCCGGTCGGCCCGAAGGCAACCTTCGTGTCGAAGCCGACCCAGCCGGCCCCGGGCACGCGGGTGAGGTGGATGGAGAGGTCGACGTTCGGGAAGAAGGTCGTCTTCGGATCCTCGCGAACGGCCAGGCCATTGGCGGTATCGACGAACTTGACGAAGGCCGCGGTCGGCGGGTCGATCTCGCCGTCGACGAGAGGATAGGGACTGCGCACCCAGGACTGTGCGCGGCCCGGATGAGCGTCCGCTCCTTGACGCCCCTCGAGCGACGCGATGAAGCCACCACCCCAGCGGCCGGTGAACGGGACCTCGGGCACTTCGGACACGGGCGGCATCGGCGACCATTCGTCGCCGGCGACTGCCTCGGTGTCGGAGGCCTGCAGCCGCCACACTCGAGCGGTCACGCTGGTGCGCTCCCCGTGGCGCATATGCGCTTCGACGAGTTCGATGGTGCGGCCGGGACGGACGACGTTGACGTCGATGGTGAACTCACCGGAGTGGATGACGCCGAGGACGTCGAAGGTCACCCGGGAGATGAGCTTGTCGCTGGGCAGTCTACGTTCGATCTCGGCGAGCACCATCCCCGAGGCGGGCGCGAGATGCTGCTCGCCGGGCTGCCATGCGCCCTGGCTGTGCAGCGTCGAGACGAGGCGGTCCTCGGACAGCCGCACATAGTAGGAATCCGGGTAGGCGGCACCGTCGTGGCCGAGGTGTTCATTGGGAGCTTCAGGCATGGTCCCGATTCTATCGAGCCGCCCCGCCTCCAGTTGGCGCAGGGGCGGTGCGCGCACCCTCCCGTGCGGCTCCGGCAGATCCTCGCCGAGGCGGCCCACCCTAAGCCGTCGACACCGCGCTTTCACCTCCGGCGCGGACGGCTTAGGGTGGGAGGGTGAGAATCGCTACGTGGAATGTGAACTCGATCCGTGCCCGCCACGACCGCATCGGGGCCTGGCTGGATCGTTCGGATGTCGATGTCCTGGCCATCCAGGAACTCAAGTGCAAGGACTCGCAGTTCCCCGAGGAGCTGTTCACCGAGCGCGGCTACGAGGTCAGCTATCACGGCCTCAACCAGTGGAACGGCGTGGCCATCGCCTCGCGAGTGGGACTGTCCGACACCGAGATCGGGTTCAAGGACATCCCTGCCTTCGGCTCGGAAGAACCCGTCGTCGAAGCCCGGGCACTGTCGGTGACCTGCAACGATGTTCGCATCTACTCGCTTTATGTGCCCAACGGCCGCGAACTCGATCACCCGCACTACGGCTACAAGTTGGAGTGGTACAAGGCGCTGACGGCCGATATCGCCGCTCAGCTGAGCGCCGAACCGGAGAAGAAACTCGTCCTCTGCGGTGACTTCAACGTCGCTCCACTCGACGAGGACGTCTGGGACATGGCCGAGTTCGACGGCGCCACCCACGTCTCAAATGCCGAACGCGCCGCTTTCGACGATCTGCTCGGAGCCGGCCTGACCGAGGTCACTCGACAGTTCACGCCCGGACCCGGCGTCTACACCTTCTGGGACTACCAGAAGCTGCGCTTCCCGAAGAAGCAGGGCATGCGCATCGACTTCCAGCTCGCCTCGCAGGCATTGGCGAAGACCGCGACCGCCGGTGAGATCGACCGTGAGGAACGCAAGGGCAAGGGCGCGTCCGACCACGCTCCCGTCATCGTCGACTACGACGTCTGAGCCTTCCCGCCTCGGTGATTTCGGACTGCCGTCTCACCTTTCGGCACCCCGGCGCAACTTCAACGTCGAAGCCATAGACATCTCCCCTCTCTTCTGGTGAAGTTGAATCAGGAGCTAGGAAGGTGACGAGGATGTCAGCAACTGTCCGCGAATTGGTCGACGAAGCCTACGACCGGCGTGAGTCCACCTGGAGAGCCGCCCTCGAGACGGTCAACGACTGGGTCGAGTCCGTCCGTGCTCCATCCGCACTGCTCTCCGGGGATCGAGTGCGCGTCGTCGACGGTCGGATCAAGGATCGGCTGCGCACGGGCGAGAAGCTGCGCCGCAAGCTCGCCGATGCCAACGATGAGATCCACGAATCCGTCGAGGTCGAGAACCAGGTCATCGATGTCGTCGGTGCCCGCGTCGTCTGCCGCACCGAACGCGAACAGTCGGCCCTGTGGGAACTGCTCACCGCGGTGGGTGACGATACGAACCTCTCCGTTGCCGAGGTGCGCGACTATTCCGCGACCCCGAAACCTTCTGGGTACCGTGGCCGCCACCTCATCGTCGAGGTTCCCTTCGATTCCGAGCCTTCCGTCCTCGTCGAACTCCAGCTGCGCACGATCATGCAGGACGCGTGGTGCGTGCTCGCCGAGGAGCACCTGTTCAAGCCCGGTCAGGCCCTGAAATCCGATGCTCAGCAGGAGCGGCTGTCGGTGATCCTCGCAGGGCTGATGGCGCAGGCCGATTCCGTTGCCGGCTATATCGCCGATGATGTCGGCGCGTATCTGGGCATGGGCAATTCCGCCCCTCCCCGAGCCTTCGCCGAGGCGGACGAGCCGACCGATCCGGCCATCGAGGTCACCATCCGCGAACTCAACCACTCCTATGTCCTCGCTGCAGACGAGGTAGGCCGCCACGGCATCATCCGCCTGGAGACTCTCGGGCTGACTCCCGACAGCCCGGAGCGCTCCGCCTTCCCCCATCCGGGCGACAAGCTGCAAGTGCGCATGGACGAGTCGAACAACACCCGCTACTTCATTCCCGTCGGCCACGACGGCTGACCGGCGGCGCAGCGGCCCGGCCTTTCTGCGCTCGGTCGCGGTCGACGCACCTGAGTCCGCCGCCACAGGCACGCCTGCGGACCCGACAGCCCAGCAACCGCCGCACCGACTAGACTTGCGTCCCATGGGAAAGAAGTCGAAGCGCTCCAAGGAAGAACTCATCGCCAAACGCCTCGCCAGGGCGCAGGCCACGGCATTCGTCGCACGTCCGTTCGCGGACCTGCCGTTCGAAGCCGACCTCATCTGCCTGCGTGAGCTCGTGCCCGCGGCCACCGCGACCGCGAAGCTCACCGAGGAATACGGCGGCCACGAGGTGACCATCACGTCCCTGCTGCCCGCCGCTTGGCAGGCCTGGCGTCGCGACGACGGTGAGATCCTGGCCGGAATGCAGGTGCCCGTGTCCTCGACCGACGCCTCCCGCGACGTCGCCCGCGGCCTGCTGGCCGCCGTCGACGCCGAGCCCGGCACCTCCGTCGAGGCGACGACCGAACCAGGTGAGGGCCCGCGTCTGCAGGACATCCTCGACACCTCTCACCCGTTCGACGTCCGCGTACTCGAGAACTTCGACTACTGGGCCCTGCCCGAAGCCGAGTCCGATGCCGACGTCGCCGCCGCCCTCCAGCAGGCCAACGACTCCGTGGCTCCGACCGAGAAGCTCGCCTCCGTCGACTCCGCCTATTGGACCGAGATGTCCGGCCGCACCTACGTCCGCTGGGCCCGCCCCGAAGGTGAGGACCGCGTCGTCGATGCGATGGCCCGCCTGCAGGCCGAGAACGCCAACGACCTCGGCGGAATCGGCACCTTCCTCGGCTACTTCCGCGCCCACGGCATCATCGTTCCCGTCTGGGAACTCGAGTTCGGCACCCAGGTCGACGACGTCGAAGAGCCCATCGCCGCGTTCGGCAAGCGCCTCGACGAAGCGCTGAACACGACCGAGCCGATGAGCACCGAGGCCCGCCGCGTCCGCTCGGGCATCGTGTCCCGCCAGCTGACCATCCACTGATGTCCGTCACCACTCCGTCACCGAGGCGGGACCCGAGAAAGGGTGCCCCGCCTCGGTGATGGTGACGGACAGGAGAACCGACATGAGCGCACAGCCGCACCCCGCCCCCGAGGCAGTCGCCGCCATCATCCCCGCGATGAACGAATCCCAGCGGATCGGTGCCACCGTCGCTGCGGCCAAGCAGATTCCCGGGGTCGACATGGTCCTCGTCGTCGACGACGGATCGGTCGATGACACGGGACCCCTGGCCCGCCGGGCCGGCGCCGAGGTCATCACGCACCCGAAGAACAAAGGCAAGGCTGCGGCCATGATGACCGGAGCCTTCGCACTGCGCAATCGGGAGATCTCCGACGCCGATCCGGGCGTCGACCCACACCACCGGGCGCTGCTGTTCATCGACGGCGACCTCGAAGACTCCGCCATCAACACCGCTCCCCTGGCCGAGCCTGTGCTCGCTGGTCGGGCGGACATGACGATCGCGATCCTGCCCGCACAGAAGCGCAAGGGCGGAGGCTTCGGCTTCGTCGTCGGACTGGCGAAGAAGGGCATCGCCGAACTCTCCGGATTCGACGCCACCCAGCCGCTGTCGGGCATGCGCTGTCTGTCGCGAGAGGCCTTCGACGCGGCCCTGCCGTTCGCCGCCGGATGGGGCGTCGAGGCGGCCATGACCATCGACGTCGTGGGCGCCGGTCTGCGCGTGGAAGAGGTCGAATGCGACCTCCACCACCGCGTCACCGGTCGCGATCTGAAAGCGCAGCTGCACCGCGCAGCACAGTACCGCGACGTCGCCCGCGCGATCCTCGTCCGCCGCCTCCGCGCGAAGCGGAATGGCGGGACGCCAGGCGGCGTCTCCTCCGCCCCCGCCGATTCCGGGTCTTCCGAATCCACGCAGAATTCCTCCGATCCACACAAGGAGACCGGCAAGTGAGCCTCAACCGTTTCGCGTACCTCGGCCCTGAGGCCACTTTCACCGAGGCGGCCCTGCTCAGCTTCCTCGACTCCCGGAACCTGCGCGCCGAGGCCACGACGCACCCGATGCGCAATGCCCCTTCGGCGCTCGACGCGGTGCTCGAGGGCGACTGCGATGCCGCGGTCGTGCCGATCGAGAACTCCCTGGAAGGCGGTGTGCCCGCCACGATCGATGCGCTGACCGAGAATGGGCGTCTGCAGATCATCGCCGAGGTGGTCGTGCCCGTCCGCTTCGTCCTCGCCGTCAAACCCGGCACCACCAGGGAGGAGATCTCCTCCTTCGGTTCGCACCCGCACGGCGAGGCACAGGTGCGGGCGTTCATGAACGAGAACTTCCCCGAAGCCGTCTACCTGCCGACGTCCTCGACTGCCGCGGCCGCCCGGGATCTGGCCAATGACGCCGGCGACCATATGGCTGCCGTCTGCCCGGCGCTGGCCGCGCAGCGCTACGGACTCGAGATCGTCGCCGAGGACATCGGCGACCGCAAAGACGCCGTCACCCGATTCGTCGTGGTCACCCGCCCGGGTCCGCTGCCCGCTCCGACCGGGGCCGATAAGACGACCATCGTCGCGGCCCTGCGTTCGGACCGTGCGGGTTCGCTGCTCGAACTGCTCGAACAGTTCTCCAGCCGCGGGATCAACATGTCTCGCATCGAATCCCGGCCGACCGGTGACGGGCTGGGCCTCTACCAGTTCTCGATCGACCTGCTCGGACACATCCATGAGGCACGGATGGCCGAGGCCCTGCAGGGTGTCCACCGGGCGGCCCTCAAGCTGCACTTCCTCGGCAGCTACCCGAGCTCTGACGGAGCAGTGGTGCCGATCGACCCGACGACGACGGACGAGTCATTCGCCGCAGCCGCCGATTGGCTGGAGAAGACCCTCCACGGCTGATGGTGCAGTACTGCTGACTGTCTCGGTTCATCACAGAGTGCGGTGATTGCATCGGACTGCCGCCCGCCTGCCCCTCTTCTCACCGGGAACGTCTGCAATACTGAGGTCTACTGGTAAGTAAGTGTGCGCAGATTGTCAGAATCCGCCGCCCGTTGCGGACAATCTGCGCACACTTAACGTCGGTTCAACGGCCGACAGATGCGACAGAGGAGTCGACGATGAGTTCTTTCAACAGCACGGGCCCGTCCCGCTCATCCGATGATGGCGGCGACAGCTCCGCGATGGGAGATCCTTCCGCCCCGGGCCGCCCATCCCCCGATGCGATCATCGTCGGGGCCGGACTCGCCGGACTCGTCGCAGCCCACGAACTCACCCAGGCCGGTAAGCGGGTACTCATCCTCGATCAGGAGAACCGCGCCAACCTCGGCGGACAGGCGTTCTGGTCCCTCGGCGGGCTCTTCCTCATCGACTCCCCCGAACAGCGGCGACTGCGCATCCACGATTCGCTCGAGCTCGCCAAAGACGACTGGGCCACCTCGGCGGGCTTCGACCGCGACGAGGATCATTGGCCCCGGAAATGGGCGGAGGCCTACCTCGAGTTCGCCGCCGGCGAGAAGCGCCAGTACCTGCGTGACCTCGGCTTACGCCTGACCCCGATCGTCGGCTGGGCCGAACGCGGCGGGTCCGGGGCGGGTGAACACGGCAATTCCGTGCCCCGTTTCCACCTCACCTGGGGCACCGGCCCCGAGGTGGTCCGAGTCTTCCGTGAACCGGTCGAGACCGCGGAGGCCGCGGGACTCGTCGAGTTCGCCTTCCGTCACCGCGTGGACGAACTCATCACCGAGGATGGAGCCGTCGTCGGTGTCCGCGGGCGGACGCTCGCCCCCAGTCACACGGCCCGCGGAGTCGAATCGAACCGCGACGAAATCGCCGACTTCGAACTCCGGGCACCCGCCGTCATCGTCACCACCGGCGGCATCGGGCACAATTTCGATCTGATGAAGAAGTACTGGCCGGTCGACCGCCTCGGCGAGTTCCCGGATACGATGCTCGCCGGAGTGCCCGCTCATGTGGACGGGCGGATGCTGCAGATCGCCGAGTATGCCGGAGCCAGCCTCATCAACCGGGACCGGATCTGGGCGTACACGGAGGGCATCGAGAACTGGAATCCGATCTGGCCGGGGCACGGGATCCGCATCATTCCGGGACCGTCGTCGATGTGGTTCGATGCCGAGGGCAATCGGTTCCCGGCACCGAACTATCCGGGCTTCGATACGAATCGGACGATGCACACGATCCTTGAGACCGGGAACGACTATTCGTGGTTCGTGCTCAACGAGTCGATCATCCGCAAGGAGTTCGCGCTCTCCGGTTCGGAGCAGAACCCGGACCTCACGGAGAAGGACATTCGGATCACGCTCGATCGCGTGCGCTCCTCCGACGCTCCGGGACCGATCGAGGCCTTCAAGAAGTACGGCTCCGACTTCGTCGTGGCCGAGACCACCGAGGATCTGGTCGCGGGAATGAACGCGCGCTCCCGCGGACCGGTCATCGATCACGACCATCTAGTGGAGCAGATCCAGCAGCGGGACCGACAGACCGAGCATGCGTTCTCGAAGGACGCGCAGGTCCAGGCCATCCACAATGCGCGGTCCTACCTCGGCGACAAGATCGTGCGTGCGGTCAAACCACACAAGATCCTCGACCCGGCACACGGTCCGCTCATCGCGGTGCGTCTGAGTCTGCTTTCGCGCAAGACCCTCGGAGGGCTGGAGACGAACCTCGACGGGCAGGTGCTGGCGGGATCCGGCGAGACGATTCCGGGCCTCTACGCGGCCGGCGAGGTCACCGGTTTCGGGGGCGGCGGAATGCACGGGTACAACGCACTCGAGGGAACGTTCCTCGGTGGTTGCATCTTCTCCGGCCTCCGCGCCGGACGCGCTGCCGCAGAGCAGGCGGGCCGTGCGGTGGCATCTGGGCGACCGGAAAGCGGGTCTGCACAAGGCGAAGGAGCGCACTCGTGACCAGCTGCACGCAGTCAGATCTCACCGTCTTAGTCACGGGCGGCACCTCGGGAATCGGTCGAGCCGTCGCCGAGGCGCTGGCGGCGAAAGGCTGCACGGTGCTGGCAACCGGCCGAAACCCCGACCGCATCTCCCCCGCCGATCGGATCCCCGGTGTCCGCTATCTTCCGCTGGATCTCGCCGATCCCGACGGCCCCGACCGGCTGGCCGCGGAGCTCGAGGAGCTTGGCCTGCTCAACGGCATCGATGTGCTCATCAACAATGCCGGGGAGAGCCAGTCGGGTCCGTTCGAAGAGCTGCCGGCCGAGGCCATCGAACGGCTCTTCCGCACGAATGTGTTCGGCCCCGTTCGATTGAGCCAACTCATACTGCCCGGAATGCGTGCTCGGCGGGCGGGGCGCATCATCATGGTCGGGTCGATGCTCGCCAGCTTCCCCTTGGCCCACCGCAGTTCGTATTCGGCGGCGAAGGCGGCTCTGCGCGCTTTCTCCACGGCGGCTCGGCAGGAGCTCTCGCCCTTCGGCGTGTGGGTGAGCACCGTCGAACCGGGATCGATCGCCACGGGCATCGGGTTGCGGCGGACGAAATACCTCGACGACGGTTCGCCCTATACGCAGGACGTGACGACGATGCTCGAGCATCTCGATGCCAACGAACGCGGCGGCATTCCGGCCGAGAAGGTTGCGGCCACGATCGTCGATGCGATCATCGCGCCGAGGCCGCGGGAGTTCTACGCCGTCGGCAGCAGAGCACCGCTGCCGTTCCTGCTGGGGCGTGCGCTTCCCCGCGAGCTCATGTCGAAGATCGTCGCCGCCCAGCACGGCCTCAAGCGGTGAGCGTCTCAGTCGCCGGGTCCGGAGGATTGCTGTACCGCTGATGTCAGGCTGAAGCGCTGAAGCTGGCCGCCCGACCTGGCGTCCTACTGCAGGCGGGACGGAATGAGGTGCTGCGTGGTGGAGATTCCGAGTACCCGCTGCTGCCGCGACAGGTTGTAGGTCCGGTCCGACTGCAGGTACTTGACGAGGAAGAGCTTCGCTCGGTCCCCGCGCTTGAACACGCCCTTGATCCTGAGTCCGAGCTTCGCCGCGAACAGCGCTTTGTCCTTCGCCACGCCTTCGATGACGACTTGGTCGTAGCCCATCCGCGCGAAGTGCGTGACGATCGCCTCTTTGAGCCGGTACGGAATCGGGTCGCCGATATTGAAGGGTCCCGCCGCCGACGGCACGTCGAGGCAGGCGAGCGCGGCCCGCACCACATTGTCGACATGCGTCAGGGTGAGCTTCTGCCGACCGCCGCCGGCCAGCCGCAGCACACCCTTCTTAGACAGCCTCGACAGTAACGGCATGAGCATCGTCTCCCCCGGACCGTAGACGGCCGCGGGACGCAGGATCGCGGCATCGGGGCGGATCCTCATGATGAGCTGCTCGGCGAGTGCATGAGTGCGCGAGTATGCGTCGGCGAAGTCGTTGGGGTCCTTCGGCCCGGCTTCCTCCCACAACTCGGCGTGGGGTTCGGACTCGGAATACACCGTCGTCGAGGACACGTGGACGATGCGGGCCTTCGGAAACGCATCGAGGACATGACGTGTGCCCGTCACCTTCACGTTGTAGAGGGCGTCGTCATCGGCACTGACGGAGGCGATTCCGGCACAGTGGAAGACCGCGGTCACATTCTTGGCCAACGAGGTCACCGAGGCGGACGCGGGTTGGGTGATGTCCCAGTGCTGGAAGTTCACTCCGGGGATCTCGGGATCTCGCCGGCACAGCGCGTAGACCGTGTCGTCCCGATCGGCGAGCGCCCGTGCAATGGCACCACCGATGAAGCCGCTGGCTCCGGTCACTATCACCGCCACAATGTTCCCTCTCTCATCTTCACGCCCACCGCCTCAGCGGCGGTGCTGCCGCTGCGGCACCCTCTTCGTCAGGAAGGCGTCGATCCCTTCCTGCGCATCGGCCGCGACGGCGTTGTCCGCCATCACCTGCGACATCCGCGCATAGGCATCGGCCACAGGCAGTTCCCGCTGTTCGTAGAACGCGGCCTTTCCTAGGGCAACTGTAGCCGACGAGGCGGACGCGACTTTGAGAGCCAATTCCATGGTGGCGGACTCGAGGTCGGCGTCGGCGACGACATCGGAGACGAGACCGAACTTCAGCGCATCGTCAGCGGTCACGAAATCACCGGTCAGCAGCATCCGCATCGCCTGCTTCGCGGGCACCGCACGGGAGAGCGCCACCATCGGCGTCGAACAGAACAGCCCGATCTTCACTCCCGAAGTTGCGAATCTGGCGGACTCGGCGGCAACGGCCAGATCGCAGGTCGCCACCAGCTGGCAGCCGGCTGCCGTGGCCACTCCCTGAACCTGCGCGATGACCGGCTGCGGGATGGATTGGATGAGCTGCATCAGCCGTGCACAGGCATCGAACGTGGTCTGCTGCGTCTCCAGATCCGCCCCGCGGATCTCGGTGAGGTCATGACCGGAGCTGAACACATGGCCGGCGGTGGTGAGGATGACCGCGCGCACATCGGTGCGGTCGGCCACCTCGGTGAGGGTGTCGATGAGGTCTTCCATGACCTCACGCGACAGTGCGTTGCGCGTGGACGGCCGGTTGATCGTCACGGACGCGACTCCGTCGTCGAGGTGGCCGAATACAATTGATTCCGACATAGCCTCATTCTGCCAATGGTCGCCGGGCCGCGCGGAATCTGCGCAGACGATCTCCGCCCGCCTCCGGACACATCCGCCCCGAGGGATGCGGCACGGAAGGACTGGCATGACCACACTGCTGATGATCATCGGATTCGGTGCCGCCACCTCGGTGGTGGTCGGATTGGGACAGAAGCTCAAACTTCCGTGGCCGGCCCTCATGGTCCTCATCGGCATCGCCGGTGCGTTCATCCCCACCTTCGCCGAGGTGGCCATCGATCCGGAGCTCGTTCTCCCCCTCTTCCTGCCGCCCCTGCTCTTCGCCGCCGCACAGAAGACATCGTGGGCGCTGTTCGCGATCCGGTGGCGCACGATCCTCGGCATGTCCGTGGCGCTGGTCGGGGTGACCGTGGCCGCAGTCGCCGGGTCCGCGGTCTTCCTCATCCCCGGAATCACGATCGCCGCGGCCATCGCGCTCGGCGCCATGCTCGCCCCACCCGATCCCGTCGCCGTCGAAGCCGTCGCCAGCACCGTGTCGATCCCCCGCCGCATCATGTCGACCCTGCAGAGCGAGGGCCTGTTCAACGATGCCGCCTCCTTGGTCATCTTCCAGACCGCGATGGCCGCGGTATTGGCCGGCACCGAGGTGGACTATGCAGATCTGGCCGTGTCGTTCGTCGTCTCCGCCGTCGTGGCGATCATCGTCGGCCTCGTCCTGTCCTTCGCCGCCTGGTGGGTGATGGAGAAGATCGATCACACGATCGCTCGCTCCTCCCTCATGCTCGTCCTGCCCTTCGGCGTCTACCTCGTCGCCGAGCACTTCCACGCCAGCGGGGTCATCGCCGTCGTCGTCGCCGCTCTCGAAGTGCGGCGCCGCGATGTCGAGGGCAACTCGGCGGAGCGGGTGACGCAGAACTCGACGTGGCAGGTCCTCGAGATGCTCATCACCGGAATCGCCTTCGGACTCATCGGTCTCGACCTGCGCCTCATCGTCGAATCCGAGCACGCCGACCTCGGGCGAGCGCTGCTCGTCGGCGGGCTCATCGCTCTCATCGTCGTCGCCGTCCGCTTCGTATGGCTGCTGCTGGGCACTGTCATCGAACGCAAGCGACGCGAGGAGGATCCGGATGCCGCACCTTTGAGCGTCCGCGATGCCACGCTGATGACCTGGGGCGGGATGCGCGGCCTCGCCACGGTCGCCCTGGCTCTGTCGATCCCGGCCACGACGTCCTCCGGCGCCCCGTTCCCCGGCCGGTCCTATATCGTCGTCGCGGCCGCGGTGGTCCTACTGGTCACTCTGGTGCTGGCGGGCCTGAGCTTTCCGACCGTCGTCGCCGCCCTCGGCATCGACGACGAGGCGGAGAAGGAACATCAGGCGACCAGGGACATCGCACTGCGCGCCTACAAGGCCGCGATGCGCGAGATCAAGAACGATGACAGCCTGCCCGACGACGTCATCGAACCCCTGCGGGCACGGTTCAAAGTCCTGCACGATCACCTCAGCGGAACCACCGATGATCAGGCGAGCTCGGAACAGGCGATGGCCTTCAAGGAACACCGGGAGCAGATGCTGGCCGTGCAGAAGAAAGCCATGCAGTCCGCCCGCGCCGAGGTGCTCAAGGCCCGTCGCGAACGCGGCACCGATCCGGAGGTCGCGGACAAGGTGCTCCACCGCTTCGACCTCCAGTCGGTCATCACGAGGTAGGGACGGGCGGCGAAATTCTTCTCGATTTTCAAAGTTGAGCGGAATAGACTCAACTTTGTCGGTGTTGTTCCTTTCGAGAGCTGAAATCAGCACAGAATTTGAGAAGGAGATGCGTACATGGACGCACAGATGACAACCAGATCCCGGGAGGCGCTGCAGGCTGCGGTCAACGACGTCGTCGCCCGGAAGAACAACCAGATCGAACCGGCTCACCTCGTCGCGGCCCTGCTCGACCAGCCCGATTCGCTCGCTGCGACCCTGCTGACGAAGGTCGGCGCCGACCCGCAGGCCGTGCTGCGCTCCATCGAATCCGTGATCAGCGGGTTCCCCACCGTCAGCGGTTCCACCGTCAGCCAGCCGGGACTCTCCCGCGCCGGCCTGGAGATGGTGAACCTCGCGCAGGAGGAGATGACGGCGCTCGGTGACCAGTTCGTCTCGACCGAGCACCTGCTGCTCGCCGCTGCGGCCGGCAAGGACGGCGCCGGTGAGGCCCTGCGCGCGAATGGGGCGAACCGGGACGCGCTGCTCGCGGCCCTGCCCGAACTGCGTGCCGGAAAGAAGGTAACCTCGGAGAACCCCGAGGAGACGATGCAGTCGCTGGAGAAATTCGGCATCGACCTCACCGCCGTCGCCCGGGAAGGCAAGCTCGACCCGGTGATCGGCCGCGATAAGGAAGTGCGCCGCGTCGTGCAGGTGCTCTCGCGCAGGACGAAGAACAACCCCGTCCTCATCGGTGAGCCCGGCGTCGGCAAGACCTCCGTCGTCGAAGGCCTGGCCCAGCGGATCGTGGCCGGAGACGTGCCCGAATCGCTGCGCGACAAGACCCTCATCAGCCTCGACCTCTCCGCAATGGTCGCCGGTGCGAAGTACCGCGGCGAGTTCGAGGAGCGGTTCAAGGCCGTGCTCGAGGAGATCAAGAACGCCGACGGCCGGATCATCACCTTCATCGACGAGCTCCACACGATCGTCGGTGCCGGTGCCGGCGGAGACTCCTCGATGGACGCAGGCAATATGCTCAAGCCGATGCTCGCCCGCGGTGAGCTGCGGATGATCGGTGCCACCACGCTGGACGAGTACCGCGAGAACATCGAGAAGGATCCCGCCCTGGAGCGGCGGTTCCAGCAGGTCTTCGTCGGTGAGCCCAGTGTCGAGGACACGATCGCGATCCTGCGTGGGCTCAAGGAACGCTACGAGGCCCACCACAAGGTCTCGATCAACGACGGCGCCCTGGTCGCGGCCGCTACGATGTCGAACCGGTACATCACCGGCAGGCAGCTGCCGGACAAGGCCATCGACCTCGTCGACGAGGCGGCTTCCCGCCTGCGGATGGAGATCGATTCGGCCCCTGTCGAGATCGATGAGCTCCGCCGCGCCGTGGACCGCCTGAAGATGGAGGACATGGCCCTGGCGAAGGAGACCGATTCCGCCTCGATCGAGAGGTTGAGTGCCCTGCGTGCCGACCTTGCCGACAAGGAGGAGGAGCTGCGCGGACTCGAAGCCACGTGGGAGTCCCAGCGTGCCGGCCTCAATCGGGTCGGTGAGCTGAAGACGAAGCTCGACGAGCTGCGTTCGGCCGCCGAGAAGGCTCAGCGCGACACGGACCTCGAAACCGCATCCCGCCTGCTCTACGGCGAGATCCCTGCCGTGCAGAAGGAGATCGCCGAGGCCGAAGCCGCCGAGGCCCAGGCCGAGGCGGGAGCGGAATCCGATCAGATGGTCTCGGACAAGGTCTCGAGCAACGACATCGCCGAGGTGGTCTCCTCGTGGACGGGCATCCCGGCCGGACGCCTCGTCCAGGGCGAGGTCGAGAAGCTGCTGGGAGCCGAGGGCATCCTCGGTGAGCGTCTCATCGGGCAGAAGAACGCCGTCGCCGCGGTCTCCGACGCCATCCGCCGTTCGCGTGCCGGTGTCGCCGACCCGGACCGCCCGACCGGTTCGTTCCTGTTCCTCGGACCCACCGGCGTCGGCAAGACGGAGCTCGCGAAGTCTCTCGCGGACTTCCTCTTCGACGACGAGAAGGCCCTGATCAGGATCGATATGAGCGAATACGGTGAGAAGCACACCGTGTCCCGCCTCGTCGGTGCCCCTCCGGGCTACGTCGGATACGACGAGGGCGGCCAACTCACCGAGGCGGTCCGCCGTCGCCCGTACTCCGTCGTCCTGCTCGACGAGGTGGAGAAGGCGCACCCCAGTGTCTTCGACATCCTGCTCCAGGTCCTCGACGACGGGCGGCTCACCGATGGTCAGGGACGCACGGTCGACTTCAGGAACACCATCCTGATCCTGACCTCGAACCTCGGCTCGCAGTTCCTCGTCGACGAGAGCCTGTCGACCGAGGAGCAGCGGTCCAAGGTGCTCGATGTCGTGCATTCGACATTCAAGCCCGAGTTCCTCAACCGCCTCGACGACATCGTGCTCTTCGATGCGCTCAGCCAGGCAGAGCTCGCCTCGATCGTCGATCTGCAGATCGCGCACATGTCGAAGCGGCTGTCTGACCGTCGGGTCTCGCTCGAGGTCACTCAGGGTGCCGAGGACTGGTTGGCGCTCGAAGGCTACGACCCAGCGTTCGGTGCCCGTCCGCTGCGCAGGCTGGTCCAGCGCGAGATCGGCGACAAACTGGCCCGCGCTCTGCTGGCCGGCGACATCGTCGACGGGGACACCGTGGTCGTCGACCTGCCCGATGATCCCGAGGCCACCGGCCTGGAGCTGCGCCCCAAGCGGTAAGGCTCCCGGCACAGCACAGAAATGGGACACCCTGCTCTGGATCGCTCACTTTCTTCGGTGAGCATTTCAGAGCAGGGTGTCCCATTTCAGCTTCTGCTGGATGCTGAGCGCTGTGCGTGACGGTTACTTGCCGCGGGAGCCTGTGGAAGTCCGCGTACGAGTCTTCGAAGATCCGGCCTTCGCGCCGCCGCGACCAGCCGTACCGCCACGGCCACCAGCGGAACCGCCCGAAGCCCCACCGACCGACCGCGGCGCCGACGACGTCCACCAATGCCGCAGGTAGGCGCTGACCTTCGCGAATGAGCGGTCGCGGATGAAGATCGCATCGACGGCGATCATCGTCAGCGAGAACCACGGCAGACCCATAAGCAGGGCGATGCCCAAGTGGAAGGACAGGATGCCCAGCAGCGCGATGATGCGGGTGTAACGGTTGAAGAGCATGAACGGGAAGGCGCACTGGAAGAGGATCGATCCCCACGAGATCGCCACGACCATCGGCCCCCACGCCGTCATCAGGTCCGACAGCACCGGCCACGTGCCGAACTGCTGAGTGTGCAGCGGGTTGTACACGGCGTATCCGTGCTGCCACGCTTGGCCACCGGCCTTATACAGTCCGCCGGACATGTAGATCGCGCACACCTGGAACGCGAGCACGACGATGGCAAGGTTGTTGGCCATGATGAGCGCCCAGCGCCACTGCCCGCCGTCATTGTCCGGGAACTCCGGATTCCGTGCCCGCCGCCTGGCATCGAGTGACCACCGGCGGGTCGTGTCGGCGAAGAGCATCGCGATCATGAACATCCGGTAGGCGTTGTCGCCCTGATCCCCGGCCCCGTCGTTGAGCTCGATGAAGCTCACCCACAGCACCAGGTAGATCGGCAGGATGATCCGCGTCCGCCAACCGAGGATGATGACGATCGCCAGCAGCGCGAGTCCGATCATCATCGCCGTGAACAGCGGCGGAGTCGTCACCGCCCGGTGGAAGAGGGAGAAGAGCCAGATGTTCGGGAAGTCGCTCTTGGGTTCGGCGATCTCCCCGTTCCAGGCCGATCCCACACCGAAGGTGTAATGCCGCGCGCTGAAGTTCGTGAGGATGAGGCCGAGTCCGGTGAATCCGATGAGGATCCGCGTCACCGCCAGCCCGTACGTTGCGTGGTACCGGCCGGTGAGCATCTCCTCGAGCCAGTTCCACCCCTGCGCTAGCTTCGTCCGCACCAAGCTCGTCACCGGGACCAGCCCGAATTCGGGCGCCGAGTCACTCACCGAGGCGGCCCCATCGTTTCCGCGGCCCGCGAAGTCCGACCCGTGGTCCTTCTCCCGCTTCTCCGCCGAGGCGGCCGTGCCGGTCCGCTGGTCCGTGACCTCGCCGTCGGGATCGTCCCGGTCCTTGCGGTTCGTGTCGTCACTGTTCACCGACGCACCTCACTTCGTCCGAGGCACAGAAGTACTTCGTGAACTCCTCTTGGGACTGATCGTCTTCGACGACGAGTGCGCGCCATCCCACGGGGACGGGCTGGATGTTCGGACGCTTCGCGTCTTTGTCATTGCGTTCGGCGAACGGCACGACGTTCTGACGGGCGGCCTGGTATTGGACGCGCTGGACGTCGTCGCCCCAGATGGCCTTCGCCACCTGCGTCGCATATGCCGTGGCCAGATGCTCGCTCTCCAGGTAGGCGGGAATCGCGTTCTCCGGGTCGTCGTAGTCCTTCAGCTTCGTCTCCAGCCGGTCGACGGAATCGTCGCCCTTGAAGTAGTCGAGTTTGACGATCGCCTTCTGATCGTCGGGCAGCTCTTCCCACGAGCCCTTGATGTCCGAGGCCACTCCGACGCCCAGCCCCGCCGACCGCGGCGGGAACAGCTTGTATGTCGAATGGTCGAGCTCGACATCGGTGGCCCGCACCCACTGAGTGATCTCTTCGCCGCTGTCGGTCTTGATCACCGCGCGCACATCGAAGTAGTAGTCGCCGTTGATCGGCTCGGGGGCGAACACGCTCCACGACTGTCCCCACAGCGGGATCATGTATTTGGAGAGCAGGTCACCGGGAATCACCTCCCTCGCCGTCGAGGCAGGGGCGATCCACAGGAAGCTGGCGAAGATATGGAACCCTGTGATCGCCATCGCGATGACCATCAGGGTCCGTTTCACCGCCGATCGTCGCCGAGGCTTGACCCCGGTCGGCTCATTGTCCATCTCGGTTCCGAATCTCTCTCAGCGAACACATCTGGCGGCACCGGGATTCTCGGGTCGCCCCAAGAAGTCCACGGTGAAAGCACACAGTGACTAGAGTACTTCAGCTGTAAAGGCGTATTGCCGCGCGCTCAGCTCTGTGAACGCAGCCACGCCTTGACCGCTTCGGTGGAGTCGCCGAGCGTCGGTGGAGCCAGTTCGTAGCTGGGCGGGGTCTCGGACAACCGGATCGGGTTGGCCACGGTGGGGATGACGCGATCGCCCTGACCCGCCTCGGCGACGGGCTCGAGTCCCAGCGACGATGCCAGGTCCACACCTTGGGCGATCGAGTTGATCGGCGCACAGGGCAGCCCCGCCTCGGTGAGGATGTCGAACCATTCCTGGTTCGTCTTCTCACTCAGCGCCGCGATGAGCTCGGGTTCGAGGTCATCGCGGTTGACGTTGCGGTCGGCGAAGTTCGCGAACCGAACGTCTTCCGCCCATTCCGGGTGGCCGAGCACCTCGGCGAGGCGGGCGAACTGCTTATCGTTGCCGCACGCGATGATGATCTGGCCCTCCGCCGTGGGCATCGGCTGGTACGGGTAGAGGCTCGGGTGCTTGTTGCCCATCGCCTGCGGCACGACGCCGCCGGCCACATAGGCCGAGGTCTGGTTCGCCAGCCCGGACAGCGCCGAGGACAGCAGATTCGTCTCGACGAGCTGACCGACCCCGGTGTCCTTGCGATGGTTGAGCGCACCGAGGATGCCGACCGCCGTATGCAGTCCCGTGATCACGTCGACGACGGCGACACCGGCCTTGACCGGGCCCGACTCCTCGGAGCCGGTGACCGACATGAATCCGGACAGACCCTGGATGAGCAGATCGTAGCCCGGCTGCGGGTTGTCGCGGCCGAAACCCGTCACCGAGGCGTAGACGATGCCAGGATTGACCGCGCTGACCGTCTCGTAGTCGAGGCCGTACTTCGCCAGTCCCCCGGCCTTGAAGTTCTCCACGAGCACATCCGCACGAGCGGCGAGCTGCTGAGCGAAGGAGAGGTCCTCGGAGTCCTTGAAATCGAGGACGACGGAGTGCTTGTTCCGGTTCGCCGTGAGGAAATACGTCGCATCTTCCCCTCGCCGAGGCGGCGCCCAGTGACGTGTATCGTCCCCGGTCTTCCCCTCCACTTTGATGACCGTGGCGCCCAGATCCGCAAGCATCATCGTCGCGTAGGGGCCGGCGAGGACTCGGGAGAAATCGGCGACGATGGTTCCGGCCAGCGGCCCCGTCCCTCGCCGGCCGAACATCTCCTGCAGATCCTGGTCTTCCACTTCCTGCCTCCTTCGGCACGTTCTACTTGCCTGTTCTTCGCCTGACTATACGGAATCGACATGGCCGCCCTGGCCTGTGGGGTGAGCGTCCGCGGAAACGAGCCGAGAGCCGGGCGGGCGGCAACGAAATCCGTCGACCGCCTCGGCGAGTTTCTGGCTACACTCGGGCACAGTGCCGGGCCACCAGGAAGGGATGAACGATGACGTTGCACATGCCGGCGGAGACCGCCGCCCAGGACCGAGTCTGGATGGCGTTCCCATCCTCCGGCTACACGCTCGGCGATACGGAGGTCGAAGCCGAAGCCGCCCGCGCCACCTGGGCCGCCGTTGCCCGCGCCACCAGCGAGTTCACACCGGTCACGGTCGTCGTGACCAGCGCACAGACCGACCATGCCAAGCGCCACCTCGGCGAGGGGATCGCTCATCCGATCACAATCGTCAACGCCGAACTCGACGATGCGTGGATGCGCGATATCGGGCCGAGCTTCGTCATCGACGAAGCCGGGGCACTGCGCGCAGTCGATTGGGTATTCAACGGCTGGGGCGCGCAGGAGTGGGCAACGTGGGATCACGATCAGCACATCGGGGAGTTCGTGGCGGGCCTGGCCAGGGCTTCTGTGGTGTCGTCGGATCTGCGCAACGAAGGCGGCGGATTCCACGTCGACGGGCAGGGCACGGTGCTGGCCACGCGGAGCGTCCAGCTTGATCCGGGCCGGAACCCGAACCTGACCGAGGCCGATGTGGAGGCTGAATTCGCGCGCACGATCGGAGCGAAGAAGGTCATCTGGCTCGACCGGGGTCTGCACCGGGACAATCAGACCTTCGGCACGCGTGGGCACGTCGATATCGTGGCCACGATGCCCAGCCCCGGCGTCGTCCTCGTCCACGATCAGCGCAATCCCGAACATCCGGACTACGAATTCAGTCGCGCGCTCAAGGAGCAGTTCGCGGCCGAGACCACCGCCGACGGCACGGCCTTCGAAGTGGTGCCGATCCCGGCTCCCGAGGTGCTGCGCGACGAGGAAGGGTGGGTCGACTATTCGTATGTCAATCACCTCGTCACCAACGGCGGGGTCATCGCCTGCACCTTCGACGATCCGATGGACGCCGAGGCGGCAGCCGTGCTCGAGCGCGTCTACCCGGGGCGGAAGGTCGTCGGAGTCGATGCGCGTGAACTCTTCGCCCGCGGTGGCGGAATCCACTGCATCACCCAGCAGCAGCCGAGTCTCGACTGAGCCGAGCCGCTGCCGTCGAGAATCTGCGATGACGGCGCGGGTGAATCCATACCCGTAAGAGCCCGACTCGGTATAAGCTGGATCTTGAGGGCACAGTGCCCGTGCGCTGCCACATCGCTGCTCGGACCTGTGCCGCACAGCAGAGCCGAATACGGTGACGTCGAGTTGCGAAGAGGAGCAAGACCATGAAGAAGAGATTGATTCTCCTGGCCGGTCTCGGAGTCGGATTCATTCTGGGATCACGCACCGGGCGTCAGAGCTACGAACGGCTGAAGGCCCAGGCTCAGGATCTGTGGACCGACCCGCGCGTCCAGGACACCGTCGAGAAGGCCAACCAGTCCATCCGTGAGAAGTCCCCGGCTGTGGCCGATGCCGTGCAGACCGCGGCCGACAAGGTCAATGCCGCCGCTGCCACGAACACTCCCGTCTCCGAATTCGACGGTGACGAGGATTCGGCTGGTGCGCAGGCAGACACGGCGGCGAAGAGCACCACGGCCGCGCAGGAAACAGCGAAGTCGAACACCACGGCGAAGCACAAGTCCTCGCCGAAGGCCCAGGACTCGATCACCGATCCCGAGCGTCACCTCGAGGACGAAGGTCCGGCCGGAGTCTCCGACGACCACTGAGAGTCGGCGGACTGGCTGAGTCGCCGCGCACTTCGGTCAGCGCGACCCCGACCTAGTTCGCTACGGCCCAGAAATAGGCGTTTAGCCCAGTTTTGAAACTGGGCTAAACGCCTTTTTCTATGCTGTTTGCGGATCCCACTGCATTGGATGACCGCGGCTTCCACCGCGGCGGCAGGCTGCGTCCCCGCGCGACTACAGCAGCGAACTCGTCAGCCGGGCGACGTTCTCCAGATACTTCTTCAGCAGCGACCGCGACCGCCATTCCTCGGCATTGAGCTCAACGGAGTTCGGTGCATAGCGTTCGGCTTCGAGGTCGTACATGCGCTGAGTGAATTCCTTGTTGACGATGAAGAGGGTGACCTCGAGGTTCATCGCGAAGGACCGTTCATCCATATTCGACGAACCGATGATCGAGACCTCGTCGTCGATGATGAGGAACTTCGAATGCAGCACGGTCGGGGCGTGATACATGAAGATCCGCACCCCGGCGCGCACCAGCTCGTCATAATAGGACTGCTGCGCCTTGTGTGTCAGCCAATGGTCGCTCGTCTCACCGACGTAGAGGCGCACATCGACTCCCGATCTGGCCTCAGTCGTCAGCGCGTGCAGCAGGGACTCGTCGGGCACGAAATACGGCGAGCAGACGACGACGCGACGATTCGCGTTGTAGATGAGGTGGTTGAACAGGCGCAGATTGTTCTCGTCCTCGAAGCCGGGGCCCGACGGCACGATCTGCGCCTGGATGCCGCCGAATTCGGGAGCTTCGAGCTCGAAGCTGTCGGGTTCGTCGAGGATCTCGTCGGTCTCCGAATACCAGTCGGTGATGAACACGGCATCGAGCTCTTCGACGACCGGCCCACGACATTCCACCGACAGGTCCTTCCACTGGAAGCCCTTCCGGCGGTTTCGAGCCTTGTTGTAGGTGCGGTCGATGATGTTCTGCGAACCGGTGAACGCGACCTCCCCGTCGACGACGAGGATCTTGCGGTGATTGCGCAGGTCGGGCCGCTGGTACTCGCCCTTCCAAGGGCGGATCGGCAGGGCACGGCGCCAGCTGATGCCCGAACCGTCGAGCTTCTTCACCAGCTCCGAATAGCCCGGGTAGCCCAGCGATCCAACATGGTCGATGAGGACCCGTACACTCACACCGCGCCGGTGCGCGGCCAGCAGCGATTCGAGCAGCCGCCTCGTCGTGTCGTCGATGGCGACGATGTAGAACTCGAAGTGGACGAACCGCTGTGCTCGGGCGACGGCATCGGCCATCGCCTCCATGCAGGCGTGGTTGTCGACGTGGAGGTCGAAGGAGTTGCCGTGGGTCATCGGCAGGGCACCGAGGTCGAAGTTGAGCTGCGCTGCGGTACTCAGCGGTTCGGACATATGGTCCTGGCGTCCGACGATCGCCTGGTGGCGGATCTGATCGCGGAAGAGGTCATTCATCTTCGCCTGCTTGTCCCGCCGCCGCTTCGGCAGCTTCGACGACCCCAGCAGCAGGAACGCCGCAATGCCCACATACGGGATGAGGAAGATCGCAAGCAGCCAGCCGAGCGCGACCGACGGCCTGCGATTGTGCGGAATCCACCCGAGCGCGATGATGCGGATGATCATGTCGACCAACAGCAGGATGATGATCAGCCAGTTCGGCCAAGCCTGGTTGATGTTGAGGAACGGATAGATCCCGAAACTGCTCATATAGTGCTCGTTCACCCCGCCCTGTTCGTCACCGGTTGGGTTATCGGCCTCAGATGGAGGATGTCAGATTGTCACCCATCGTATCCTGCCCGCCCCGCGCGCACTCGCCCCACCCCACCGTCGGCCGTCCGTCCGACCCCGGGCATACTGGGAGAGGACTTCAATTGCTGAGAGCGAAGGTGCTGAACGTGATTCGAGACATCAACCCCGAGGGTTCCGACCGTTCGGATACCGCCGACAGCGCGAGCCGCGGTCCCGATATCGCCGACGCCGAGGCGGTCCCGATCAGGCCCGCTGTCAGCGTGCTTATGCTCCGCGACGGGGACCAGGGGATCGAGGTGTTCGTCCAGCACCGGGTATCGACGATGGATTTCGCCGCCGGCGTCGTCGTCTTCCCCGGCGGTCGCGTCGACCCCGTCGATGCGACGACCGCACCGACCATCACCGTCCCCGACCCGCAGGTGCACACCTCCGCATGGTCCGATTCGACCATCGCCGAGGATGCCGAGGGTTGGCGCGTCCTGCTCGCCACTGCTGTGCGCGAAGTCGAGGAGGAGACGGGCGCGGTCCTCGACCCGGCCGGACTCAAGCCGTGGGCGAACTGGGTGACGCCGTTGGGTCGGCCCAAACGCTTCGATACGTACTTCTATACGATCGCGGCTCCCGAACTCGCCGCCGCCCAGCACCAGACGACGGAGGCGCACACGAGCGAGTGGCGCTCGGTGACCGGGATCCTCGCAGAGGAGGGAGCCGGACGGCTGAAGCTCATGCGTCCGACGTTCGTACTGCTGCGTGAGCTCTCCGAATTCTCCACCGTCGCCGAGGCGATCACCGCAGACCGGATCATCGACCCCGTCCGCCCGGAGTTCCCCTCCAACCGCGGTTCTTAGGTCTCCTCATTCGACTGCGTCCTACTTCCCGCGCCTGAGTCCAGGATCCCGCTGTTCGCAGCAGGACCCCGGCGATCTCGACCTCAGCCTTTGGCACGTGCCTTCATCGCGGCCAGGCGAGTGGCGACGACCTGCTTCTGCTCGTCGGTGCCCAACAGCGCGGCGAGCGCTTCCTGTTCGGCGTCGAGACCGATGCTGAAATCGGAGTCATAGGACAGGTCGACGAGCCGCTTCGCCCACACCAGCGCCGACCGAGACTGGCCCGCGATCTGCCCGGCCAGTTCGAGAGCACGAGCCAGAGGGTCCTCGACGACCTCTTCGACGAGGCCGATGCGCAGAGCTTCTTCGGCACCGATCGTATCGGCGGTGACGATGAGCTTCTTCGCCTGAGCCGGTCCCACGAGTCGTGGCAGCAGCTGGGTGCCGCACATATCGGGGATGATCCCCCAATTGAGTTCCATGAGTGAGAGCTTCGCATCGGGTCCGGCCACACGCATGTCCGCGCCGAGTGCGATCTGCAGCCCCCCGCCGAGCGCCGCCCCACGCACCGCTGCGATGACCGGAACTTCGACGAGCGACCACACATGCACGGCTTTCTGCGCCAGTGCCCGGGCCGAACCGAGTCGCTCACCGATATCGACGGCGGTGGCCACGGAGTCCGCCGCACCGGACTCACCGGCGTCCCGCTCGGCCGCTTCCTCAGCGGATGAGCGGGTCGCTGCTCCGGCCTCGGCGATCCGGGCCATCTCGGTGAAGTCGAGCCCGGCGCTGAAGGCACGACCGCGACCGGACAGGACCACGGCCTTGACTTCGCTCGAATCTTTCAGTGCCAGCCCCGCCTCGACGAGGTCTTCGAATACCTCGCGGGTGAGCGAATTGAGCTTGTCGGCACGGTCGATCTCGACGTGGGCGACGCCGTCGGTGATCGCGTAGACGACGGTCGAGTTGGTGGTCTCGGACATGAACTGGCCTTTCGACGACGATACCGGCGCGGAAGTCACCGGCGGATGAGGAGCACGACGCAACCGCAGGCGACAGGCCGCCGACGCCGGCGACACTGAACGAGCGATCAGCTGCGTTTCCTGAAGCCTAGCGGAGCACCGGTCAAGGTCAAGACGAAGACCACGATGAGGGAGCTCGCGCACATGGCGACGACTCCCGGCCAAGCGAAGTCGGCGAAGAGGACCGCCGAGAGCCAGGCGCCGAGGCTCGTACCCAGGTAGTAGACGGTGAGGTAGATGGCTGCGGAACGGGTCGAGTCGACTCCCGGCCGGGCGGCACTCGCCGCCGCGGAAGCACCCGTATGTCCGAGGAAGAATCCGGCGGTGAGCAGCGACATGCCGATGATGATCACCACGAGCGAATCGACCAGAGTCAGCCCCGCACCGGCGAGCGCGATGACCATCCCCGCCAGGGTGATCCGAGTGCGTGGGTACTTCGTGGCCAAGCGGCCGTAATACGTGGTGACGACGGTGCCGACGAGGTAGATGAGAAAGAACAGGGCGACTGCGCCCTCGCTCAGGTGCCACGGATCCTGCTGCAGGCGGGTGCCGAGCATCGTGAACGATCCGCCGAAGACGATCATGCACAGGAACCCGGTGAGGTAGATCCGCCACAGACCTCCGCGCAGCGGAATCGCTCGCCGAGGCGGCTGCGCGCTCCCAGCCCCACCGTCGTCGGTGGCGTCCCCGGCAGAGTCGGCATCGTCGTCGACGGACCCATCGGTGGCGGCCGCGACGTCATTACCGTCGGCGAGAGCATTGCTGGCACTGCCGTCACCTGCGGCGACAGCGTCAGGGTCGGCCGCCTCGGTGAGGGTGGGATCCGTATCGGACGGAGCGGAATCGTCCGTGTCGAGGACGGCCCGGCTGCGGGCGGTGGAGAAGAGATCGTGGCGCAGCAGCCAGACGACGATGAGCCCGAAGATCAGCGACACGGCCGCGGTGAACGCAAGCCCGCCGTGCCAGCCGAGGAATTCCGACGCCAGCCCGGTGAGCAGCCTCGAGCAGAGCCCGCCGATCGTGTTGCCGGCGATGTAGACGCCGATCGCTCCGGGCAGGGCGGCGGGTGGCAGGCGCAGGGACAGGTAGGCCATGGCCGTGGCCGGCACCGAGGCGATCGCCACGCCCTGCAGGAACCGGACGACGATGAGCAGCTCCGGGGTCGGAGTGAAGGGAAGGACGAGCGCGAGGATCGCCGCAACGATCACTCCGGCACCGATCTGGCGGGCGTGGCCGATGCGCGGGGCGAGCATGGAGAACGGGATGAGGAAGCAAGCCATGGCCACGTTCGTCGCGGACACGGTCAGGCTCGCCGTCGGACCGTCGATTCCGTAGGCGTCCCGGATCGCCGGCAGCAGGCCCTGGGTCTCGTAGAGGACGAGGAAGACGGAGACTCCCGCGAGGAAGACCGCGGCTACGGTACGCCGAGTGCTTGTCGGACTCGGCTCACCTGTGCTCATGAGCCCTACGCTATGCCTCCGACATTCGCGGCTCAAACGATTCCGGGTCCCGGACCGTGTGAGTCCCGACACCGCGAGGATGCGGAGGATAACCCCATCGCCGAGGCGGCCCTCCGACTTCTAGGCTGAAGACCAGAAGTTCGACGAGCAGTGAATGGACGTGCCAGCGATGACGGCGACCAGCGAGATTCCCGCACTCAGCGCAGACCCCGCGAACCGCCCTGCCGTGCTCTCTGACCCGTCAGCCGCTCCACAGAACCCCGCCGCGTCCTCCCCCGGTGCCACCACCTCGTCCTTGGAATCGCTTGCGCCGACCGAAGGCCAGCACACGGACGTTCCCGGCAACCGCTCCTTCGTCATCACCTGGCTGCTGTCGATGCTCTTCGGAGTCCTCGGTTGTGATCGGTTCTACACCGGCCGGTACCTCACGGGCACGCTCAAGCTGCTCAGCCTCGGCGGATTGGGGATCTGGTGGATCATCGATCTCGGCATCGTTCTCGCCGGCGGTCTGCGCTATCGGCGAGAGCCGCTTCGCGGTTACGTCCACGACAAGGAAATCGCATGGATCGCCACCGGGTTCACCCTCATCGTCGCCTATTCGATGCAGGTCGACGAGCTCGTCACCACACTGCTCGGCGTTCTCTTCTGAGACGGTTCCGCCTCGTGTTCTGATGCATCTCGGCAGCCTCTTCTGAGACGGTTCGCCGACAGTCCACGACTGTCTCAGGTCTGCCTTTCCTGAAAACTGCACGATCTCGGTCTAGGCTCGAGAACAGGACAGTTCAAGGAGGCACAATGAAACGGCAATTCCCCATTGTCCGGATGGTCACCGGCGAATCGGCAGGCAAGCAGATCGCAGGAGCGGCGGCGGCCGCCTCGGCCCTCGGACTCGGCGCACTCGCCGCATGGGATCTCACGCAGAAGAAGCACTCGATCCTGCGCAACTATCCGATCGCCGGGCACGCCCGATTCCTGCTGGAGTCGATCCGGCCGGAGATCCAGCAGTACTTCATCGAACGCAACTGGGACGGACGCCCGTTCAATCGCGACACCCGCACCACCATCTACGAACGAGCCAACGGCACTCACTCCGAACACGCGTTCGGCACCGAGCACGATGTCGACCGCGCCGGCTACGAGGCGCTCATGCACTCGAACATGCCGATCCCCAATCCGCCCAGGCCACCGCGCGTGCGGGTCGGCGGTGACGAGTGCACTCAGCCCTACGACATCTCGCTGCTCAACGTCTCGGCGATGAGCTTCGGCTCGCTGAGCACCAACGCCATCCGAGCTCTGAACAAGGGGGCGGCGCTGGGCGGATTCGCCCACGACACCGGTGAGGGATCGATCTCGCCGTATCACCGTGAGCACGGCGGCGACCTCATCTGGGAGCTCGGCACCGGATACTTCGGCGCCCGCACCCCCGAAGGAGAATTCTCCCCCGAGACCTTCGCCGAGAAGGCGCAGGACCCGCAGGTGAAGATGGTCTCGCTCAAGCTCTCCCAGGGTGCGAAGCCGGGCATCGGCGGCGTGTTGCCTGGGCCGAAGGTCACCGAGGAGATCGCCGAGATCCGCGGCATCCCCGTCGGCCAGACCTGCATCAGCCCTCCAGGACACACGGTATTTTCGACCCCGATCGAACTGCTCGAGTTCATCCGGCAGATGCGTGAACTCTCCGGAGGCAAACCCGCCGGATTCAAACTGTGCGTCGGTTCGCGCACGGAGTTCCTCTCGATCGTCAAGGCCATGGTGGAGACCCAGATCCTGCCGGACTTCATCATCGTCGACGGCTCCGAAGGCGGCACGGGTGCTGCACCATTGGAGTTCGAGGACAATGTCGGTCTGCCTCTGACGCAGGGATTGATGATCGTCCACAACGCGCTCGTCGGCGCGGGCCTGCGGAAGAAGATCAAGGTCGGCGCCTCGGGCAAGATCGCCACCGGCACCGATATCGTCAAACGCCTCATCCAGGGCGCCGACTTCACGAACTCCGCCCGCGCGATGATGATGGCCGTCGGCTGCATCCAGGCCCAGGCCTGCCACACGGGCAAATGCCCTGTCGGCGTCGCCACACAGGATCCGCGGCGAGCGCGCGCCATCGACGTGCCCACCAAGGCCGAACGTGTGCGCAACTACCACGATGGAGTCGTCGCCGAGGCGGTCCGCCTCATGGCATCGATGGGTGCGGCCGCACCCGACGAGCTGGAGCCGACGATGCTGCGACGCAATGTCTCGGCCTCGGAATCCTGGTCCTATGCTCGCCTCTACGACTGGCTGAAGCCCGGCGAGCTCCTTGATGACACCCCCTCGGAGTGGGCCGACGACTGGGCCACGGCCCGCGCGGACACGTTCTCGATCCCCCGCGGACACAGCCGCTGAGTGAGAGGATTCCTATGACCACCCTTGTCCTTCTCCATTCGGCTCTGGGGCGGACGTCCGGGATGGACGCCATCGCCGAACGCTTCGCCCTGGCCGGATATGCCGTCCACACTCCCGACGTCTATGCGGGCAGGACCTTCGACGACGCAGAATCGGGAGTCGCCCACTCCCAGGAGGTCGGGTTCTCGACCCTCGTGGATCGGGTGAATGACGCTTGCGAGGACCTCGGCGACGATCTCGTCTTCGGCGGATTCTCCCTCGGCGCCGCGCTCGCTCAGCAGATGGGCAAGAACGATCCGCGGGCCCGCGGCGTCCTGCTCTTCCACGGCGGCGGCTTCCCCAAGCGGACCCGTTGGCAGGCGGTAGTGCCGGTGCAGGCTCATTTCGCCGTCGATGACTCCTGGCGCAGCCCGGGGACGATCGAGACGCTGATGGAGTCTGCGACGCAAGCGGGTGCGCAGGCGGAGTACTTCCTCTACCCGGGCAGCACCCACCTGTTCAGTGACCCGACCACTCCGGACTACCGCGAAGACAGCGCAGAACTGCTCTACGAACGGGCTTTGGCCTTCCTCGACCGGTTCTGAAGTCCACTTCCCGGCTCCGGGACGCCCTTGCACGCAGACCATCGGTTGCCCAGCCTCGTCCACGCTGGTGGGTGCGGCCCGCCCACGTCGCAGTCGGCCGACTCAACCCATGACGAGGCCGTTGTCGACGATGAGATTCTGACCGGTCACCGCACGCGAAGCGGGAGAGGCGAAGAACACCACTGCCGAGGCGAAGTCCTCCGGAGTCGTCACCCGTCGCAGCGCGCTGGCGGCCGCGATCTGGTCGAAGACCTCTTCGGGTGTCGCCGAGGACGCATCGGTGGTGCGCAGCAGTCCACCGGAGACCATGTTCACCCGCACCCCGGTCGGGCCGAGATCCTTCGCGAACGTCCTGGTCAGCGACAGCAGCGCCGCCTTGCCAGCCGTGTAGTCGTGGTACGGCACGACCGGGTCCTGGAACAGGTTGGTGCCGATATTGATGACACGGCCGGAACCGAGCTCACGGAAACCGTGCATCGCGGCCTGGATCGTATTGACCGCGCCCTCGACGGAACCGCGGAATTGGTCGGCGAAATCCGAATAGTCGATCTCATCGGCCGGTTGGCGCTCATCGCCGTTGAACGAAAAGTCTGCGAGAGCATTGTTGACCACAGTGGATACGGGAGAACCGAACTCGGCGGCCGCGGTTTCGAACATGGCGTCGACGGCGCGGGAGTCCGTGACATCGGCCTCGATGGCCACTGCACGCCCACCGCGAGCACGGACCGCCTCGGCGAGCTCTTCTGCAGCCTCGGCCGAGTACCGGTAGTTGATGACCAGCGCCGCACCTTCCGGCGCGAAGGCCTTGGCGATCGCAGCGCCCAGGCCGCGTCCGGACCCGGTGACGAGCACGACCTGCTCATCGAGAGGCAGAGCCTCGGAGGTGAAAGCCTGTGGGTTGCTCATCGCGTGTCTCCTTCGGACGTCGGTGGGCGGATCCTGACCCCACCATACCCACGAACCACGCGCGCCAGGACAGAGTCGCGCGCCAGCACCGAGTCGTGCGCGACGGCGCTGCAGCGCGAAACCACCGTGGTACGTGGCGATTGTTGGGTCGTTCCACGGTGATATCGCCGTTCAGAACACCGCGGATTGACCCAACAATCGTGTGATGGCCGCGTCCGCACCCCGCTCAGCAAGGAGCAAATCGCTGCGAACCGCGCGCACATGGGCCACGGAACGTGCTCTGAGCGCCATGAGTCCATAGACTGAAAAGAAGACCACCGTTTTCCATCCCCAGGAAGTCACCCTCATGAACGAGCTCGGCGCCGGCATCTCCATCGGAGTCCTCGCGGCTCTCGTCGTCTTCGTCATCTACTTCATCGGAGCGAAGCTCGGACGATGGCAGCCTAGGAACCCCGCCAGTGGAGGCGGCGCCCAGGGCGGCTACCCGGAGACTCAGGGATACGGCCAAAACCCCTACGGCCAGCCCGGCTACAACCAGTCCGGTCGCCCGTGGAGCAGCGAGGATGAGACCCGCGTTCTTCCCAGCAACGCGCAGGGCTACAACGCACAGGGCTACGCCGACGACGCCGATCTGCCGCGGGCGACGAAGAACGAACTCGCCGCCAACGTCCAGCACTCCGGCCAGATGATCGAGGCCAACCGACGGGCTGCCACCGCGGCCAACGGCGACACCGTCGCAGTGTTCACCTACATCCTCGGCGCCGCTCTCATCGCCGTCGTCGCCTTCGTGTTCTTCAACAACCTGCTGCTGCCGGCCACCATCGGCGCGCTGACAGGCGCGATCATCTGCGTGGCTCTCTCGGCGACCTACACGATCAAGCACCTGGACTTCTGGCCGGACAATGCGACGATCTCGATCATCAACCTGCTCGTCGCCCTGGCCGCGTCGATCTTCATGTACATCGGGTCCGTGCAGACGGTGCGCGACAACATCAGCCTGTCCACGATCACCGACTCGTTCGACGCCCTGCCCTTCGGCGACGGATTCTCCGCCTTCGCCGTGGCCATCGGCGACCGGGTGGTGACGTTCTTCAAGGACTTCGGCTTCTTCGGCTTCGTGTTCCTGCTGTTCATGGGCATCGGCTGCATCATCGTCTTCACCCTCGCCGCGAAGTCGCTCGTCGACGTCATGGACTGGCGGATCTTCGCCCAGTTCGGCCACAACGTCACCGATCGTCCGATGTCGTATTCGCGTGCCGTGCGCTTCCAGACGTCGAAGGTCTCGCACACTGTGACCTCGCTCGTTCTCGCCGTCATTGCTGTGCTCGCCGCCACAGGATTGCTCTATGACGGCTTCACCTGGTTCACACGCTGATGAACATCTCAGAAACCGGGCGGTAAGATAGGTCCGGAATTCCCCCGTGGTGACGCGTCAGGCGCGCGCCTCTGCGGACGATATCGACACCGACGAACGACCCGAAAAGGGATGAGTACTTCAATTGGCGAATGGCAACGCAACATTTCGGCACTCGAACGTGGCCCTGCTCGGCCTGACCGAGACCCTGGCCCCGAACGAAGTGACCTCGCAGGAATTCGACGACCGCCTCGCCGATACGCTGTTATCTCTCAAACTGCCGCAGGGTCTGCTCCAACGCGTCGCCGGTGTGTACGCCCGCCGAAACTGGGATGAGCCCCACCAATTCGCCGATGGTGCGATCGCGGCCGGAAAGAAGGCTCTCGCCGAGGCGGGGGTCCCTCCCGACGCCATCGGACTGATGGTCAACACATCGGTGACCCGTGAGCACCTGGAACCGTCCGTGGCCGTCGGCGTCCACGCCGGCATCGGGCTCGGCCCGCAGGCGATGAACTTCGACATCGCCAACGCCTGCCTCGGATTCGTCAACGGAATGACCCTGGCCGCGAACATGATCGACGCCGGGCAGATCGAATACGCCCTCATCGTCGCCGGCGAAGACGCCTCCCGCGTCCAGGACGCGACGCTGCGCCGCCTCAACCGTCCGGAGATCACCCGCGAGGAGTACCTCAACGAATTCGCGTCCCTGACGCTGGGCTCGGGTGCCGCTGCCGCCGTCCTCGGCCCCGCCGACAAACACCCGGAAGGCCACCGCATCCTCGGCGGCATCACCCGGGCCGCCACCCAGCATCACGCACTGTGCGTCGGTGACCACAACGGCATGTTCACCGACACCAAGGGGCTGCTCTCCGGTGGGATGGAACTCGTCGTCGCCGCGTGGGAGGAAGCCCACGAGTCCGGCTGGGACTGGAAGGAGATGGACCGCTACGTCATGCACCAGGTCTCCGATGTGCACACGAACTCCATCACGAAAGCCGCGAACCTCGACCCTGATCGGATCCCCACGACCTACCAGGAGCTGGGCAACGTCGGCCCCGCCTCCCTGCCCATCACGCTTGCCCGTGAGGCCGATTCGCTCAACCCCGGCGACCGCATCCTGTGCATGGGTGTCGGCTCCGGCCTCAACACCGCCATGACCGAGATCGAGTGGTAGAGACTTCATGAGATTTCCTGCACGGCCGGCCACGACTCCCCCGCAGCTGCCCGAGTGGGACCCCGCCTGGTCCCGAATCGTCGAGGCGGAAACCTCCGATGGGACGCACACGTTCCATGTGCTCGACACACTGCCCGCCCTGACCGCTGCCGGGGTGGAGCCGGCGGGCACGATCGTCGCCCTCCACGGCAACCCGACCTGGTCGTATCTGTGGCGCAGGCTGGCGCAGGCCACCATCGATGCCGCGCCGTCCGGCGGCCGCGCCTGGCGGCTCATCGCCCCCGACCAGCTCGAGATGGGCTTCTCCGAACGGATCGCCCACGAGTCGATGCCGACCCCGAAATCCGATGAGGTGCGCCGCATCGCCGATCGCATCAACGATTTCGATGCGGTCGTCTCAAACCTGTTCGCCGAGGTGGCCGGCAGTGCCGCACGAACCGCAGGTTCCGGCAGCCACCCGATCGTGACGATCGGCCATGACTGGGGCGGCGTGCTCTCGCTCGGCTGGGCTTCCCGCAACACCGATATCGTGTCCGCGGCCATCAGCCTCAACACGGCCGTCCACCAGCCCGAGGATGCCCCGGTGCCCGCGCCGCTGCGTGCGACTCTGGCCGGGCCGATGCTGCCGACGGCCACCGTCCTCACCGATTGGTTCCTGCGCGTGACGCTGAACCTCGGCGACCTCGATGCCGAGACCAAGGCCGCGTTCAACGCCCCGTACCAGTCCGCGCAGGAGCGGTGGGCGATCGGCAACTTCGTCGCCGACATCCCCGTCGATGCGAACCACCCGTCGGATCCCGAGCTGCAGCGCATCGGTGCGGACATCGCCGTCTTCGACAAACCGGCGCTTCTCATCTGGGGCCCGAAGGATCCGGTATTCCTCGAACGCTATCTGCGGGATCTGCGGCAGCGCCTGCCGCAGGCGGACGTGCACCGGTTCGAAACCGCCTCCCACCTCGTCAGCGAAGACCACGATGTACCCGGTCTCGTCCTCGACTGGCTGAGCTCCCGGTTCGATGCGCCGGACACTGCGAATACCCCCACCGAGGCGGCCCCCGCGAAGGGATCGTCCGAGCGGAAGGGCACGGCCGCCTCGGCGACGGGAGCAGCATCCGCGCGGTCTGGAACGTCCTCCTCGGCGAGGGGATCGACTTCCGATGTCGCGGATGACTCCGCCACCGGCAACGGATCCGCGGAGGTCCGCGCGGTGACGGCGATCCTCGATGCCCGCCGCGACGACGAGGCGATCGCCTCGGTCGACTTCGCACAGAATCCGGCGCAGCAGATCACGTGGCGCCACCTGTGGCACGTCACCACGTCGATCGCGAACGGGCTGCTCGACCTCGGGGTGCAGCCCGGGGACCGGGTGTCCATGCTCGTGCCTCCGGGCAACAATCTCACCGCCGCCCTCTATGCGTGCCTGAAGATCGGCGCGGTCGCCGTCGTCGCCGATGCCGGACTCGGCCCGAAGGGAATGACCCGGGCGATCACCTCGGCCGATCCGCAGTGGATCATCGGCGAACTGCCGGGACTCACACTGGCCCGCGCTTTCGGCTGGCCCGGACGACGCATCTCGGTGCGTCCGCTTGGGCCCGTGCGTTCCCGGATGTTCAAGGCAGAGACGAGCCTGACCGAACTCTCCCGCACCCCGCACCGGGCCGAGCTGCCGGCCCCGGCACCGGATGCCGATGCGGCGATCCTCTTCACTTCCGGGTCGACGGGACCGGCGAAGGGCGTGCGCTATACGCATGCGGACATCTCCGCGCTGGCGGCCGTTCTGACCAGGACCTTCAACGTCACGGAGGGCACCGGTCTGGTGGCCGGGTTCCCACCGTTCGCCCTGTTGGGACCGGCCATCGGGGCCACCTCGGTGACACCGGACATGTCGGTGACGAAACCGAAGACGCTCACGGCCACAGCGATCGCCGATGCGATCATCGCCGGACGGGCGACCATGGTCTTCGCCTCTCCTGCCGCGTATACGAACGTCGCCGCGACCGCCGGTGAGCTCGATGAGACGCAGCGGGAAGCGTGCGCCGGGGTCGAACTCGTGCTCTCGGCGGCGCGCCCGTGCCGCTGGAGCTCATGGATGCCATCGCCGAGGTGTTCCCGAACGCGTCCATCCATTCCCCCTACGGTATGACCGAGGGGCTCCTGCTCACCGACATCGACCGTGACGGTGTGGCCGCCGCCGATGCCACCGGTGGTCTCGGGGTGTGCGTGGGACAGCCGATCGACGGCGTCGAACTCGCTCTGGCCCCCATCGATGAGTCGGGACGTTCGGCCGATGAGCTGCTGCAGGGTGAGGCCGCGCGGGGCCGCCTCGGCGAATTCGTCGTCAGTGCCGCCCATATCAAGTCCGGCTACGACAATCTGTGGCGCACGACTGCGGATTCGGCGCGTGATGATCTGCATGGTCTGACCTGGCACCGCACGAACGACATCGGCCACATCGATGAGAACGGTCGCGTGTGGCTCGAGGGACGTCTGCAGCATGTCGTCACGACCCCGCGCGGACCGGTCGGGCCCGGAGGCCTCGAAGCACTCATCGACGCCGATGCGCAGGTCAGCCGCAGCTCCATCGTGGGCATCGGGCCCGTCGGCACCCAGGCGCTTGTGGCCGTGCTCGATGCCGAGGGCACCGCATTGGCACCGGGGTTGGCGCCCTTGGAGCTGACCGAGCGTCTGCGCGAGCAGGTGCTCGACGTCAGCGGTCACGACCTGGCCGCGGTGCTTGTCGCGCCCGAGTTCCCCACCGACATCCGCCACAATTCGAAGATCGACCGTTCCCGTCTCGCCGCCTGGGCCGACAGCGTCCTGACTGGTGGGCCGGTGCGCGGCAGCGTCTGAGGTCGCGTCGCATGCCGTCCCCGGCATCGGCGCTGTCCCGAATCTGAGTCGTCCCCCGTTCACGAGGAGCTGAAGTGAGAATCACCGTCACCGGAGCCTCCGGGCTACTCGGTTCGTCCGTTGCCCGTGCACTCGTCACCGCCGGTCACGAGGTCACCACTCTGCAGCGTCGCCCCTCAGGGGTCGACGGTGCCGTCGATGTCATCGGTTCGGTAACCGATGCGGCTGCCGTCGATCAGGCCGTCACCGGCTCCGAGGCAGTCGTGCACTTGGCCGCGAAGGTGTCCATGATGGGTGATCCCAAGGATTTCGAGGCCGTGAACATCGGCGGCACTCGCACACTCGTCGATGCGGCACGGGCCGCCGGCGTGGAGCGGCTGGTCCATATCTCGTCGCCGTCGGTGGCACATACCGGTGAGTCGATCATCGGCGACGGTGCCGAACCGGCGTCTCCGGAGTCTGCGCGCGGCGAATATGCGCGGACGAAGGGCGCCGGTGAGCGGATTGCTCTGGGCGCGGACTCGTCCGACTTTCGGGTGCTCGTCCTGCGTCCGCACCTCATGTGGGGCCCGAGTGATACCCAGCTCACTGAACGGGTCATCGACCGTGCCCGATCGGGGCGAATGCCGGTGCTCGGATCGGGAGCGGCGCTGGTCGACACCCTGTTCGTCGACAATGCGGTGGAGGCGATCGTCGCGGCGGTGACCACGGTCGATTCCACCCATGGTGAGGCACTGGTGGTGACGAACGGTCAGCCGCGCCCCATCGGTGAGCTGATGTCACGCATCGCAATCGCCGGCGGAGCGGCGGAGCCGAAGCTGCGCATTCCGGTGGCCCCGGCGCTGGCAGCAGGGTCTGTGGTCGAAAAGGTTTGGGAGCTCGGAGAGCACGACGACGAACCACCGTTGACGAGGTTCCTCGCCGAACAGCTGTCGACCGCGCATTGGTTCGACCAGCGGCGAACGCAGGAAGTCCTCGGTTGGACTCCCCGCGTCAGCATCGAAGAGGGTCTGCAGATCCTCGCCGCGCACTATGCCTGAAGGTGTGCCGGATCAGAGCCGGTACTGGTTGTTCTCCTCGGCCGACGGTTCCTCGCTCTCACGTGCCCGGTCGTCCGCAGTCTCGTCTTCGGCAGGCTCTTCCTCGGCCGAGCCAGCGGACTCCTCGGCCTCATCGGGCATCTTGCCGGAGAGCGCGTCAGCCGACATTCCGGGTTCACCGGTCGGCGGTGCCTCGAGCGAGGAGCCGCTGGCGGATTCGTCGAATTCCTCCGGGTCGAGCGTCGCCGGGTCTTCGGCAGGTCCTTCGAGTTCGGGATCGGACGCCGAGGCGGATCCGCTGTCACTGACATCGTCCTTGTTCAGCGACGGAGCCGCAGACATGGTCTCGTTCGTCGTATCCGCGGCTTGTGGTGCAGCGGTATCTGCAGCCTGTGGTGCGGCCGTGGGCTGAGCCGGGAATTCCGGTGGCATCGGCGGAGGCGGAGGCAGTTCGGATGAATCCCCTGACCGCGCGGCCGGCTTCTCAGCGGGCCGAGCCGGTTCACCGTCGACAGCGGTTGTGCCGCCTGCCTCGGTGTCACTGGTGCGGGTGCCGGTCGTTTCGGTGTCTGCGACGCTGGCGTCGGCGGCTTCGGATCCATCGGAAGGCGCAGATGCGGATGGCTGTGCGGAGGCGACCGGCGCTGCCGGCTGTGCGGGCTTCACCACCACTGCGGGCTTCGCAGACTCAGTGCGTCGCTCCTCGCCTTTCGAGGTCTCGTCGCCTTCGGCTCCGTCAGATTCCAGGGACGAGTCCGTCTCACTGTTCTGCTCAGCCGCGTGCTCGGTCGCGTCGGTCTCAGGCGCCTCGTCCGACCCAACGGTCGTCGCCTCGTTCGGCGAAGCGGTCGCCGCACCGTCGGCAGCGGCGCTGGTCCCAGCCGATTCCTCGCCTTCGCTCGTCGCCGCGGCCCCAGCCGCGTCCGAGCCGTCAGCTGTCGCACTGCCGGCGGACTCGCTCGCAGTCGGAACCGTCTCTGTGGGTGTCGACTGAGCCGATGCACCCTCGGCGGGTGTCGCTTCCCCCGACGCCGCCTCGGCGGAATCGTCGGCTGCAGCCATCCCTGCGGCGGAACCCCCCTCGGCGGAAGCCTCTTCGGCTGACCCATCGGACGAGGCCACCTCCGACGATTGGGCGGTGGATCCCGGCAGGGCACCGTCGATGCCTTCGAGGCTCACTCCCGCCTCGGCGGCGAGTCGGGCACGTCGTTCGGCACGGGCCTTCGCTCGGTCGTCTTCGCTCTTCTGCGCCTTGGCCTTGGCCTTGGCCTTCGCCGATTCGCCCTTCGGCTGGGTCGGGCGCACGGCCTCCCAGACGAGCAGGACGACGAGCATGGTCAGTCCGACGATGACGCCCATGAGGATCGAACCCCACGGTCGCGCCATCGCAAAGAAGTCGAAGATGGCGTTCAGACCGAACATGACCGCCAGGCCGAGGATCAGTGCAACCAGGAATCTCATAACCCCATTGTGCCCTCTCCTGGTCCGAGTGCAGGGAAATGGGTCGACTTTCGTGCCGATGGCACTCCCCGAGGATGTGCACCCCACCTCTTCACATCACTGTGCCATGCGTCACAATAGGATCATGAACACCACCGAGAACTCCGCACCCAGCTACGACGACGTCGTGTCCCGCATTGCCGAGGACCCCGAGGGGTTCTGGCTCGAGCAGGCCAGGAACCACATCGCCTGGATCACCGAACCGACGAAGGCCGTCGACGATTCGAATGCGCCGATCTATCGCTGGTTCCCCGACGGCGAGCTCAACGTCTGCTACAACGCGCTCGACCGACATGTCGCGAACGGCCGCGGCGACCAGGCCGCCATCATCTACGACTCGCCGGTCACAGACACCGTCCGTTCCATCACCTACGCAGAACTGCTCGACGAGGTCTCCCGCTTCGCTCGGGCTCTGGCCGACAGAGGGGTGACCAAGGGCGATCGCGTCGTCATCTACATGCCGATGATCCCCGAGGCGGCCGTGGCCATGCTCGCCTGCGCCCGCCTCGGCGCGATCCACTCGGTCGTCTTCGGCGGCTTCGCCCCGAACGAACTGGCCGTGCGCATCGACGACACCGCCCCGAAGGCCGTCATCTCCACCTCCTGCGGAGTCGAGAAGAGCCGAGTCCTCGAATACAATCCGATGCTCGATGAGGCCATCGAGATCGCTGAGAACAAACCGGACTTCACCGTCATCGTCCAACGAGACGAACACCGCTGCGAACTCGGCGAGACCGACCTCGACTACGCCGAACTGCTCGCCCAGACACCCGAGGGCATCGACCCCGTGCCCGTTAAGGCCACAGACGAGCTCTACGTCCTCTACACCTCGGGCACCACCGGCAAACCGAAGGGAATCGTCCGCGATTCCGGCGGATACGCGGTGGCCGGCGCTTTCTCGATGCCGACCGTCTTCGGCCTTCAGCCCGGCGACACGATGTTCACCGCCTCCGATGTCGGGTGGGTCGTCGGGCACACGTACATCATCTACGCACCCCTGCTCGCCGGCGTCACCTCGGTGCTCTATGAAGGCAAACCCGTGGGCACCCCCGATGCCGGAGCCTTCTTCCGCGCCATCGAGCAGCACAAGGTCAACGTCCACTTCACCGCCCCGACGGCCATGCGCGTGGTGCGCAAGGAGGATCCGAACGGTGAGTTGATGAAGAAGTACGACCTGTCGTCCCTGCGTGCGGAATTCCTCGCTGGGGAACGTCTCGATCCCGACACGTACGAGTGGACGACGAAGATCCTCGCCGAGGCGACCGGACGCGACATCCCTGTCGTCGACAACTGGTGGCAGACGGAGACCGGCTGGCCGATCACGGCCAATCCCCTGGGACTGAACCGATTCCCCCTCAAAGCAGGATCGTCGACGAAGCCGACTCCCGGCTTCCAGGTCGAGGTCGTCGACCCCGGTGGCAAACCCGTTCGGGCCGGAGAGGAAGGGCTCATCGTCATCAAGCTGCCGCTGCCTCCGGGCACCATGGCAACCGTGTGGGGCGATGACGAGCGGTTCATCTCCTCGTACCTCGCCGCCTTCGACGGCTATTACCTCACCGGCGATTCCGGCTACCTCGATGAGGACGGCTACGTCTTCGTCATGGGCCGCACCGACGATGTCATCAACGTTGCCGGTCACCGCCTGTCCACCGGCATCATCGAGGCGGTCGTCGCTTCCCACCCGGCCGTGGCCGAGGCAGCTGTGATCGGCGTCCACGATGACGTGAAGGGGCAGATCCCGCGTGCCCTCGTCGTCCTCGGGGATTCCGCCGAGGCGGCCGACCCGGACACCGTCATCGACGAACTCGTGGCGCTCGTGCGCAAGGAGATCGGGCCGGTCGCCGCATTCAAACGCGTCGACATCGTCTCGGGTCTGCCGAAGACCAGGTCGGGCAAGATCCTGCGCAAGACGATGCGGCAGATCGCCGACGGCGACGCCGATCGGGCAGTGCCGTCGACGATCGAAGATCGCAGCGTTCTCGATGATCTCGGGGCGGTGCTCGCCCGCAGCTGAGAAGCCGGAGCCTTCAGCACGCAGACGCGATCCGATGCGAACCTCGGAGGTTCGCACCGGATCGCGTCGTTTCTGCTACGAGTTGCACCCCTGTTCGAAGCCCGCGGCGAATCCGCGCTCGAAGGCCTCTTGGACCTCCTGTTCGCGGCTGCGGCGCTCATCGGCCCAGCCGAAAGGATCGAATCCCCGTCGGCCCGGACCGAAGCCAGGACCGAAGTTCGGGCCGAACCCGCGGCGTCCGAGGCCTCCCCCGCGGCGGTCACGATCGCCATGCCCGTGCGCCTCGTGGCGGTCAGGGCCGCCTCGGTGATCGTCGTGATTATGGAAGCGTTTGTGATCGTGCGGTCCGTCGTGGCGGTCTGAGTCGTCTCCGCAGCGGTCGGGGCCGAGGTTCTCGACGATCTTCGACAGGGAGGCCTTGAGGTTCTCGAACTCTTCGGAGGTGAGCACCTCTTCGATGTGGTCGCCGACTCCGTCGCGCATATCGCGGAAGCGCTGGCGCAGCTCTTCGGGATCGATGTTCTTCGACGGACCCCAACCGCCCCGCCCGCGCGGCGGACCGTAGGTCACCGGCTCTTCGGGGTAAGCGGCACCGTCGGCGACCACTTCATCGGAGTCCCAGCGACGACGTCCGCGCCGCATGCGCCCGAAGTCGCGAGGGTCGAATCCGGAGTCCGCCGCGACCGAACGGAATTCGCGGCGCAGCACGTGGCTGAATTCGCGCAGCAGCTGCGGCAGATCGGCGTCGGTGTCATTGCTCTTGTCGTCGCCCGAACCGGCGTCGCTCACAGGTTCATCGCCTGCGGTCGCGGCATTGTCCGCGTCGACTGCGTCTGCATCGCCGAGCTTGTCGCGACCGGCATCAGAGCGTGAGGCATCGCCCGTGGCGGCGTTCTCGTCTGAGTTCATAGAGTCCTCGCTGCCTTTTGCGCCGGCGCCTGCTGCGCCTGCGGTCGGGGTGGTGAAGTCGTCGTTGTCATCGTTGAAGTCTTTGTTATCGGTCATGTCATCTCCTTAGTTGTCATCTGACATGTACATGCAGAATGACATGCACTTCGATTGCATGTCAAGTAGCATGTAAAATCGAATCATGAGCACGAACGATGACATTCAGACGATCGCCGAGGCGCTCACCCGCCTGCAGTGGCGGCGCGGGCCCGGCGGTCCGCGCGGATTCGGCCCCTTCGGTGGGTTCGGTGAGCACGGCGGACCCGCCGAACGCGGGGGCTTCGGTGAGCGCGGTGGATTCGGAGGCGGTCGGCACTCGGACGACTTCCCCTTCGGCGGCAAGCGTCATCCCGGTGGACCGTTCGCCGCACACGGCCGCGGGCGTGCGCTCATCCGCCTGCTCATCTCCCTCGTCCAGGCGGGCACGGCACTGGGAGTCAGCGCGCTCGGCGATGCGATCGGCGTCGATCAGCCGCGCGCGTCCAGGCTCGTATCCCAAGGCGTCGAGCTCGGACTACTGCGTCGCGAAGCAGACCCGGATGATGCCCGGCGAACCCTCATCGCGCTGACGGACAAGGGCCGCGCGATCACCAACAGATTCCGCGGCGCCCAGCGTGAGAACGTCGATCAGGCATTGAGCACATTCACCGAGGAGGAGCGCGCTCAGCTGGCCTCGCTGCTCACTCGTTTGGCGGATGCCTGGCCGAAGTAAGTGTCTCGGCGCCACTCCGGTCAGTCGGCCGTTGACTGTTCCGGGCAGACGACTGCTGACAGCTCCGGTCAGAACGCGGCCTGCCCGGAGCCTGACCTCAGCTCTCAGCGAGCTGTTTGAGTCGCTTGAGTGACGCGAGCAGGTTCTGGGCCGTCGTCGACTGTGCCCGAGGCAGGCGCTGAGGATCGCGCAGCTCGGTCCAGTCATAGGTGTGACGGACCAGGACCGAATCATCCCCTGTCGGTTCGATCTCCCAGACCCACTTCTGCCCGAACGGCTCTCCCCCGACCTCGGAGGGCTTCCAGGCGATGAGCCTGCCCTCGGCGAAGTCGACGATGTGGTTCTCGCGGTCCACTCCCTTGGTCAGGGTCGTGAAGAAGGAACCGCCTGTCCCACGCACCCGCTGACCGTCGACGGCCGAACCGAGGTTGTCGTTTCCGTCCCATTCCGGCTGTCGCTGCGGATCGGCGATGAGGTCGAAGACCGCCTCGGCGGGGGCCGCAATCTCGATCTCGGCGGTGACCACCTTGAGGACCGGATCGATCGAATCGAAGACGGAAGCATCGGGGGTCTGGTCGGTCATGGAGTCCTGCCTTCGTGTATGGTCCTGCCTCGGCGTCGAGCTGGGCTGCGGAGTGGATCGGACACGGTCAGAATACACGCGCCCGCCATCGCAGTCCTCCGGCCGACGGCCCCGCCAACGTGGCCTTCGATTCCGCGAGTCTCCAGCCTCAGTCCTCGAGCGCGCGGTCCTGGCGCTCGGCGCGCAGGGCTGCCGTGCTGAAGCGGGTGAACATCCGGGAGGAGTCGCTCGACAGCGCCAGCAGCACCGCCACCTGCATGGCGATGGTCGTCAGCGCATACATGTTCGTCGCCAGGTCGCGGTCTCCGGTGAAGTAGTTCGTCATCGACACGATCACGGAGATCGTCGAGAGCGTGAGGATCCACAGCCTGGCCCGGTTGCTGCCGCGGAACACCGACGTCGAGGCGATGACCTGCAGACACCCGATGAGGAGGCTGACGCCGACGAGGACTCCAGCGACGATGCGCGTGGCCGTGTCGTCGCTGATGGCCGCGATGTCCGAGCTGTAGCCGACGACTTCGGAGCGCAGTCCGTTCCAATCGAGGAGCATACTGATCACATCCCACGCTTGGAAGAGCAGCAGGACGAGTACGAGGGCGGCCCCGACGACGGTCTGCAGCGGGCGCTGTCGCCACAGCGTCTTCGTCACTTCGGACACGCTGCGTGAATCGGAGTAGATGCGGGTGGCGTCGAGAGCCAGCTCCAGGCGTTCGGGGTGATCGGCTTCGTCGTCGACCACCTCGGTGACGTCGACGATCGGCAGGTGCCCGTCGGTGATGATCGCATCGCCGCCGCCGTTGCGGGAATGGTATCCGGTGGAGAAGTCCTTGATCCGATCGACCGCGATCACTTCATTGGCACGGGTGACTGTGTCGACGATGTGGTCGCGTTCGACGTCGGTGTTCTCTTCGATCCTGTGGGTGAACTGGAGGGTGAACAGGGAGATGCCGACGGCTTTGTCATAGGTACCGGCGGCCAGCCAATCGGCCTGATGTCCGCCGGGCAGCAGCCATCCGCGCGGGCATTTCCAGAACCGCACATGGTGGCGCTGGCCCGGATCTCCGTCGACTTCCTGCTGGTAGGCGAAGTCCTGACGGCGGCCGAACAGCAGCAGCGGGGACACCGGCGCCTGCGGGTAGCTGCGCTTCGTCACCGTCGACCGGATGATCTCCCACGTCGATGCGGGAGTGATGCTGTCGGCGAGGATCCATCCGGCTTCACGCATCGCATGGTGGATCTGCGCTTCCTCACCGCGCCAGGCGAGATTGACCGGATCGCCGAGCAGACCGTCAGAGGTGCGAGTGCGGCCGATGAAGTAGTTCGGCACATAGATCTGGGACAGGATGCGGTGCAGCCTGGGCAGAGCCAGATAGGACACGACTCCCCAGAATACGAGCAGCGTGAGCACCTGCCACCAGCCGAGGCTGAATCCCTTGAGCAGGATGAGCAGCGCCAGCCAAGTCGAGACCGCACCGGCGAACAGGAAGAACAGGTAGTCGAGCACTCCGGTGGGCGTGAAATGGTGTCGCCGATAGACGAACGGCTGCCTCAGCCGCCGCTTCTGCCCGACCGCCGCACCGGCCGCATCCGTTCCGTCCGTCGTCCCGCCCGTTGTCATGAGGGCCAGTTTAGTGATCAGTGCTCAGTCACCGGAATGAGGAAGACCCGACATCCCTTCGCCGAGGCGGTCGGAACGAGGATCCCCACCGCCCCCCTCACAGAGGGGCCCGACCGAAATCGGTCAGGTTCGTCCCTTGCCCGATGTCTGCTCCCGTCGGCGACGATCGAGTGCGGCGAATGCGGTGGCTGCGAGCTCCGGGCTGTCGTCGTCGCTGAGCTCGGCAATGAGGTCACTGCTGCCGTCGCCGGAGATCTCGAGGAGGACTTGGAGCACCCGGAACCGCATCTGGGAATCGTGTGAGTCCGCTTGTCGATGCAGTTCGGTGAGGACCCGTTCGCCGATGTCGGCAGTCGGCCCGGTCGCGTCGACGATGAAGCCGAGGGTCTCGGCCGCCTCGATGTCCCTCGGTCCGTTCATCGCCATGTCGAGCAGCACGGGCACAGCTTTCTCATCACCTGAGCGGCCGAGGGTGAGTGCGGCGATGCTGCGGATATCAGGGTCGACATCGTCGAGTCCCTTGTCCAGTGCCTGCCGGATCATCGAAATCGAGCGTGAGTCGAGTTTCTCATCAGGTGTGGTCCTGCGGATCTCGTCGAGGGCCAGCAGTGCATTGCGACGCACTTGGGCAGATGCGTCGTCCATTCCGACCACCACATGAGGCACGGCCTCAGCGCCGGCCTGGGCGAGCGCCCACCGCATGGCCCCGGCCGCGTTGAGCACGGTCTCCTGCAGGACCGCCTGCGACAGGGCCTCGATCGGCATTCCTCCGTCGACTCCGCTGCCGAGTGCGGCCTTGTGCCGTTGGATGACATCGCCGGACTCGAGAGAGCGCATGAGATCGATGGTGTACAGGAGAGACTCGCCGTCGGCTCGACCGAGCCGAGCGACGGACTGGAGGTGGTCGAGCAGACGCTGCTCGGCCGCGATCCGCTCACGTGCCTGGTCGATGAAGTCCCCGAGCACTGTGCCGGGGTCGAAGTCCGGCTCGGACAGCACCCGACCGACTTCAGTCAGAGACATCCCGAGTTTGCGCAGACCCTCGATGTGGAAGATGCGCCCTATATCGGCATCGGAGTACTCGCGATAGCCGCCAGGCGTCCGCTGGCTGGGCGAGACGAGGCCCAATGATTCGTAGTGGCGCAGCATGCGTGCGCTCACACCGGAGCGCCGGGCCACTTCGCCGATGAGCATTGCCACCTCTTCTCTGCTGTCAGCCACTCTATGCCGCAATCGCGGCCCTCCGGGTGCATTGTTCCGAAGTTCTTCGATGCCTGGGACCTTTCGGACGTCGCTCAACGGCCGCAGGCGGACTTCGTGCAGGTGCTGGAACAGCGCCCTGAAGGAAGGGATCCGAGGCCTCGGCCGTGCGCCGGCGGGCTTGCCCCACCCGTCGGCACACGCGCGATCGGACCTTCCCTGTGCCGATCTAGACCGTGGCCTCGGACCCCAGTGCGACCACCCGCTTGGCTGCGTCCAAGGCGTGGGCGAAACCGGCATCCGGGTCATCGAACATGTCCCGGGTCGCCATGGCGTGAGCCCGCACTGTGTCGTCCTCTGCGTGAAGCCTCTCATCGACCACTGACACGAGATCCTCGCCAAGGGCCACAATCGCTCGGCTGAGGCTCTTCTGCATCTCGAGATCCCCTCGCCCCAACTGCGTCACTAGGACGGATGCCAGCTCTTCACGATCTTCACCGGGCACAAGGGCAACGGCGGCTCTCCACGCGCTGCGAGCCACCTCGGTGTCGGTATGGGCGATGAATGCAGTGCCGATCCGGGACGGGTCCATGGCCGGCCAGGCGCGCACGTCACCGATCTTCGACAGGGTGTGCAGGGATTGACTGATCGCCTGCGGCAGCGGCGAGTCGAGTTCGGCGACGAGGCGGGCAACGGTGTCGTCGGCGGGCAGCCGAGTGAGCGCCCAGGTGAGCATGTCGCGGACGAAGAAGTCCGGTTCGATGCGGCACCGGGCGATGAGCACGTCGAGGTCACGGGGCTCGGCCCGGGTGCCGATAGCCATCGCCGCTTGCAGGCGCTGCTGCGGGTTCGAGCACGACAGCGCCCTGTGTAGGTCGTCGACCTCGTGGGCGGTGTGCTGTCTGTGTGGATGTGTCATGGTCTCCACCTCCTTGCCACCCAGTGAAGACCCTGACATCGTGTCAAGGTCAAGCGGATCAGACTCATCTCATTCCCACCCCTGGAGCGGAGCCTCGAATGGACAAGATCGATTTCAAGAGATCGCTGCCGAGTCTCCGCGCGAAGCAGGGGCGATTCGACCTCGTCGAGGTGCCGGAATCGCGGTACCTCATGCTCGATGGCCACGGGGACCCGAACACGTCGCCGGATTTCGCATCGGCGCTGACGAGCCTCTATCCGCTCGCCTATGGGCTGAAGTTCTTCAGCAAGCTCGAACTCGGCCGCGACTATGTCGTGCCTCCGCTCGAAGGGCTGTGGTGGGCCGATGATATGGCAGCGTTCACGAGTGCTCGGGACAAGTCAGCGTGGGACTTCACGCTCATGCTGCTCGTCCCGGACTGGTTGGATGCAGGCCACGTCGACGGCGTCATCGACACGGTCCGGGCGAAGGGATCGGCGCCCCGCCTCGGCGAGATCCGATTCGACGTGCTGCGGGAGAGAACGTGCGTCCAGACCCTGCACATCGGTCCCTTCGATGACGAAGGGCCCGTCCTCGAGCGCATGCACACCGATGTCATTCCCGAGGCAGGGATGACGATGGCAGGCAGGCATCACGAGATCTATCTCAGCGATGTTCGCCGGACCGCGCCGGAGAAGCTGCGCACGATCCTCCGCCAGCCGGTGGTCCCGCAGGATCACCGAGGCTGATCCGGATCGGTGATCCGGACGGGTGCCGACGATGCTGCTCGCGGTCCTACCAGGGACTCAGCCGCGGTCCGAGACTCAGCCTCCGCTCGTCCAACCTCCGGACACCGGAGCAGTGGTGCTCGGACCGGGGCCGCCGTCCGAGTCGGAATCGGAGGATGGGGATCCGACCGACGAGGAGTCCGAGGTCGGCGATGAACCTGTCGACGATGATTCCGCGGAGAGGAAGATGATGGCGACGAGGATGCCGGCAACGGTCAGGATGCCGACAGCGGCGAAGGAGAAGACCACAATGAGGCAGGTCATCAGAGGTGGGCGGTTGTTGCGCCGAACGATTCTCACCATGGTTCAAGCCTAAGCTGTGCGGGGTCATCCGAAATCGGTCCGCACTCGGCTCCGCTCGCACCCTCACCGCCGCACGGCCGTGACCTTCCTGTGATAAAAACCTCGGCGTTGCCCCATGCACTCTTAAGTTTGTTGCATTATCGTTATATTCATGCCTCGTCTGACATCATCTCGCAAGGGCCGCCGGTCCGTGCTCACTGGTGCCCTCATCGGGCTCGGGGCGGCAGTGATGGCACTGGTCGTGGGCGCCGTCATCATCCTCAATTCCCCCATTTCATTCGGTTCCACGAAGATCAGGCAGATGCAGATGGCTTCCGTCAGTCAGCTCAGTCAGCAGCAGATCGACAATGCTCGGCTCATCATCGGCGTCGGCCGCGGGGGCAGCTTCGACGACCATGCGATCAGGATCGCCCTGATGACAGCGCTGCAGGAGTCCTCGCTGCGCAATCTGGATTCCGGCGACCGCGATTCGGTCGGCCTGTTCCAGCAGCGCCCGTCACAAGGCTGGGGCGAGCCCCATCAGCTCACCGATCCCATCTACGCGGCCAAGGCGTTCTACGGGATCAACCCCGAGGTCGAGAACCCCGGCCTCAATCAGATCGACGGCTGGGATTCGATGTCACCGACCGAAGCCGCGCAGTCCGTGCAGCGGTCGGCACTACCCGACGCCTACGGTCAGTGGGAGACCTTGGCCGATGACCTCCTCGGATCGCAGGCCGACGTCGAAGCCCTCGACTGAGACGCGGGCAGCTCCGACCGCCCGAACCCCGCGACAGCCACGACCACTCCACAGTGCCGGATATCGCATGACCACCCCGGTTGTCCGGTAATCTGCACTCATGGCTTCCGTTCCCGATTCCGTTCCCGTCAATGACGACGTCGAGCAGCTCCTGCTCAATCCCGAGGGCCATCTCGAAGCCATCACCGAGACTGCCGACCTCTTCAAGGCACTTGCCACACCCTCCCGGCTGAAGATGCTGCTCGTCCTCACCCACGGTGAGGCCACTGTCACCCACATCGTCGAGGCGACCGGACTGTCCCAGCCGCTGGTGTCCCAGCACCTGAAGTTCCTCCGCGGACTCCACCTCGTCGGAGTCAATCGGATCGGCCGCGAAGCCTACTATTCGCTCAAGGACGACCACGTCGCCCACATCATCGTCGACGCCATCGCCCACACGATCGAGGCCCACGAACACTGAGTCCCGCCTGGGGCGGGGCTTCCACAGCGATTCCTTCGCCGAGGCGGCCCACCGTTCCCAGCCCACAGCAGCGCATCTCTCGCCGAGTCAGTGCCCGCCCTACCGACGTCGCCGAGGTGTCAGGGCCGCGGGTCCTCCACCGACGACCCAGACGATGAGGGCCACGAGGACGGCACCGATCCACTGGCCCGCCTGCAGCCGCTCCCCGGCGACGAGGGATCCGAGCACGACTGCGGACAGCGGTTGGAGCAGCATGAGCGCCGCGGTCATCGGCACCGGCACCAGCGGGCTGGAGATGCTCAGCAGCACCCATGACAGGGCCTGACCGCAGACGGCCAGGGCGATCATCCAGCCCCAACCGGCCCAGCCGAGGTCGAAGTCGAGGCCGCCGAAGGTCAGCCCGGCGACCGCGGTCATCACCCCGGCGGAGATCGTGCCCACCTGGACCGGGGCGACGATGAAGTCTCCGGCGACCTTCCGGCTGTGGTGGATGCCGAAGATGTAGACGCCGTAGAGCACACCGGACAGGACCCCGAAGATCGCTCCCCGCATCGGATTCGCTGCCGTCTCGTCGGCGCCGAACACTCCCCCGGTCAGCAGCGTGCCGATGATCATGATCGGCACGCAGCCGATGAACAGCCATCCCGGCCGGGAACCGCCGAACGCCCACACCAGCGCCGGGAACACGATCACTTGAACGCTGATGAGGACCGTGGACACGCCCAGACCGGCGTCGAGCACGCTCTGCGCCCACAGCACATAGTCGATTCCGAGCGCCGCTCCGGAGACCGCGGCGATGAGGATCGCCTTCGGCGGGAATCGACCGTGCCTGCGCAGCTCGAGCCACGCCAACGGGGCGAGCACAATGACCGCTATCCAACACCGCAGGAAGGCAGCTGTGGGGGCGGTCGCCTCGGCGAGGATGACGAACAGTCCGGCCGATCCGAGCAGGACGGCGGCCAGGATGATGCCGAGCACCGGCAGGGCCTTGCGAGCGGGAGGCGGCCCGCCCGCCCGCACATCCTCGGCGCTCATCGGATCCCCTCGGAAGGGCTCATCTCACGACGTTCAGGGCTCATCCCATGAAATCGAGGATGCGGTCGATGGCTTCGGCCGTGCGGTCCGCTCCGACGGCCAGCGACAGGCGCACCGAACGGGGACCGTTGACTGAGTCGAAGTCATCACCGGGTGCGAGCGCGACACCGGTGGCCTCGAGCACCTGCGCGCACCACTGGCCGGCAGTGGCAATTCCCGCGCGGTCGAGGATGTCGTCGACTCCGGCGTACATGTAGAAGGCACCGTCGGGTGGGGCCATCTCGCCGAAGCCGAGGTCTGCGCGGGCGCCCAGGACATGTGCGCGTGCACCGGCGAACGATGCCACAGCGGCCTCGCATTCGGCATAGGACTCATCTGAAAAGGCCGCGACCGCCGCGTACTGTGCCGGGACCGGGGCGCACAGGGAGAGGTTGCCTGTGACGTTCTGGGCCGGGGCGACGAGCGCTTCGGGCAGGATCGCCCAGCCGAGGCGCCACCCGGTCATGCCCCAGTATTTGGAGAACGAGGAGATGACGATCGCAGTGTCGTCGTGGGCGAGTGCGCATTCGCCGCGGGTGCCGATATAGCTGATGCCGTGGTAGATCTCATCGGAGATCACCTGCACCCCGTTGGCCCGGCACCAGTCGACGATCCGGCCGAGCGCCTCGGGGCCGATCATCGTGCCGGTCGGGTTCGCGGGTGAGGCGAGCATGAGCCCCTTGAGCGGGGCCTCCGCATGGGCGGCGGCCAAGAGGTCGACGGTGGGCTGGAACCCTTCATCGGCACCACAGTCGAGTTCGACGACCTCGCAGCCGAGTGCGGCGAGGATGTTCTTGTACGCCCCATACCCGGGTCGGGCCAGAGCCACCCGGTCACCGACGTCGAAGCAGGTGAGGAACGTCGTCTGGAAGGCGCCGGAGGATCCGGTCGTCACGGCGATGCGGTCGGGTGCGATGTCGAGTCCGTACCAGTCGCGGTAGTGGGAGGCGATGGCTTCGCGCAGTTCGGGGATGCCGAAGATCGGCGAGTATCCGAGTCCAGTGCCGTCGGTCATGACCTCGGCGGCACGGGCGAGCACGGGACTGGGCGCGCCCTGGGTCGGTTCGCCGAGGCACATGGCGATGGTGTCGCGGCCGGTGCGCTGCATCTGTCCGACGGTGGCGACGATACCCATCGCGGCGAACGGTTTGACGAGCCCGGACCGGGCGGAGGCAGCCGGGATGGTTTCGGCGGAGGCGGCCGGACCGGACACGGCGTTGGCACGGGTGGTGGGGTCCGCCTCGGCGGGGGTGGATGAGGTCATCGGTTCACTTCTTCTCTCGCGGGAGGCGGCCGAGGGTGTAGAACTCCGGGTTCGGGAGCATTCCGGAGATGTGGGCCATGCGGTTGGACAGGCCGAAGAAGCCGGTGATCGCGGCGATGTCCCAGGCGTCTTCGGCGTCGAATCCGTGGTCGGCAAGCCTCTGGTGGTCGGCGTCTCCTACGGCCCACGGCTCTTCGCAGACCTTGACGGCGAAGTCGAGCATAGCCATCTGACGTGGGCTGATATCGGCTTGGCGATAGTTCGTGGCGACGACATCGGCGATGAGCGCGTCTTTCTGGAAGATCCGCAGCATCGCTCCGTGCGCGACGACGCAGTAGAGGCAGTGATTGATCGCCGAGGTGGCCACGACGATCATCTCCCGATCGGCCTTGGTCAGGTTCCCCGTCTCCTTCTCCATGAGCGCGTCATAGTAGGCGAAGAAGGCGCGGAATTCGTCCGGCCGGCGTGCCAAGGCGAGGAAGACGTTGGGCACGAAGCCCGACTTCTCGGCGACCTCGAGGATCTGGGCGCGGATGTCATCGTCGACGTTGTCGATGTCAGCAAGTGGGTATCGCATATCCCTCATGCTAGCCCGGGTGGATCGGTTCAAGTCGAGCCCGCTCAGGGCGATACAGTGAGGGCGTCAGGTCCGTCCCGGCTTCGCTCGATTCTGCTGGGGCCGCTCGCGCATCGAAGGAGATCACCATGACCGCAGACAATGCAGCAGACACCGGTTCGACCGGCGAGGTCCAGCTCGACAACGGAGTGTTCCGCGTGACGAAGTGGACGATCCGACCCGACGGCGTCATCCCGATGCACAGGCACGAGTACGAGTACGTCGTCGTGCCGATGGTCACGGACACGATGCTCGTGCGCAATTCGGACGGCACAGAGATACGCGCCGAACTCGAGGCCGGAGACTCCTATACGCGCCCGGCAGGATCGGAACACGAGGTCTCGAACCCCGGAGGCAACGCCGACGTCGTCTTCGTCGAGGTCGAACGCCTCTGAACCAAGTAGTTCATAAAGCACGTTCCCTGTGGGTGGATCCACCTCGATTTCTGCCGCGATATCGGTGTGGATCCACCCACAGGAGACATTTCAGCTCGCGTCACATCACTCGAGCGCCCTAGAGGCGACGAGAAGTCAGCTTCAGCGGGTGGGGATCTCCCAGGTGTGGACGGGCTTCCCTGTCGCCTGGTTCGCGAGGTAGGCATCCATCATCGCCGTGATGCCCTCGGCGCGTTCGGGTGAGTCCTGGCGGCTGCCGGGCGCGAGGCTCTCGAGGGCCTTCAGCTGCCAGGTCGCACCGTTGACGCGGCTTTCGGCACGGCCTTCGATGATCGACATGTATTCGTCGATGACGTCCTTGTCGATGTTCAGTCGTGAGAGTCCGCGCCTGGCCTGCGGTGCGAGCACATCGGTGACGAGGTCGGCCACGCCGATGCGTCCGATCTTCGGCCAGGTCACCCGGGCCTCGATCCCATCTTTGGCGCAGGCGTTGAAGTTCTCCTCCGCCTCGGCGAACGACATCCGCGACCACACGGGACGGTTCTCCCCGACGAGGAACTCGGCCAGACCGTAGTAGAAAGCGGCGTCGGCAACCATGTCCACCGGGGTCGGACCGGCCGGGAGCAGTCGGTTCTCGACACGGATGTGCGCGCCGCCGTCACCGGAGTTGTAGATGGGACGGTTCCAACGCCACACCGTGCCGTTGTGCAGATTGAGTTCGAAGAGCTTCGGAGCGTCGGCGGCACGGAATTCGACGAAGTCCTTGATCTCGGGCAGCAGCGGCGGGAAGTAGCGGACGTTCTCCTCGAAGAGGTCGAAGACGCTGGTGATCCACCGTTCGCCGAACCATACGCGGGGACGCACGCCCTGGTTGACGAGTTCGGGTGTGCGGGTGTCGATGGACTGCGCGAAGATCGGGATCCGGGATTCGTGCCACAGCTTGCGGCCGACGAACAGCGGTGAGTTCGCTGCCATCGCCACCTGCGCCCCGGCGATCGCCTGCGAGGCGTTCCACGCGTCGGCGAACCGGTTCGGTGCCACCTGCAGGTGCAGCTGCATCGAGGTGCAGGAGGATTCCGGAGCGATATCGGCGAACTCCGCCTTGTACCGCTCTTCACGGCCGAGTTCGATGCGGACGTATTCGCCGCGAGCGTCGATGACCGAGTTGCTCAGCGCCTCGTAGCGGTTCTCCTCGGTCATCCACTTCTCGTCGGTGAGGAATTCGGTGGTCAGGGTCGGCAGGGTGCCGATCGACACGACCTTGAGTCCGTCCTCCTCGGCGGCTTTCTGCGCTTTCTCCAAACGGTGGGCGACACCGGCTTCGAGGGTCTTCAGCCCCCGCCCGGCCACTTGGAGCACGGGATGGTTGAGTTCGAGGTTGAAGCCTCCGATCTCGGACTGGTATTCGTCATCGAGGCGATCGAGCACCTCCTTGTTGCGCAGGCTCGGCTGATTGCCCTCGCCGACGAGGTTGAGCTCGAGTTCGAGCCCGATCGTGCCCGCCGATTTGAAATCCGCATGACGAAGGTAGGTATCGAAGAGCTCGAGGTTCTCCGCGAGCTTCTCCCGATACAGTGTGCGTTCCTCTGGCGTGTACCGCTTGGAGCTGACTGCCTCACCCATAGGACTAGCAAACCACAGACGGCAGGGTTTGTGCTCAGTGATTTCCGTCCCGCATCCGGGCGCACATCTGGTGCCGCAGCTGGTCGTCCGTCGATCACACCATCCGGACACCTGCAATGCCGGCAACCGGCCTTCCGTAGACTCGCCCTATGACTTCGACCACATCATCTGCACCCCTGTCCGCTGACTTCGTCGAACAGGCGAAGCGACGTCTGCCCGACATGCTCGCCGACATCGAACGGGTCATCTCCATCGAAACCCCATCACACGACAAGGAGGCCGTGGCCGCAGGAGCACGGGACTTCGCCGCGCTCCTGGGGGACCGCCTCGGCGCCGAGGCGGAACTGCTCGAGGTCGACGGCACCGCCCACCTGCGTCTGCGCTTCGGCACCGGGCCGGCCCGTGTCGTCCTGCTCAACCACCAGGACACGGTGTGGCCGCACGGCACCCTCGAACGTATCCCGTTCTCCACCGAGGACAGCATCCTCCGCGGTCCCGGCAGCTTCGACATGCTCACCGGGGCGATCATGAGCGTGCACGCGACCGCGATGGTGGCCGACCACCTCGGCGAAGGAGGGCTGAACGGTCTGTCGATCCTCGTGACCGGTGATGAGGAGATCGGATCCGTGTCCTCGTCGGACCTCATCCGCGCCGAGGCGGCCGATGCCAAGGCCGTGTTCGTCATGGAGGCGAGCGCCGGCGGGGCACTCAAACTCGAGCGCAAAGGCACGAGCAACTACGTGCTGAAGTTCACCGGCAAGGCCTCGCACGCCGGCCTCGAACCGGAGAAGGGCATCAACGCAGGCATGGCCCTGGCCCTGACTCTGCCGTTGGTGGCGGGTCTCGCCGACGCCGAGGCCGGGACGACGGTCGTGCCGACCGTGATCAGCGCGGGGACCACGTCGAACACCGTACCGGCCGAAGCCCGGGTGGACATCGATGTGCGGGCGCGGACTGCGGCTGAGCTTGAACGAGTGGATGCGCAGATCCGTGAGTTGGCTGCGAAGCCGCAGGTGGAGGGCTCGACGACGGAGGTGCTCGGCGGGATCAACCGGCCTCCGTTCGAACCTGAGCAGTCGGCTGTGCTCTTCGAGCGGGCGACGGTCCTCGCCGGCGAACTCGGGCTGCCCGCGCCGCAGGGAGTGTCCGTGGGCGGCGCCTCGGACGGGAACTTCACCGCCGGTGACGGCATCGCCACTCTCGACGGTCTCGGCGCCGTCGGCGATGGGGCGCACGCCGAACACGAACACGCCGTCGTCGACGAGATCGCTCCGCGCACCGCGCTGCTGGCCGCTCTCATCGCCGATCAGCTGCAGGGCTGAAGCGGAGCGGCGAGCTGCTGCCTTTCGCTGCTGCCGTAGTTCCCAGACACCGACAGTGCGCCGGGGCCTTCCCTCCGTAGTTAAGTGTGCGCAGATTGCCAGTTTCGAGCCGAAAATGTGCAATCTGCGCACAGTTGACTGTCGGCAGCAGGACTTCAGTCGACCGGGTAACCCGCCGCGCGCATCTGATCCGGTGATTTCAGCGTGAACAGCCAGTCGCGCAGGTGAGGATCCGGCCGAATCGTCGTCCGCGCGATTAGTCGATCTTCGCCGACGAGGTAGTAGTGGTAGCCGTGCTCGCCGAGGTGGCCCATGAGCTCCCTCGGTTTCGCGCGGTCATCGAGGACTTCGCAGAGGATGTCCGGGTGCAGCGCGGCGAGGAAGTCCTGCCCGTGAGCGAAGACGTCGTTCTCACCGCCTTCGACGTCGATCTTCACCGTCACGCGCGGTGCCTCGCCCCGACCTGAAACGTCGGGAACACGTTCCCCGGCGTGGGACTGCGCATCGCGTCCCGACGCCTCGGCCAGCACCTCGGGCAGGAGCGCGTCGAGAGAAGTGAAGCGCACCTCGGCGTCGGAATCGAAGTGCATATCGGAGGAGTAGAACGACGGCAGCGCCGATCCCCCGTCCCCGATGGGCACCTTCATCCAGGTGTCGGGGCTGCCGACCCCGGTCGGGTGGACGGTCACGCGGCTGTTGAAGCCATTGCGTTCGACGTTGTTCTCCACACCTGCGACGACGGCGGGGATGATCTCGAAGACGTGAGCGCGCACATTTTCGTTCGCGGCGAGGACGGCCATGGTGAAGACCCCGGTGTAGGCGCCGATGTCGAGGAAGACGTCGGCATCGGCGCTGAGCGCGACCATGAGGTCGAGGGCGAACGCGTCTTCGGGTTCGGTGCGTCTGCCCCTTCCCCAGTAGAACTCCTTGGCGATTTCGCAGCGGAAGGGCTCGACAAGGATGAAGTCCGCTCCGCCCGCTCTTCCGCGGATTTCGGTGAGTTCGATGGGGGCGGGAAGGCGACCGATTTTGAGCCCTCTGATCCGGGGCGCGATCGTTCGCAGCAGAGGGTGGAGCGCAGGTTGTGCGAGGGCGGTCTTGACCGGCAGCTTGAGGCCGAACCAGGACTGTCTGCGCGCGGTGAAAGTGCGCAGGTGATCGTTCACGACGGTGGCCCCCTTGCTGACAGGAAGACTTCTGTTCACACTATCAATCGCCGGCCCGCCGCTCCAGGGTTCTTCCGGACCTGATTCGCGATACTCGCCGCCTCTTTGCGGAACACTGGCATAAGGTGGAGGCGAAGACCCATCCGCCCCGTCGCGAAGCAGGAGCCCGGCATATGAAGCTCAAGTCAGTCACCCTCCACCAAGTCTCGATCCCGCTGGTCACTCCGTTCGAGACCTCGTTCATGAGGGAGACGGAGAAGGACTGCTACCTCGTCGAGGCTGTCTTCGACACCCCGCAGGGTGAGGTCACCGGGTGGGGCGAGTCGGTGGCGATGATCTCTCCGCTCTACTCTTCCGAGTATGTGGCCGCCGGCATCGATGTCACTCGCCGCTGGCTGGCACCGCTGCTCTTCGAAGTCGAGAATCTCACCGCGGAGACCGTCGGCTGGCACCTGCGTCATGTCATCGGCCACCCGATGGCTAAGTCGGCTCTGGAGATGGCCGTCATCGAGGCTCAGCTCAAGCTCAACAAGCAGTCGTTCAAGGACTACCTCGGCGGAGTGGTCGACTCCGTGCCTTCAGGAGTGTCCGTCGGCATCCAGGATTCCGTCGAGGAGACCGTCAAGGTCATCGGCGGCTACCTTGAAGAGGGGTATGCCCGGATCAAGCTGAAGATCAAACCCGGCAAGGACATCGCCCCGGTGGCCGCGGTGCGCAAGGCTTTCGGCGACGATTTCGGCTTCCAGGTCGACGCGAACGCCGCCTACACACTCGTCGACGCCGCACACCTGCGCCGCCTCGACGACTACGGTCTCCTGCTCATCGAACAGCCCCTCGGCGAAGCCGATATCCGCCAGCACGCCGAGCTCGCCAAGCTCATGGACACCCCGATGTGCCTCGACGAGTCGATCGTCTCCGCCGAGGCTGCCGCGGACGCGATCATGCTCGGCGCCACCTCGGTGATCAACATCAAGCCCGGACGGGTCGGCGGGTTCATCGAGGCGAAGAAGATCCACGATCTCGCCGCCGCCCACGGCGTCGCCGTCTGGCACGGCGGAATGGTCGAAACCGGTCTGGGGCGGGCGGCGAATGCGGCGCTGGCCTCGCTGCCGGGCTTCACCCTGCCCGGCGATATCTCCGGTTCGAATCGGTTCTTCCACGAGGACATCACTGAGGAGATCGTCATGTACGACGGCAAGGTCGACGTGCCCACCGGCGTCGGCTTCGGCGTCTCCATCGATCCGGAGAAGCTCGAGCGCTTCCGCACGGATTCAGTGGAGATCCTGCCCGGACAGTAGGACAAGACCCGCCGAGGCGGCCCTCCCGTCACCAGTCACCGACCGGCAGGGTGGGCCGCCTCAGTCGTGGGTGTGAGTCTCCTCGGCGGCGTCCTTCGCCCGATCGAACTGGAACGTCGAGTGTTCGATCGCGATCTTGTGGTGCTCCGTCAGGCATTCCTGCAGAGCCTTGAGGATGCGCGGTGCATGCCCGTCATAGAAGCATTCGTCGGCGAGAACGACATGAGCGGTGAGCACTGGCAGGTTCGAGTCGATGCGGGTGATGTGGAGGTCGTGGACTTCCTGCACATGCTCGACTACCTCGAGATGCTCGCGGACCTTGTCGAGGTCGAGCTCCTTCGGCGCCTCTTCGAGCAGGATCGATCCAGTCTCGCGCAGGATGGCGAACGCTCTGGGAACGATTAGCGCCGCAATGATCAGGGCGGCCACGGCGTCGGCTCGGTCCCAACCGAAGAGCCAGATCGCCAGAGCTGCGAAGATCACGGCCACCGAGCCGAGCGCATCGGCGATGACCTCGAGGAACGCCGCTTTGAGGTTGAGGGAGTCTTCCTTCGATGAGCTGAGGATGACGATGGAGACGAGGTTGCCGACTAGGCCGATGGCGCCGAAGAGCAGCAGGCCCGGTCCGGGCACCTCCGGCGGGACGAAGAATCGCCGGATGCCTTCGATGAGGCTGTAGACGCCGAGCCCCAGCAGCAGGGTCGCCTGGGCACCGGCCGCGAGCACTTCCGCCCGACGGAACCCCCAGGTCTTCTGCCCACCCGTCGGCTTGCTGACCAAGCTCGCCGCGAAGAGTGCGATGCCGATGCCGATGAGATCGACGGCGTTGTGGCCGGTGTCGATGAGCAGCGCGAGACTGCCCGTGACCACCGAGCCGATGAGCTGAAACACGAAGATCGTCGCGACGATGCCGAAGACGATCCGCAGCTGCCGCCGCGAACCCGAACCATGCGCATGATCGTGAGCCATAGATACCTCCTCGACTCAACATATTAACATATGCACATTTATTTATGCATCTGCTCGACCTCAACGCAGAATCGGAGCAGATCAGACCCCGACTGCGTCCCCTGCGGGTGGATCCACCTGGAATCGTTCGGGAAATCGAGGTGGATCACCCGCAGAGCACACCAGACCCCTGCCGGTCGGCCCCATGGCGCGCTCCACGAAAGAAGCGGCCGCCGAGGATGTCCTCGGCGGCCGCTGCCTGCGTGAGCTGGGCGCCCTTCGCCTGGGGCGGCGGTCAGCCCTGAGCGCCCTTGCCGTCGTCGTCCTGTTCGTCGCCGGGCTCATCGCTGTCGGAGATGTCTGCCGCATCTGCTCCGGCCGCGCCTGCACCGCTCTCGTCGAGGCGGCGCTTCGCCTCATCGATGTAGGCCTGCACGTCGAAGCCGGTGGCCTTCTTCACCTCGTCTCCGATCCGGTCGAGGTCGACGCCGCTGTCATCGAGGAAGGCCTTCGGGTCGAATCCCGTGCCTGTCGATCGCTGTCCGGCCGACGCATCGTCCGCGACGACCCCGTCGACGATCTCGTCCGAGGAGCGGCCCGCCCCTGACGAACCACCGGAAGCGGGCCCCCCGGAACCGCCGGCCCCGCCAGAAGCACCGGGCCCCCCGGAACCGCCGGTCCCGCCAGAAGCACCGGTCCCGCCAGAACCGCCGGGCTCGCCCGAACCATCATCACTCGAGCCAGCTCCGCCGGAGCGCTTCGCCTTGGCCACGAGGTCTGTGAGGTCGACACCGGTCGTTCCGCGCACGACCTCGAGGACCTGTGAGAGGTTGTTCGACACGGAGTTCGCGAGCTTCGACTCGCCGTCGGTGGACACAATGGAGAGATCCTTGATGTTCGCATACGGCGCCACCAGCTCCGCGGCGACCGAGGGCAGCACCTCGAGCACCTTCGACAGCACGGCCGCGTCATTGAACTGCTTGTAGGCCTCGGCCTGTGCACGCAGCGCCTCGGCTTCGGCTTCACCACGGGCACGAATCGCATCGGCTTCGGCTTCACCTTCGAGGCGGATGGCCTCGGCGTCCTTCGACCGACGGTGGAGCTCGGCGGCGGCCTCGGCTCGACCCTGTGCCTCGATCTCATAGGCGCGGGCATCGGCCGCGGCCTGCTGCCGGTAGCGTTCGGCGTCGGCCGGGCGGCGCACTTCGGCGTCGAGCTGTTCGGCGCGCAGCTCCGCGGCCTCCTTGGCCACGATCCGGTCTTTCTCCAGCAGCTTCTGCTTCTCGGCCGCCGCGGCCAGCGGGCCGGCGTTGTCTGCCGTGGCCTGCCGCTGATCGGCCTCTTCCTTCAGCGCGGCCCTGCGCAGCGCCAGCTGCTGCTGCTGTTCGGCGATCGCCTGGTCGGTGAGCGCCTGCTGCTTCTGAGTCTCTTCGTTCTGCTGCGCCTGCTCGACGGCCGAAGCACGGCCAGCGTTCGCCTCGGCGATGGCGGCGTTCTTCGCCACCTCGGCGGCCTGCGGGCGACCCCAGTCGCGCAGGTAGCTGCCTTCGTCCTCGACGGCCGAGATCTGGAACGTGTCGATGATGAGGCCCTGATTGTTCATCGAGTGCGCGGACTCTTCCTGCACCTGCGCGGCGAAGGAAGCGCGGTCCTGAATGATCTGCTCGACGGTGAGCGTGCCGACCACGGCGCGCAGGGTGCCGGAGAGGATCTCCTTCGAGTAGTGGTCGATCTGGTCCTGCTGATCGAGGAAACGCTGCGCGGCCTTGCGCACATCATCCTCGGTGCCGCCGACCTTGACCTGGGCGACACCGCGCAGACGCAGGGCGATGCCGTTGATGGAGATGCCGTCGATCTCGACGGAGATCTGCCGCGAGGACAGCGAAAGGATGAACGCCTTCTGCACGATCGGATAGACGACCGAGCGACCCCCGATGACGATGCGACCGGTTCCCGAAGCGCCCGAGGCGTTCCGACCGGTGATGATGAGCGCCTCGGACGGTGAGGCGATCTTGTAGGAGCGCAGGATCACGAACAGCGCGATCAGGATGATGATCACGAGGACGCCGATTCCTCCGGCGCCTAAGAGCAGGTCCATCAGTGGGCCTTTCATCGCAGTGGGATGTGCCGACCGATCGCCGGCCGGCCCCTTTCATCCTAGGCCAGCCCACTGGCACGCAACAGGGTGGAAACCCTCGCGTTGAAGGGCAGAATCTCGCCGAGGCGGCCCGCCCTGAATGTCAACCGCGCGGTGGAAACCTTCCCTCACACCACTAATGCAGTGATCACGTTCACTTGCCCCATTCCCATGGCGGTCCGGCGATGAGCAGACCCGAGAAGACGAGGACGACGAAGATGACGCCAATGCCGATGGCCGCCCATGGGAAGCGGATGCACCACGAGGTGAGCTTCTCGAACCAGGTCTGCGGGGTGCGGCCGTTGCGACCCAGACCCCAATCGCCTCGAGGGACCCGGTCTTCTCCACCGAACGTTCGAAGGGAATCGTGGCATACGGAATGATCGCCGATCCCAGTCCCGTGGCGATGCGGCGCTTGCTCCACTGCTGCGAAGTGCCGACGCCGATGACGGCGATGACGAAGCAGATGAAGATGAAGCCGTGGATGCCGCCGCCGATCCGCACCCCCACCTCGGTGGTGTGGGTGACGTACTTGAGGAACATGCCGATCAGCAGCAGAGTCCAGGTCACGGTCTCGGCGATGGCGAAGAAGGTGAAGAAACGTTTGGGAGTCACAGAAGACCATTGTGCCCGGACAAGGTGAACGCCCCCTGAGGGGCGCCGCCAGGTGAGTCGCTCGATCTCAGATCTGGTTCAGGGCAGGCTCAGCCTCGTCATCCGTCCGCCGTCGTATCCGCACCGCAGCCATCGTCATCTTCGCAGACGGCAACGGCCCGATGCGGGCCGGTGACCGCGTCCAGTCACCGACCCGCATCGGGCCGCTCGTGCCGATCAGGGCACGTCGTCTCGGCTGCCGCTCAGTTGCGGCGGCGGCGTGAACCCAGCGTCATCGCCACACCGAGCACGATGAGCGCTCCGGCCGACAGAATCAGCGGCAGGGCTTCGTTACCGGTGCGCGGCAGGTCTCCTCCGCCGCCACCGTTGCCTCCGTCACCGGCTCCCGGTCCGTCACCTTCGGCGACGACCTCGAAGGATCCGGTCAGCGGATCTCCGCCTTCGCAGTCGACGGCGACGTCGTAGGTTCCGATGTAGCTGTCGACCATCGATGCATCGAGTCCGCGGACTCCGAATCGGGCAGTACCGTCGGCGCGACCTCGGCAGTCTGTTCGAACTTCTCGATCTTCCCGTTGTTCGGGGTCACCGTCATCGTCGCCGTGGTGTCGGCGGTGCAGCCGGTGGCCGCGACCTGGACTCCCTTCTCACTGACGAAGTCCGGTGCCTCGATCGTCTTCGGATCGATGCTAAGAGCTCGCTCTTCAGGAGCCTCGGTCGGCGTCTCCGTGGGCGGATCAGTGGGATCGGTGGGCGGAGTCGTCGGATCGGTCGGAGGATCCGTCGGCGCGTCGGTGAGGTCATAGGCCAGCGTGTGGACGGCGAAGCCGATGGCGGGAGCGAAGATGTCGATGGACTCCTTGCTCACGTTCTCGATCGTGTCCGTGGCCTGGTGATAGTTCGTGTCGTGCTTCGCACCGACGGTGCCGCCGAACATCTCGGCTTCCTCGGCGGTCTTCGTGCCGTCGGCGCCGGAGAACAGACCGCTGGCCGGAATGCCGTTGTCGATGAACGCCTGGTAGTCCGAGCGTCCGGAGAAGTCGGTACCGACATTGGGCTGGTCGATATCGGCGAAGTAGTCGGTGAAGACCTTCTCGAGTTCGGCCGAGCCTTCGGGGACGTTGACGCCGTCGGGGATCGGCACATCGGAGCCGTCCGAGTCGAGCGTGCCGACGATGTAGTTGTCGGAGCCGATCATGTCGAAGTTCATGTACGACTTGATCTTGCCCAACTCGGCATCGCCGAGGCTCGCGACATACTCGGTCGAACCGACGAGTCCGACCTCTTCTGCGCCCCACCAGCCGAAGCGGATGGCGTTGTCGACCTCGGTCGGCTGCTCGGCGAGCGCTTCGGCCGAAGCGAGGAGTGCGGCAGATCCCGAGCCGTTGTCGTTGACTCCGGGACCTTCTTCGACGCCGTCGAGGTGGGCACCGAACATCTGGACGTTGTCGTGGTCGCCGGCCTTGGTTTCGGCGATGACATTCCAGGTCGTCTCGGTGACGAACTCAGTCTCGAGCGTGAAGTCGGCAGTCAGGGCCGCGGCTTCCTGTGCCTCTGCCTGACCTCCTTCGGCCTCATCGGCCTCATCGGCTTCGTCGGCACCCTGCCCGAGTCCTGCCTCGGCGTCGGTCTGGCTGCCGGATTCGGTGCCGGCCTCGGCGCCTGCGGCTTCGACCTTCTCAAGGAGCTCGGTGCCGACGTTGTAGGTGACCGTCACCGTCGGGGCGCTGCCCTCCATACGTTCGCCGAGGGTGGCGTTGAGCTCCTCGTCGGGATTGGCTTTGTCGTTGTTGTAGATGATGACCGCCGCAGCACCGGCCTCGGTGGCGGCCTTGGTCTTGTCACCGAAGGCGCATTCGCCGCGGGACACGAGCACGAGGGCGCCCTCGGCGCTGTCATCGAAGTCGCTCGCCTGGCAGCCGAGCTGTCCGCCGGCAAGATCGCTGTTGTCGTCATCGACCGGCAGCACCACCGGCAGATCGGTCAGCGGCGCGGTCGTTCCCTCTGTATATGAGGCGGTCGCCACCTTGACTGTCTCTCCGTCGACCTTGACGTCGACGGTGCCGAAATCCTGGCTCTCGACGTCGAATGCGTGACGCTTCACATCGAATGCGCCGGTCGCCTCGAGGGTGGATTCGACGTATTCCACGGCTTCTTCGTAGCCGGGCGTACCCAGCGCACGGAACCCTTCATCCGCGTGCGAGGTGGAGATATCGGAGATCTTCTGCAGATGCTCCATCACGGCGTCGCCGTTGACGCCCATATCGGTGTGTTCAGTTGGTCCCGCGGTGCCCGTCGCCAGTGCCGGGCTCACTCCGCCGAGGACCAGTCCGGCCGTGGCGGTGACCGCCAGCCAGCTCTTCGTGCGCAACTTCATGGAGTTCCTTTCGCTCCTTTGTCTGTGTCCAGAGGAATCGCACATGACGGCGCACCGGAAGCGACCGCCACGGTATGACTCCTCGGCCATACCGGTGTCGGCCCATCTTCGGCTGCACTTACGGGGAAGCTCGATTCTGACGCTTCGCCATGATTCGCCATTGGTAACGAATCACATGCTTCTATAACGAAACGGTGACACAACTCACATTGGTCATTAATCTAACGCACCTCAGCAGCCTTTCATGTTACGAATTGATAACAACCGGTCACTGATTGGTTTCGTAAGCGCGGACAACCTGCGGTTCACATGCGGATTCTCTGCGGCAGCTGCGGCCGTACCACCGGTCATTCCCGCGGTATCCCGGCCCCGCCCGGGGCCCGCCCCGCACACCCCACCGCTCACCCCCAACCACCGTCTCTGTCGCGCACCTCAAACCGTCGTCTCCCTCGCAGACCGCCGCCCACCCCTGCCGCAATCAGACCACACGACTAGACTCTGACCAGTGACGACCAACGACTCTCCGGGAGCGACTCCGCCCGCCGCGCCCGACCGGCGGACCATTCGCCGCTGGCAACGCTACCTCGCCAACGAACGGCTCGAGGAACGGGTGTATCGCAACCTCGCCGAACGCCGTAAGGGCGAGGACCGTGAGATCCTGCTCAGCCTCGCCGCAGCGGAATCCCGGCATCAGGAACATTGGATCTCCCTCCTCGGCGAACACGCGCAGAAGCGCCGCTCCGCCGATCTCGTCACCCGCTGCCTGGCGTTCCTCGGCCGCATGTTCGGCTCCGTGTTCGTCCTCGCCCTTGCTCAGCAGTCCGAGACGAGCTCGCCGTACGACGAAGACGAAGCCGCCTCGGCCGAGATGGCTGCCGACGAACGTATCCACGCCGAGGTGGTCCGTGCCCTGGCCGCCCGTTCCCGTGCCCGCCTGTCGGGGAACTTCCGTGCCGCCGTCTTCGGTGCCAACGACGGCTTGGTGTCGAACCTCGCCCTCGTCCTCGGTGTCGGCGCGGCTGGAGTCTCGAACACCGTCATCCTGCTCACCGGCGTGTCCGGACTGCTCGCCGGAGCCCTGTCGATGGGAGCCGGCGAGTACATCTCGGTGCGCTCCCAGCGCGAACTCCTCGACGCCTCCACTCCGGATCCCGAGTCCCGGCACGCTCTGGCCGACCTCAACATCGACGCCAACGAGCTCGCTCTCGTCTTCCGCGCCCGCGGAATGGAAGCCGGCGAAGCCGAGGCCCGCGCCAACCGCACGATCGCGGCGGCGAAGAACAAACAGGCACCGAGGCTGCCGAACCTCGACTCCGAAGTCGACCGCGACGAACTGGGCACCGGCCTCGGCGCCGCCCTTTCAAGCTTCTGCTTCTTCTCCTCCGGCGCGCTCATCCCGATCCTGCCGTACATCTTCGGCATGTCCGGACTGCCCGCCGTGTTCGTGTCCGCCGGCCTCGTCGGCATCGCGCTGCTGTTCACCGGCGGCATCGTCGGCCTGCTCTCCGGCAAATCGCCCGGCCCCCGCGCTCTGCGCCAACTCGGCATCGGCTTCGGTGCCGCCGCCGTGACCTACGCCCTCGGCCTGCTCTTCGGAGGTACCGCATGACCGATCCGCTCATCCTCGTCGACCCCGCCACCGGCACGTTCGAACTCACCGACCTGCCTTCCGCCCAACTGCCCGTCACGGACCTCTCCGCTCATCGCGGAGATGGGATCTTCGAAACCGTACTGGTGAGCGTGGGTGCGCACGGTGCCACCGTGGTGTCACGAGAACGGCACTTCACCCGGTTCCGCGCGTCCGCCTCGGCGCTGAATCTGCCCGATCCTGACCAAGGCCTGTGGGATCGGGTCATCGATTCCCTCATCGCCGAGGTGGCCGCCGCCGATCCCGAGAATGTCGAGTTCGGGATCCGCTACGCCCTCTCCCGCGGGGAGCAGGACGCGAACGGCGCGTTCCGGAGCCGCGGATGGGCCTTTCCCGTGCCCGTGGACGACCACATCCGTACAGCTCGGGAGCACGGTGTCACCGCCGTCAGCCTCGACCGCGGATTCGACGCCTATATCGGCAGCAAGGCACCGTGGCTGCTCATCGGCGCGAAGACTCTGTCCTATGCGGTCAATCAGGCCGCCGGCCGCTATGCCGCGGCCAATGACGCCGATGAGGCGCTTTTCGTCTCCCATGACGGAATCGTGCTCGAAGGACCGACCGCGAATCTCATCATCCGCCGAGGCGACCACCTGCTCACTCCGAATCCGGAGGCGGGCCTGCTGTCGGGAACGACGCAGCGCCTCATCTTCGATCATGCGGAGGAACTGGGCCTGAGCGCCGAATATGCCGACCTGAGCCTCGACGACGTCAAGGCGGCGGATGGGGCTTGGTACGTCTCGTCGATGCGCACGGCGGTCGCGCTGAGCGAACTCGACGGGAACGCGATCTCAGTTGATCAGACTCTGACTGACCGGTTCCAGGAGATCATCCGCGGACGGTGAGGCCGCGGGAGCCGCCGGCTCCGAGCGGCGGCAGGCGCCTTCGGGATGCGCTGCCCCGGGGTAGCCGGACTCTGGGCGCCTTCGGGGATGCGCTGCCCCGAGCCCTCAGGCTCGGGGCAGAGCGTCGGCGGGTTTCGCCGAGGGGAGAGTGAAGGCGAGAACGAGCCCGAGGATGCAGGCGGCGCAGCTGATCAGCCACACCGGCCAGAAGACGCCGGACATTCCCGGCAGCAGCGCAAGCAGGAATCCGAGGGCGCCACAGACGAACAGTCCGGTGACGACGCGCGTCTTCCACTTCCTCAGCATCGTGTGCCTTTCTCTTCACGTTTCGACCCAGACCTTCCCTTGCCCGATCGAAGCGTGCTCTCACGCTATCTCCCCCGGTCTGCCGGGCACATCCCCCAAAAGTATGAAATGAGCGAACTTTCTCGACCTCGTTCAATCTCGGGTGGCCTCGCGCGCATCGTCCTGCGTTAGTGTTGACTTCGACGGAATACGTTCCCGCGTCTCGTGAGAGTCGTGGGACTCAATGTTCAAAGGAAAGGACACGAGCATGGGAAAGCTCGCTTGGCAGATCATCGGCGTGGGAGCGCCTATCGCAGCTGCATTCGTCGCTCGCAAGACCCTGACCTTCGCGTGGGAGAAGTCGACGAAGCGCCCGGCGCCGTCGAACCCCGTCGATGACGAGATCTCGATGTCCGAGGCCCTGGCCTGGACGATCGTCTCCGGTGTCGGTGTGGCCGTGGCTCAGCTCGTAGTTCAGCGCATCGCCGCGAACACCGTGCGCAACAACTTCGGCGATGAGGCCCTGCCGAAGAAGTTCCGCAAGCAGATCGAAGAGGCCACCGACTGATCTTCCGCTGACCTTCTGCTGCTTCTGCAGCAGCGAAGCGGCCCGCGAAGCGCATGCTTCGCGGGCCGCTTCTTCTCTTGCGGTCAGCCGGTGACGCGGTCGAGGATCTCGGCGAGGACTGCTGCCTCGATCTGCCCCGGCGCCGAAGCCAGACGGATCTGCGCGAAAGTGGCACAGCTGCCGAAGTCGGCGCCCATGATCCTGCTCGTCCGGCCCAATGGACCCATCGAGATTCCGAGCACGGGAACCGGCAGCGAGGCATCTGCCGCGGCCGTCGCCTCCAGGAGACGCAGAACATCGGCCGGCGCCTGCGGCATCATCGCAACCTTGGCCACATCAGCACCGGCCTCGCTCATCTCTGCGAACGTCTTCAGCAGGCGTTCGACAGAATCCGTGGACTCGAAATTGTGGTGTGAGGCGACGACGGGCACGCCCGCTTCCCGCGCCGAGGCGATGAGGGAGCCCGACTCGGCCCGATCGATCTCAACGTCGATGGCCACGGGAACGCCCGAGGCGGCGGTGCCGGTGGGACCGGTGCCGGCAGCAGTTCCGGCGTCCGCCTCGACGTCGGCGACCCCGGCGATGAGTTCCCGCACCACCTCGGCGTAGTCATCCTCGATGATCTCCACCTGCCCTCCCTCGAAACCGGTGCGGACGGTCAGGAGGATCGGCAGCCCCGCTGTGAGTGCACGCGGAAGCAGACGAAGGGCCGCCCCGGCGAGGCTGTGCACACTCCTGTGCACCCCACCCTGCGCGAAACCGGAGGCGACGACGAGCAAAGGATCGATGCGCCATTCGACGGCGTCGACGATTCCGGTCGCAGCGGCTGCGGCGCATTCGGCAGTGAGCTCATCTGCATCGATCGCCTGTGTCGGCACGATGACGGCAGGTCGCCCAGGATTGCGCACCGCGGGCGATCCTGCGGCAGGATTGAGGAACGGCAATGATTTCATTTCTCAAGCGTAGGCGGTGACCAGGCGCGCGCAGGTAGGAGGACACGGGTGGAGACGACGCGGGTGGACAGGATCAGCGCACGCGATGGCTTCCCCCTTGAAATCCAGGTCAGCGGGCCGGAGGACGCTCCCGCCCTGCTCCTCCTGCAGGGCCAATCGAATTCGCACGCGTGGTGGGACGATCTGCGCGGGGACTTCGAATCGGACTTCCGCACGATCACGTTCGACTATCGCGGAACGGGCGGCAGCCGGGGTGAGCTCGGGGAACTGTCGACAGCGAGCTTCGCCGATGACGCCGCGGACGTGCTCGACCACCTCGGTGTGGACCGGGCCGCGGTCTACGGCACGTCCATGGGTGGGCGCATCACGCAGATGCTGGCACTCAACCATCCGAAGCGGGTGAGCGCTCTCGTCCTCGGGTGCACCTCTCCCGGCGGGACGCATGCCGTCAAGCGTCCCCGTGAGGTCGGCCAGGCACTGGCGAGGCTGCGTGGTGATGAGCATACCCAGTACCTCTTCGACCTCTTCTACACCCCCGAATGGACGGTATCGGCGGAGTACAGCAAGATGCTCGGCGACGACACGATGACGGCCGCCGAATCATCCGCCCATCTGCGTGTGAGCGCCAATCACAATGCCTGGGACCGGCTGCCCGAGATCTCCGCCCCGACGCTGATCATGCACGGCGATGCCGATCGGATGAACCCGGTGGAGAATGCCCGAATCCTCCACGAGCGCATCCCCGGATCTCAGCTGCGCATTCTGCCGGAAGGCCGACACGGATTCTTCGAAGAATTCGCCGAGGTGGTCACTCCGGCTGTCATCCGCTTCCTCACGGAATCGCTGCAGAAATCCTGAAGGCAGAAATCGTGAAAGCAAGGCCGCCTACTGCATCAAAATCCCATATCCGGTAGCAAATCCATTAACGACACACCTACATGCTCCAATCGATGATTATAACAATCAAGTAACGCACCATCATCTGTTTGCCCAGGTCAGACGGTCAGTCAAGGGTGACGCGCCGCATAATCCCGACAAGATCTCTACCGAAAACCCTGAACAAAACTACAATGGTGGATCAGACATCCGTGTGCGGTGAGGCGCGTGCGCAATTGAGCTCTTCGGATCTGATCTGCGAGCACCGAACCGTGTAAACGGGGGTGAAGCCTCTCGTTCTTGCGGACTGCCAAGAATGCAAGGAGGAAGCACGTGAGCGTTGTCAAAGCGTCACACGTCTACAAAGTTTTCGGAAAGCGTGAAAACGAGGTCGTCAAACGACTCGAAGAGGGCGCCGACCGTGATGATCTGACGAAACTCGGAACGGCCGCCGTCATCGACGCGAGCTTCGAAGTCGAGGCCGGCGAGATCTTCGTCGTCATGGGCCTGTCAGGCTCGGGCAAGTCGACCCTGATCCGCACTCTCAACGGACTCTGGGCACCCACCGCCGGATCCGTCGAGGTGCTGGGCACCGACATCGCGAAGATCGACTCGGCCGCACTGCGCAAGGTCCGCAGCGAACACATCTCGATGGTGTTCCAGCACTTCGCGCTGCTCCCGCACCGCACCGTCCGCGACAACGCCGCCTATGCGCTCGAGATCCGCGGTGTCGCGAAGGCGGAGCGGGACAAGGCTGCCGACCGCTGGCTCAAGGCTGTCGGCCTCGAAGGCTGGGGCGACAAGTTCCCCGAGCAGCTCTCCGGCGGTATGCAGCAGCGCGTCGGCCTGGCCCGCGCGCTGGCGGCAGAGACCGACATCCTCCTCATGGACGAAGCCTTCTCCGCCCTCGACCCGCTGATCCGGCGCGAGATGCAGGAACAGCTCGTCGAACTGCAGCGGGAGCTGAAGAAGACCATCATCTTCATCACCCACGACCTCAACGAGGCGATGTTCCTCGGTGACCGGATCGCGGTGATGCGAAACGGTCGCATCGTCCAGGTCGGCACCCCGGAGGACATCCTCACCGACCCCGCCAACGACTACGTGGCACAGTTCGTCCACGACGTCGACCGGGCACGCGTGCTGACTGCCAACAACGTCATGGAGAAGGCGCGGCAGACCGTGAGCAATCAGAACGGCCCCCGAGTCGCACTGCGCACCATGCGCGAGAACAGCGTCTCGGGCGTGTACGTCACGGACAGGGACCGGAAGTTCCTCGGCCTCGTCAGCGACCGCGACTGCATCGAACACATCCGCACCGGTGCCACGACTCTCGACGAGATCATCAAGCCGGTCGCCCACCCCGCTTCACCGGACGACCTGCTCATCGATCTCTTCCTCCCGACCGCGGAGATGCCTCTGCCGGTGCCCGTCACCGACGCAGACGGCGAACTCGTCGGCGTCGTCCCCCGAGCCACCCTGCTCGCTGCGCTCGGCACGCAGAACGGCAACGACGAGGCCTCGACGGAAGCCGCTGTCGAAGACTGGCCCGAGCCGGTCGACACCGGAATCATCGACCAGGTACTCGCCGAAGGTGATGATGCCGTCGCACCGCGGGCCACCGGTGAAAGGAGTGAGCGCTGATGGAGAACATCAGAATTCCGATCGGAGCCTGGGTCGACACCGTCTTCGACTGGCTCAAGGACAACGTCGCGTGGTTCTTCGACGCCGTCACCTGGCTGTTCAACTTCCTCATCGAGGTCCTCACCGACGTGCTCGTCGACCTCCACCCGCTCGTCATCATCATTCTGCTGGCGCTCATCGGCTGGATCTTCCGCTCGTGGCAGATGGCCGTGGGCACGCTCATCACCCTGTTCTTCATCATGACGATGGACCAATGGGTGGCCGCGATGCAGACCCTGGCGCTGATCATCATCGCCGCGGTCATCGCCATCATCATCGCCGTCCCGGTCGGCATTCTGGCCGCGCGCAGCAACAGAGCCTCGGCGGTCATCAAACCGATCCTCGACTTCATGCAGACGATGCCGGCATTCGTCTACCTCATCCCGGCGGTCACCTTCTTCGGCATCGGCGTCGTTCCCGGCCTGGTGGCAACGGTGATCTTCGCTCTGCCCCCGGGCGTGCGGTTCACTGAGCTCGGCATCCGCGGGGTCGACTCGGAGACGGTCGAAGCCGGACAGTCCTTCGGTGCGACTCCCGGCCAGATCCTCCGCGGAGTCCAGCTGCCCTTGGCCACGCCGACGATCATGGCCGGCATCAACCAGGTCATCATGCTCGCACTGGCGATGGCCGTCATCGCCGGCATGGTCGGCGCCGACGGACTCGGAAAGAACGTCGTCGAAGCGATCGCCACCCAGAACCTGCCGCTCGGTGTCGAAGCCGGACTCGGCGTGGTGATCATCGCGGTCTACCTCGATCGCGTCACCGCCGCTCTGGGCAACGCGAAGGACTACCCACACTCGCTCGTCGCGGGGATGCGTCGTCGCGGCGCGAAGAAGAAGACGGCTGCGACAGCGGCCTGAGTCTATGAACCACACAGTCTTAAATAGTCGATCACTAGAGAAAAGGAACACACAATGAAGAGAAGATTCCTCACCCCGATCGTCGCTGCAGTCGCAGCCCTCGGCCTTGCCCTGACCGGTTGCTCGCAGGAAGCGTCGAAGGGCGGTGACGAAGGCGGCGACAAGGGCGACATCAAACTCGGCTACGTCACCGGCTGGACCGACGGTCAGAGCATTTCGCTCCTGCTCGAAGACCAGCTGGGCAAGATGGGCTACAACGTCGAAACCGAGACCTTCAACGACGCCGCAGTCCTCTACGCCGGTGTCGCCAACGGCGATATCGACATGTACCCGTCCTCGTGGCCCGAGGTCACGCACAAGCAGTACATCGACGAATACGGTGACGACCTCGAAGACCTCGGCGCGTACTACGACAACGCCGTCCTCACGATCGCCGTCCCGAAGTACATGAAGGACATCAACTCGATCGAGGACCTCAAGGGCAAGGGCAAGGACTTCGGCGGAGAGATCATCGGAATCGAGCCCGGTGCCGGTCTGACCAAGGCCACCAAGGAGATGATTCCGGAATACGGTCTCGACGGCGAATACGAACTCGTCACCTCGTCGACTGCTGCCATGCTCACCGAGCTCGGCAATGCGACCGAAGCGGAGAAGGACATCGTCGTCACCCTGTGGCGTCCGTTCTGGGCCAACAACGAGTACCCGGTCAAGGACCTCGAGGACCCGAAGGGTGCGATGGGTGATCCCGAGAAGCTCCACTTCACAGCCACCAAGGGCTTCGGTGAAGAGTTCTCCGATGCCGCCGACTACATCGGCAAGATCAAGCTCGATGACAAGCAGTACGGAGACCTCGAGGACCTGGTCGTCAACAAGCACAAGGATGATGGCAAGAAGGCCATCGCCGAGTGGCTGAAGGCCAACCCCGATGCCTACGAAGGTGAACTGCCCGACGAGGAGTGATTCTGTCGCCGCGGCAGCAGCCGCACTGAGGACGACATCGTCGCCTCAGCTGCGGGCTTCCCCACTGCCCGGCGTGCGGTCATGAAATGCTGTGCCCTCCCGACTCGGACGAGTCGGGAGGGCACAGCTGTATGAGTAGACTCGGCTGAGAATCGCCGTTGACACCGTGCTCGGTGCGCGGGCCCGAACGGAGGACATCCCATGGCAACCGATTCGGCAACCGTCGACACCTTCGTCGGACCCCTCACTGTGACAAGCGACGGCCGGTCGATCGTGCGGCTCGAATGGCACAGATCCGCCGATGCGAGCGACGCCGCCGATCCGATCCCCGCCGAGGCGGCCGCCGCCTCGGATCCGATCCTCGCTGAGGCGGTCGCCCAGGTGCGTGCGTACTTCGACGGCCGCCTCGGCGATTTCGACCTGCCCGTGGACTTCGGTCAGGTCTCGGACGTCGCGAGGACCGTTTTGACGACCTTGGCCGAAGAAGTCCCGCGGGGACCACAGTCACCTACGGACAGCTCGCCGAGGCGAGCGGAACCGGGATCCCGGCCCGTGCCGTCGGCGGGATCATGGGACTCAATCCGATCCCGATCATCGTCCCCTGCCATCGTGTTGTCGCAGGTAGCGGACTCGGCGGGTATTCGGGCGGGCTGCCCGGGCACGAGCTCGAGACCAAGCGGCGCCTCCTCGAGTTCGAAGACGCCCTGCCCCAGCCGCTGTTCTGACATTCTGCAGGCCGCGCCGGCATTCCGCAGTTCGCGCGTGCATTCTGCCGGTCGCGCCGGCCTGCAATCGTGCGGATTCGGGACACAGTCCGCTCGGATACGTTCGTTGAACCGGTGGAAGTTGAGTGAATACTGTGATTACATAGCCATACCAGATTTTGTGATCACAAAAGATCCTGCGTTCACAAGTTCCTGCTCGGACGACAGAGGCTGCCAGTGTCGGCAGCACCTCCTCGTTCGGGCAGCCACTACGAAGAGGAAACTGATGAAGTCACACACAATCACCACCGTCGTCGCCGCCTGCGCGGCCCTGGGCCTCGCCCTGACCGGGTGTTCCCAGGAAGCCGGCAAGGACTCGGGCTCGGACGGCGAAAAGGGCACGATCAAGATCGGCTACATCTCTACGTGATCCGACAGCCGCAGCACCGCGTTCCTGCTCGAGGACCAGCTCGAGAAGCTCGGTTACGAGCCAGAGCTGGAGACGATCTCCGAGGCCGCGATCCTCTATGCGGGAGTGGCGAACGGCGACATCGACATCTACCCCTCCGCCTGGCCGGAGAAGACCCACAAGCAGTACATGGATGAGTACGGCGACAAGATCGAGGACATCAGCACCTACTACGACAAGGCGCAGAACACGATCGTCGTGCCCGACCATGTCGACATCGATTCGATGGATGAGCTCAAGGACAATGCCGACGAGTTCGACGGCAAGATCGTCGGCAACGAGCCCGGGGCCGGTCTCACCAAGGTGACGAAGGATTCGATGATGCCTGCCTACGACCTCGAGAAGGACTTCGAACTCGTCACCTCCTCGACCCCGGCCATGCTCGCAGAGCTGGGCAATGCCATCGATGCGCAGGACGACATCGTGGTCACCCTGTGGCGTCCGTTCTGGGCGAACAACGCCTATGACGTCAAGGAGCTCAAGGATCCGAAGAATGCCATGGGCGATCCGGAGAAGATGCACTTCCTCGGCACCGAGGGCTTCAGCGACGAGTTCCCTGAGGCGTCGGAGCTCATCAAGGGGATCAAGCTCGACGACAAGACGTACGGAGAGCTCGAGGACCTCATCGTCAACGAATACGAAGAGGGCCAGGAAGGCGACGCCGTCGACCAGTGGGTCAAGGACCATCCGAAGGCCTTCGACTCCGAGATCACCGACTGAGCCGCTGCGCTCATCGGGCAGAACCGAGTCCCGACGCACCGCAGTGAGCACGGACATTGCGCGGCCGCCGTTCCCGCTTCTGCGGGTCCGGCGGCCGCTCGTTTCAGTGAGGACGCAGCCATGCCTGCGGCGGCCGCGCCGCTTTCTCAGCCGTCGAACAGTTCCTGCCCGACGTACCCGTCCTCGGTCGCTCCGGGCGGGATCGCCCAGACGGTCGACCCGATCGGGGTCGTCCATTCGTTGAGCAGGTCCACCTCGGCGAGGCGGCGCTGGATCGGCAGGAACTGCCGTTCGATATCGGCCTGGAAGGATGCGAACAGGAGCCCCGAATCCCCGCCCGCGCCGGTCTCGTAGTTGAACGTGCGCCGGTGGATCTGCACCTCCGGGCCCAGTCCGTCGCGGGCCCGGGCGATATGCGCGACCTGTGAGATCTTCGTCAGTCCGCGCTGATCGACGGCGGTGAAGTCCGGAACGTCGAACTCGCCCTCACCCGACAGCGGTGCCCCGGAGCCCATGGTCCGCCCGACCGCGAACTCCCGTGCGGGTCGATCGGCCTGATCCCAGGTGTCGAGGTTCATCGCGATATCGCGCAGCACCAACGTCGTTCCCCCACGCATCCACACCGGCAGATGCGCACCGAGATCGGCCGGCGGCTCCCCGCGAGCGGAGAACACCGGGTTCGCGGTCTCGGTGCCCCGCCCCCAGATGATCCGCGCGAAGTCCTCGGATCCGGGTCCCGGATTCGCCGTGCCGTCGAGCTGACCGAAGAGATTCCTCTGGGTCTTCCCCTCCCCCGAACTGCCGTAGGCACGTCGGAAACCGTCGCGCTGCCAGGCCATCTCAGCGAACGATCGGGAGTCCTTGAACAGCATGCGCCTGGCATGCGCCAAGGTCAGCGGATCGTCGCCGCAGATCTGCAGGAGCAGGTCGCCCTTGCAGCGGTCCTGATCGAGGCGATCGATCGAGAACGATTCCAGAGGTTTCAGCCAATCCGGGACGTGCTTCTTTCCGGCAAGGGCAACCATCTCGGCTCCGAATCCGAAGGTCACAGTCAGCCTGGCAGGGTCGACGGCGAGCTCGGATTCGGAATCGGCCAACGGCGCCCGCCCCTGAGTCAGTGCGGCCGCATCCGCGGTGAGCAGCCGCAGCCAGCGCACCGCCTCGGCGGCCTTGATCCCGGGCTTGAGCGTGAACGCGATGAAGTGCGCATAGGCCTGCGGCGGGGTTTCGACCCCGGATTGATGAGTGCCGTAGAACGGCTCGGTCTGCGGCCCGTTCGCGCCATCCAGATCTCGCCGAGGCGGCCCACCGTCGCCGCCGCTCCCACCCGGAGACCCGGGACCGCGGCCGAGCGCAAATCCGGCCGTGGCACCGACGACACCTGCACCGCCGGCCGCAGCCGCCGAGGTCAGGAGACCTCGGCGGCTGAAGCCGGTGCGACCGGGCTCAGTGGTCACCGTGGTCTCCGTGGTCGGAGTCCTCGTGCTCTTCGCTGTCGGCGCCGATGTGTTTACCCTCGTCGCCGTGCTCACCGTGGTCTCCGTGGTCGTCGCTGGAGCCTTCGGCCTCACCGGGCGCGTAGTCTTCCTGGGCTCCGGAGTACTCCTTGGCCACGGCCGTGACCTCGACGGTCTCGTCGTCGGCGGTGACGAGGTCGAGCTTGATCTGCTCGCCCGGCTTGATCGCCTTCTTCAGCCCCATGATCATGATGTGATCGCCTCCGGGCTCGAAGCGGAGGCTCTCCCGGCCGGGATGGTGAAGCCGCCCTTCTTCTCCTGCATGGACATTCCGCCCGAGCCGTCGCCTTCGGTTTCGTGGAGTTGGACCATCTCCGCGTCCGCGTATTTCGCCTCGACGAGGTTGATGTCGGCGTCGGTGTTGTTCTTCAGCTCCCCGAAGACTCCGGTCATTCCGTCGTCGGCGGCTTTGACCCAAGCGCCGTCGAAGCTGAGCGCTTCGGCGTCGACCGCGCTTTTCGAGGATTCCGCCGAGGTGGAGCTGCCGCCGTCGGTCTGTGTCGAACCGGCGGCCTTGCTGTCGTCTTGGCCGCAGCCTGCCAGGCCGATGGCGACGGCGATGGGCAGGGCAAGGGCCAGGGTGATGTTCTTTTGCATGATGTCTGCACTTTCGTCATTCAGGTGCAATCGAGCACATGTCGGCGCGCGCCGCGGTCGCCTGTTGGCGCAGGCAGTCCCGCGTCTTCCCCGTCGTCAGACGACGAAGATCTTCGGTCGCAGAGTCTCTGCTGCCCGAATCTGCGGGCGCTGAGCCGCATCGCGTTCGTCCGCCTGTGTGCAGGGAACGCGGCTGACCGGCAGCGCTTTCGTGAGCCTTTGCGCCGGTCACGGTTGCCTGCGCGCAGCTCGTGCGAGTGCGCAGGACACGTGCTGGCTAGGGTGCGGGGCACGTGTCGTCTGTGCGCAGCGGTGTGCGCCGACGTGTTCGACTGTCACTGAGGGGCGGCCCGCCGCTGTCTGGGCGGTCGCCCGAAGATGGATGGTCACCCGGGAAACCAGGTGTGGGTCGGCGCTGCAAACGCCGATTGGGATGTCAGCCGAACGGGGGCGGGCCGCGGCGGTAGTTCGGGCCGACCACCGCCGATGTGACCGGCTGCGGCACCCGGAACGAAGCGCAGAGCTTGCGGAACGGTTCGTCGGCCAGGACTCCGGCCGCCTCGGCGAGGGCTCGCAGTGCGCCGATCACCGGCCCCAGGGCCAGCTGCAGAATGCTGAGGACGATGTCCTCACCGCGTTTGAGGATCACGGCGGTGACGAGGACGGCGACGGCGTGGGCGATGATCATCCCCGCCGAGGTGGCCCCGTGGCTCGCATGTTCGAGCGCGGATGCGGCAGGACCGAGGTCAAGGGAGCCGGAGGCTGGGACGATGTGTCCGGCATGGGTGTGGAGGGCCGCCTCGGCGGAAGTGGATCCGGCACCTGCAGCTCCGGCCTGACCGCTTCCGGATTGAACGGTTCCCGCGTGGGCCCCCGCATGGGCGAAGGTGTGTGCGGACCAGCCCATCGTCAGGTGCATGAGCACCTGTCCGAGGCCGAGCAGGCCCGCCAGAGTCAGGTAGCCCAGGCGCCTGCCGGCGACGATCATCGCCGACCAGAGGACGAGAACGAAGACGACCACAGTGCCCGGAATCGAGACGCCGCCACCGGCACCGAGGTGCATGAGCAGAGCCAGGAGAGTCGTGAAGAGGGCAGCGAAGAGCGCACGTACGGATTTCGTCCATCCGGTCATGGGCCCTCCTCTCAGCTCGCTCCCACATTCTACTCAATGTAGAACAATTTCGGGAAGGCGGCAGAGCCTACATCCGCAGCCAGGTATCGGCGGTCTTCTTGACCATGGCACCGGCATCAGCGGCAGCATCGCCCCAGACGACGAGGTTGCCATCGGGGTCAGTGGTGGAGTCGGAGAGGACGACAACGTCGAAGTTGCACACAAGACCCGCCATCGCCGAGGCGTAGACGGCTCCGGGGGTGCCCGCCGAGGAGACGTCGGCGTCAGCATCGCCTCCCGCCTGGGCGGCGGGGTCAGCGGTGACTTGGCCTGCTCCGGCCCCGGGCACGCCCGTGGTGGCGTCGACGCCGGGCACGCCCGTGGTGGCGTCGGCGCCGGCGATGATGATCCGGTCGACTGAGAGGTCATGCAGACCTGCGGCCAGATCGTCGACGCCTTCGAACACATCCGGGCTCTCGGACCGGAGCACAAGATCCTCTTCATCAGGGACGAAGATGCTCAGCTCCCCGTCGGGAGTGTCGGCGAGGTCAGCCTTCGTCGACGCGAAGATGAGCACACCACCCACGGCGCGGGTGCGGGTGACGATATCGCCGAGGGTCTCCATGGCGTCATCGCTGGGGTAGCTGGCGTCGTCGGTGTCAATGAGGAGCAGGGCATCCATACTCCAATCGTGCCACGACCGACCGACACATTCGAAGCCGGTTCGCCTCGGCCGCAGCCGACAACACCCTTGACCTGCATGGACTCAACGAGGCTTGTCAGCTTCCTCGAACTATGGCGAACACCGTATTTGTGTTCGAAACTTTTTTAGATCACCTATGGACTTTCACACATTATGAGCGTACAATGGATTCCAACAACAACGATGTTGGTGAACGGAATTCATCCCCATGACCCTCACTCCCGAACGCAGCTCCGATCATGCCGATCGGAACGCCGACCACTCCCCGCAGACCAGCGGTCACCCGCTGCTGGCCGACGAGGAGTGGGCAGATCTCAGCCGCTTCGCGCCCGAAGTCACCTCGTCGATCACTCAGCTGATGAGCCTCAAAGACGAGCTGCGCTCGTTCGATCGCCCCATGGGACCGGATCAGGCCATCATGCTCGCCGATGGGGTCGAGGCGATCACACGCATCAACGATGCATTGTCGACGCTCGCACTCTCCGTCTGCGAACGCGTCGGAACACCCAGCGATTTCGGCGCCAAGTCGACGAAGTCGCTCATCGAGAACCGATTCAACCTCACCGGCGCGGAGGCGAATCGCCGCACCGATATGGCCAAGAACCTCGGCGGACGCGTCGACATGGCCGGACAGGCTCTGCCGCCTCTCTACCCTGTCGTCGCAGAGGCCCTCCATGCCGGCACGATCTCCGCCGCCCAGGCGTCTGTCATCGAAGACTGCATGCGCAAACTGCCCACGTGGGTCAGTCAGACGGTCCGCACCGACGTCGAGACGCGCTTGGTCGACAACGCGCCCAAGGTCCGTCTCAAGGATCTGCGCGAGATCTTCGGCAAGCTCATGGGCTATATCGACCCGGACGGCGCAGAGCCGAACGACTCGGCCGACCGCTCTGCGTACAACATGTCCATGCGTGCCAAGACCAACGGCGACTGGGAGCTGCGTGGACTGCTCGACCCCGTCACCGGCGGCACTCTCAACGGACTGCTGACCTCACGAATCCAGTCTGCGGGAGAAGACGACAAGGCCGGTGCCGACAATACCGGTGCCGACTCGGCGACCGGCGCCTCTGGGATCGCGGCCGCGGGCAATCCCGCCACCGTCACCGCTGCTTCTGAGGGAACGAGCTCGCCGCTTCCTGACACGGAGCTGCTTGAGATCGTCGATGCTGTGCTCTCCGGTGACCGATATGACGCGAAGCGAGTTCCGGAACCCGATCTCGACGCAGCTCGCACGAGCGGAAATTCGGCGCCCGTCCCCGGCGTCGGTGTTCGGGAGGACGGCGGTTTCGTCGACGTCAGCGCTGAACAGCCCTCGGCGCGCGAATGGATCTACGAGCGATTCGCCGGCCTCGTCACGACGATCGACAAGCAGCGGACGGCTGCGGGAGCGCCTTATGCTCTCGTCATCAACGCCACCGCCGAAGATCTGGCCAAAGGAACAGGACACGGCACCACGGGCGCCGACAATCCCATTCCCATCAAGGAACTGATGAGAAACGGCCTCAACGGCTCGCTGTTCTTCCACCTCATGAGCGACAGGGCCAAGACGATGCAGGTGGCCACAGAGCAGCGCTTCGCCAATCGCAAACAGTTGGCAGTGATCACCGCCCGTGACCGAGGTTGCACCTTCCCCGGCTGTGACGCCCCTCCCGGTTGGTGCGATGCCAACCATGTGTTTCCATGGTCGCTCGGCGGCAAGACGGAGATCAACAATCTCGCGCTGCTCTGCAGCTATCATCACCACCTGCTCGACCGCACCGACTGGGACACGGTGATGCTCTTCGACGGGCGACCAGCCTACATTCCGCCCGCCGCAAAGGACCCGGCTCGTAAGCCGGTCCTCCACGCCCGGTTCATCGCGGACGACATCGTCGACTCCCTGTTCGACAAATAGCCGCCCCAACTTTCAGGGGACAGCTGTGCCCACTTTCCAAGTTCAGCCGGACTCAATTCGGTTCTGCCATGTTCGGCTGGGTTCAGTCCCCCAACGAAGAGGCCCGGATGCTCACGTCCTCATCGAGCAGCAGGAGGTCAGCCGACATTCCGGGAGCCAACAGGCTGCCGCCACCGGCGGCACCGGCGGCACCACCCGCCGCATGCAGAGAATCGCCCGACTCCGGCACTCCGCCCACGGCACGCAATGGAACGAGGCTCGCGGACTGCACAGCGTCGAACGGGCTGAGTCCCACCTCGGCGACTGCCCGCTTCACAGCCTCGTCCATCGTCAACGTGGACCCCGCGATGGCGCCCTGAGTGCCATCCGCGGTAACCAGGCGCGCTACCGAATCCTTGACCTCGACCGGGAGCGAACCAAGGTGATAGCTCCCATCATGCAGGCCGGTCGCCGCCATGGCGTCAGTGATGAGAGCAAGGCGCCCGGGCGCGAGTTCGTGGAGCATACGCGCGACCGGGGCGACGACATGGACGCCGTCATTGATGAGTTCGATGGTGACATGCTCGGCCTCGGCCGCGGCGAGGACCGGCCCCGGAGCACGGTGATGGACTCCGGGCATCGCATTGAACGCGTGGGTGAGGATGCTCGCCCCCGCTTCGAAGGCCTGCGCGGCCAGCGCATAATCGGCAGCCGTGTGACCGACGGCCACACGCACCCCTGCCGCAGAGAACCGACCGATCGCATCGAGAGCACCGGGAAGTTCGGGCGCGATCGTGATCTGCACAAGAGTTCCATCGGCCGCCTCGAGGATCGCCTCGACCGCCTCCGGAGTCGGCGATGTGAGCACTTCGGGCGCATGCGCACCTTTGAAATCCGGGGACAGGAACGGACCTTCGGCGTGCAGGCCCATGACCATGGCCCGCTCACGGACGAGTCCGGCGCCCGCGCGCAGGGACTCACACAGCCCCTCGATCGTGTCGGAGACGTAGGACAGAGCGAGTCTGCCGGTGCCGTGGGCCCGATGCACGTCGAGGATCGCATCGATCCCCTCGTTCCCGTCCTCGGCGCTCGCACCGCCCGCACCGTGACAGTGGATATCGACGAACATGGGAGCCACGTATCCGCCGGCGCCGTCGATGATCTCACCTCTCGCCGAGGCGGCCCTGTCCTTCCAGCCGTCCCCGCGGCCCCGTGCAGTGACCGTTCCTTCGGCGATCGCGATCCACGTGTCAGCGGTCTCCTCGGAGAACGTCGCCCGACCGCCGTCGAGGATGCACGCATTGTGGATGACCGCCTCGGCGGGGATCCGTTCGGTCTGTGTCATCAGGGTCCTTCCATCGCTCTGAACAACCCTCACCCCAGTGTGCGGACTCGGTTCGCGTCGATGCCGAGCACGTGAGAGTCGAGGAACGCGAGCACGGTTCGGTACCAGACCTCGGCGTTCCCACGGCCGAGGATCCAATGCCCCTCGTCGGGGAAATAGAGGAACCGGTGCTGAGTGTCGCCATCGGCGTCGAGCGGAGTCTTCGCCCGGGTGAGCAGGTCCAGCCACAGTTCCTGGCCCTGCCCGATCGGCACCCGGTAGTCCTTGTCGCCGTGGATGACGAGCATCGGCACCTCGATGTCATCGGCGAACAGGTGCGGCGAATACTGCGCCGACTGCTCCCGCATCGCCTGATCCCACGACGAATTGTCCGTCGTCCGCCCCATCGACGTGGTGTTCCACAGAGAGGCATGGGTGACGATGCACTTGAACGCGCTGCCGGTGTGCCCTGCCACCCAGTTGGCCATGTATCCGCCGTAGGACCCGCCGGCCAGTGCGACACGTTCGGAATCGATGTCCGCTCTCTCCCCTGCGGCCTCGGTCAGCGCCATGATGTCGGTGAAGGGAGTGCCGCCGAGCTGCTGCTGACCGCGGTCGATCATTGCCTGCCCGTAGCCGGTGGAGATCGCCGGGTCCGGCAGCAGCACCGCATAGCCGGCAGCAGCGAAGGGACCCGGATTCCACCGGTAGGTCCACGCATTCCACGATCCCCACGGTCCGCCATGGGCGAATACGACGAGCGGATGCGGCCCCTCCCCCTCCGGGAGCACCAGCCACGCGCGGATCTGCGTGCCGTCCTCGGCACGAACCTCCACCTCGGTGAGGGTGCCTTCTTCCTCGAGCACCGTCGCCGGGTTCGCGAGCTCGCTGATGACCCCGGTTCCGAGGTCGACGGAGATCGGCAGCGGTGCGACATCGATCGCCGAGGCGGTCGCCACGACCGTGTCCTCGCGCAGAGCCAGCCCCGAGAACGAATACTTCTGATCGGCGCCCCCGACCAGCCGCCGAGGCTGAGCATCGTTGATGCCACCGATGAAGATGCTGCCGCGACCATGATCATCCGCGGTGGCCACGATGGTCGAATCGTCCGCCCAGATCGGAGAGAACCAGAAATCGGCATCCGGCCACACAGGATTCAGTTCCGCGGTCTCGAGATCGAGAACCATGAGTTCGGCCGCGAGGTTGGTCTGCGGAGTCCAATTCTGTACGCGAGTGACCAGTGCTTTCGTCCCGTCCGGGCTGATGGCCTCGATGTCGAAGCTGTGATCGGCAGCCGGTTTCGTCAGACGGTGCAGTTCGGGTTCCCCGTCGAGGTCCACGCGCCAGATCTCACTGGCCTCGAGCTGACCGGGGATCGGCTTCTCGAGCTGGACGAGGGCGAAGCGGGCCCCATCGTCGACGGCCCAATCGACCAGTCGGCCAGACGGCAGGGACAGGTACCGGAAATCCAAGCCCGCCGGGGGGCTCAGCTCGTCACTGACTTCCGGAAAGTCGGCGTCCGCCTCGTTGAGCGTGGCCACGGCCAGGGTCTGTCGGCCCGGCCCCAGATCATGATCCCAGCGGCGGATCGGGAACCCGGTATGGAGGATCCCGCTGACCTTCGCATCGCTGCGTTCGGTGCTGAATTCCTGATGGTCGTTCTCGTCGGCGGCCCACGTATGGACGGGGAACTCGACGACGATGGTCTCGCCCTTGACCTCGATTCGGGAGAAGCCGCCCTCATGGTCGGCAAGCTTGCGGGCCTCACCGTTGTCCGGCAGAGCCCACAAGCTCGGGGATTCGGTATCTTTGCCGTCCTCGCCTTTGCGTTTGGAGGCGAAGACGATCGTGCCGTTCTCGCTCAGTGCGGCCGGTCCCACGGACTGACCGCCCCGAGTGATGCGTCGGGGCGTCTCCCCGCTGATATCGGCGAGGTGGCTGAGGGAGGAATTCCCCTCGGAATTGAGAAACGAGTACTGGGCGATGACGCGGCCGCTCTGATTCGTCAAGAGGCCTTGCAGGCGGCGGGCGTCGAGGAGTCGGGTCACTGCGTCGTGGGTCGTCATCTTCCCATCCTAGATCCCAGCGCGGATTCCGGGGTGAAATCCAGAGAAACCCCAGATCGCCGAGGCGGTCGACAGTCCCCGAAGAGTCAGTGGAAACTCGGTGACGGGACTTTCTCACCGTCAATCGTCACCGTCGGCAGCATCTTCTTGAAGTCCTCCGCCACTTCGGTGTTCGTCTTCGGTGTGCGCATCTCGATTGACAGATTCACCAGGCGCCCGTTGATCTTGTAGCCCGTCTGCACCCCGAAGGCATAAGTCGGTTCGTTGTTGATAGCGAGGATCTCGGTCGGGCCGAGTTCACCCTGATAGCTCCAGAACTCGCCCGCGGCCAGCGACCCCGTCTGCTCGGCCAACACCTGTGAGTCCTGTTCGGAGAAGTTGTACCGCCTCTTCTGATCGACGACTTCCTGAGCACTGTCGCCGTATTCGTCGGTGCAGTTGACGAGGATGGTATCGCCGCGAGTCGTGTCGTCACCGTGGTTGAAGACATGGAACTGCTCGGTGCTCCCGGTGCTGTCTCTCCAGTCATCACCGATCGCGAAGGTGACTTCAACCGGGCAGCTGCTGCCGAACGTCACTGACGTCTTCGTCATCCCCTCGGGGATGCCGGCTTCGGTGGGCTTGCCCGTGGGCTCGGGTCCGGCGGTCTCCTGCACGCCGATGCGCACCGGCCCGGCGGACTTGTCTTCCGTGCGGACCTGGAATACCGAGCATCCGCTGAGGAGGACCGTCAGTGCGAGAGTGCCGGCAGCAGCGGCTCGTCGCACCGAGGCAGGTCTGCCCGAGGCGGGGTTTCCCGACGCCGGTCCGCCCGAGGCAGAACTCCCCGAAGCGGGTCTCTTCGCAGCGAAGATCCCCACTGAGGACATATCCGCTGCCGTGCGCCCAGTCACTGGTCTCACTGCTGGTCACCTTGCCGGCGACGTTTTGGGTACCCCGCTTCCGGGCCGTTCTGATTCGGCTGAGCCTGTCGGTACCCGTGCTGGGGCGTCTGCGGACCGGAATTGGGCTGACTCCCCACAGGTGGCTGGCCGAAGTTCTGCTGACCCGAATGCGGCTGACTTCCCACCGGAGGCTGGCCGGGATGCTGAGGGCCGGAATTCTGTGGACCGGACTTCTGGGGACCCGAGTGCGGCTGGCTGCCGACCTGCGGCTGCCCATAGCCCGGTTTCTGTCCTCCGCCGTTCGGGTCCTGACGCGGCGGTTTGAACTGCGAATGCTGCCCGGAATCCGGCGGGAACCCGCCGGAGACGGATTCGCCCGTCCGACGATTGACCAGGTTCCCGTCGACCCGCTCGAGACGACGCTTCGACGTCCGCCGCGGAGTGCCGAGGATCCGTCCCTGCAGTTCGGCGTCATTGGGCTGACGCGGAGGCAGGAATCCGGGCGCCTGCCGCGAATCCGCCTGCTGCACCGGCTGCACCGCATGCGAACCGGCAGCGACCCGATCCATATGATCCGACATCTGCGGAACGGTCACGGGTGCGGCATCGGCAAGGACCGGGAGGACCATGCGCACCGAGGTGCCCACGCCCTCCTGGCTGAAGAGCTGCACGGATCCGCCGTGCCGAGTGACGATGGCACGCACGAGCGAGAGGCCCATGCCCGAACCGGCGACCGCGCGTACACGTGAACCGCGAGAGAGCTCGTCCCAGACGTTCTCCTGTTCGGCCAGCGGGATGCCGCTGCCCGTATCCGCAACCTCGACGACGACCCAGCGGTGGCCGTCGATGATCTGCTCATTGGCGCGCAGCTCGACGACTTCGGCCTGAGACGAGTATTTGAGGGCATTGCCCAGCAGGTTGAGAATCGCGGTGAGCAGCAGATCCTCCTCGCCGGCGACATCGGGCAGCCGCCACGGAGCACGGGCGACAGTCGCCACAATCATCCGATCTTCGGCGCCCGGCGCGGTGGAGGCATCTTCGACGGCCTGATGGATGAGCGCGTCGAGATCGACGCGGGCGTATTCGATGATGCGCGTCTCGACATCGGCGAGCTTGCGCAGATCGGCCAGCAGTCGAGCGACCCGGCGTGAGGACACGTCGACCTGCTTCGCTGCCGGCTCCACCTCGCTCAGAGTACCGCCGTCACGGACGACCTCGCGGATGCTCGCCGCCGAGGTGCGCAGCGCCGTCAGCGGATTCTTCAGCTCGTGGTCGAGTCGGATGAGCATCCGATTGCGCTTCGTCATCGAATCCTCGGCCGCGGCGTCTCGATGGATTCCCGCAGTGAGGCCTCACGCTTCTTCAGATGCCGCCAGCCGAACCAGGCACCGACGGCCAGACCGCCGAGCACGATGACGAGCAGAAGCAGGAACAGCCAGACCTGGATCTCGAAGACAAGGAAGTTCGTCATAGACGGCTCTGTCCGTCCTCCCCGCGAACCTCACCGACGAACCGGTAGCCGCGCCCCTGCACAGTGGCGATCCACCTGGGCTCTGCGGCATCTTCGCCGAGCACGCGACGCAGTTCGGCGACACGGGAGTCCACGGCACGGGTGCCCACAGCCTCTTCGAATCCCCACAGCACTTCGAGCAGGCGGGAGCGTTCGATGAGTTCGTCCTTGTGCACCATGAGGTACTCGAGCAGGGTGAAGCCCTTAGGCGTGATGACGAGTTCACGCTGCCCCAACCAGGCCCGGCGTCCGACTCGGTCGACGCGCAGGCCGAAGCTGGACACGAGCACCGGTGCTGTGGCCAAGGGCGGCCCGTCATTGCGGGTGCGACGCAGCACGGCACGGATGCGCGCGACGAGCTCGTGCGGGTCGAAGGGCTTGTTGAGGTAGTCGTCGGCGCCCTCTTCGAGTGCCATCGCCCGCTCGACGCCTTCGCCGACCTGAGTCAGCAGCAGCACCGGAACCCAGTTCTCCTCCTGGCGCAGTCGGCGCAGCACCTGCCGTCCGTCGGCTCCGGGCATGAGCACGTCGAGGACGCACACATCGGGTCGGTGGCGGTGGATCTCATCGAGGGCGAGCAGTCCGTCGCTGGCGGGCAGAACCCGGAATCCGGAGCGTTCGAGGAACGGCACGACCGCTCCGAGGACGTCCGGCTCATCATCGGCGACCAAGACGAGTGGTTGGGGCTCGGTGTGATTGTCAGCCGTCATGGTGGTCAGTTCCGGTTCCTCTCTGGCGTTCCCAGGCGATCTCTCTCGCCTCGGCACGATCGACCGCCTCGGCGAGTTCATCTCGGTACAGCATAGATCGACGCAGGTGCTTGGTGCGATATCCGGCGCGGCCGACCATATGGGTGGCGACGGGGATCGTCACCAGTTGGAAGGAGATGATGATCGCCAACGTCGTCACCGTCGCCCAGGTCGGGAACTGGATCGCGATCGCCACAGCGACAAGCACCAGGCCCAACACCTGGGGTTTCGCACTCGCATGCATCCGCGAGAGAAGGTCGGCGAAGCGGACGAGACCGACCGCTGCGGCCAGGGACAGGACCGCGCCGAGGACGATGAGCACGGCCGAGATGATGTCAAGAACCACGACTGTTCCCCTCTCCGTCTCGGTCCGATCCGTCGCCACCCGATCCGTCGCCGTCCGACATGTGCTCGGCGTCTTCAGGTCCCGGGTCGGGCCCGGTGCCCTCGCCCTCTCCATCGCTGTCGGCGTGGGCGTCGTAGGTGGGATCCGTGATCTCGGTGACCTCCGGCTCCCCGAGCTCCGTCGCTTCGGCGCTCTGCTCCCCCGCACCACGCGGCATATGCCAATCCGTGCTGGTGAAGTCCGACAGTGCCCCCGCCTCGGCGCCCAGGGTCATCGAATCGGACTTCGACACGTACCTCGACACGCTCACCGAACCGACGAAGCCGAGCATCGCGAGCACGATGAGCACGGGCAGCAGATCCGTGCGGTCGGACAGAGCCATATACCCGCCGAGGCCGCACATGATCGACGCGAGCACGACGTCGGTGCCGATCATGCGATCGAGGATCGACGGACCCCGGACGATCCGGAAGAGCGCGATGACCACCGAGGCGGCCAGCAGCACCGAACCGGCGATGACGAGGGTGTGGAGGACGATCTCACCCATCAGCGACCTCCCTCGGTCTCGCCCAGCGGATCCGGCCTGGCCCGCAGAGAGGCGAGGTCACGGTGCGAACCGAGGGTGCGGATGAGCAGCTCTTCGATGAAGTAGACCTGCGCCTTGGCCTTGCGCAGCTTCTCCTCGGAATCGCAGTCCAGGAAGTGCAGATAGAGGATGCCCATGGCCCGGTCGCTGTCGATGATGATCGACCCGGGGATGAGGCTGGCAGTATCGGCGATGAGGGTGAGCACGAGGTCCGAGCTCGTGCGCAGATCGCAGGCGATGACGGACCCGGCTCCGACCGCCTTGCGGCGGAACGCATACCAGGCGACTTCGACGGAGGCGTGGAGGACCGAGTAGAGGAACCACAGGCCGAACACCGTGGCATGCCAGACGTTGAACCGTCCGGACAGCACGACGGGCGGCAGGTAGAACACGCGGGTGACGATGAACGCCAGCACGATTCCGGTGACCACGGTGACCACCGTGATGGCGTCCCACAGCATCAGCCACAGCAGAACCAGCGAGATCAGCAGCACGAGCTGCTGGATGACTCCGCGGCCCCGGCTCATCCGCGCCCGGTTGGGAACCGGTGCACGATTCTGTCCTTGGTCGCTGGCCCGGCCCTGGTCGCGGACCTGTCGCTGAGCTCGGGCCCGGCCCTGCGCATCGTCCCGGCCCTGAGCTCGCGGCCGTCCGTGCTCGTGATCGGGGCTCATCAGTCATCACCTCCGAGCACGTTCGTGACGTAGTCGATCGGAGTCGAGAGGTTCTCCGCCGCCCGGTTCGACATGTCCCACAGGGGTTCGGCGGCGATCGTGAGCACGATGGAGGCGATCACCACCACCGAGGTGGCCGCCACCATGGCAGGGGGCACTCCGATCTGAGATTTCCACGTCTTCCCCGCCAGCAGCGTCTTCTTCCGCTCCGTGAACTCCTCGACGAGGTCCTCGTTCGGCTCTTCCACGTCGACCGGATCTCGCCAGAACGCGAGGTTGAAGGTACGGCCGATGACGTAGAGGGTGAGCAGGCTCGTCACGGTGCCGGCGACGATGAGGACCGTGGGCAGCCACGCATGATCGTCGAAGCCGGCGAGGAAGAGCGCGACCTTGCCGATGAACCCGGAGAACGGCGGAATGCCGGAGAGATTGAGCGCCGGGATGAAGAAGATGATCGTGATCACCGGAGACAGCACCATGAGACCGCCCAGCGACCTCGTCGAGGTGGACCCGCCGCGCATTTCGACGAGTCCGATGGCCAGGAACAGCGCGGTCTGGACGATGATGTGGTGAACCGTGTAGTAGATCGCCGCGGACAGGCCCACACTCGTCCCCAAGGCGACGCCGAAGAGCATGTAGCCGATGTGGGAGACCAGGGTGAAGGACACGATCCGCTTGATCTCCGACTGCGCGATGGCGCCGAAGATGCCCACGAGCATCGTCAGTCCCGCCGCGATGAGCAGCGGCACCCGCAGGGACGATTCGGAGAACAGCAGAGTTTCGGTGCGGATGATCGCATAGATGCCGACCTTCGTCAGCAGTCCCGCGAAGACCGCAGTCACCGGGGCCGGTGCCGTCGGGTACGAGTCGGGAAGCCAGAAGGACAGCGGGAAGATCGCGGCCTTGATGCCGAAGCCCAGCAGCAGGAGGACGTGGAGGATCATCTGCACATCGGCCGGCAGGTCCGAGATCCTCCCCGCCAGCTGCGCCATGTTCACGGTGCCGCACGCGGCGTAGATGATGCCGATGGCGGCGAGGAAGATCACCGAGGACACCAGCGAGATGATCACATAGGTGACTCCCGCCCGAATCCGCTCCGCTGTGGCACCGAGCGTGAGCAGCACATACGAGGCGACGAGGAACATCTCGAAGCCGACGTAGAGGTTGAACAGGTCTCCGGCGAGGAACGAATTCGCAATGCCCGCGCACAGCACCAGGTAGCTGGGGTTGAACACGGAGATCGGGGTCTCGTTCGAGTCGTCGTTGGCGTCCTGACTCAGTGCGTAGACGAGCACGCACAGGGTGACCAGCGCGGACACGATGAGCATAAGCGAGGACAGCCTGTCGGCGACGAGCACGATGCCGGCCGGTGGCTGCCAGCCCCCGATCGCCACAACCTGCGGTCCGTGCGCATCGACCCCGAAGAGGATCAGCGTGGCGATGACCATGACCGCGACCAGGATCGCGATCGACACGAGGTTCTGCGCCCGCGTGTGCTTGGACAGGATCAGCGCGATGCCGGCGCCGATGAGCGGCAGCAGAACCGGCAGGGGAACGAGTACGGGCAGAAGATCGATCATGCGTCGTCTCCCTGCGGTTTCGCGTCCTTGGCCTCTTCGGCGACTTCGGCCTCCTCGGCGCTGTGGGCCTCCGTCTGCGAGTCCGCGGCCGCCTCGGCGATGGCATCGGCCTCGGCCGGAGTCGACGCATCCTCGATATCGTCGACGAGTTCCTCCCGCTCCGCAGGAGTCCCGTCGTCGTCGAGGTCGATGGCGCCGGTGATCGGGGACTCCGCCTCGTCGCCGAACTCGGTGTCGTCGTAGTCGGTGCTCGCCTCCGCCTCGGAGTCGATGAGCTTCGTGATCGCCACCTGGAGGTCGGTGTCGTCGTCCTGCAGCGAATCGGCGCGCATGAGCCTCCAGGAACGGTAGATCATAGCCAGCAGGAATGCCGTCACGGAGAAGGTGATGACGATGGCCGTGAGGACGAGGGCATGCGGCAGCGGATCGGACATGCCCTCGGTCGACAGGTTCTCTCCGTCGGTCAGGGGCGGGGAACCGCGCCCGGCGGTGAGGATGATGAGCAGGTTCACTCCGTTGCCGAGCAGGATGAAGCCGAGCAGAACGCGCGTCAGGGAGCGTTCGAGCATGAGGTAGATGCCGGCGGCGAAGAGGACGCCCATGGCCAGGACCATGACGAAGGAGACGCTCACAGTCGGCCCCCTTCCGCACCGTTGTCGACGTCGAGTTCGTTGACCCGGTCGATGATCTCGGACACGGCTCGATGTTCGGCGGTCGCGCCCAGGTTCTCGGAGAAGTTCACATTGTCGTGGATGCGGTCGGTCAGCATCGCCTCGTCGCGCTCCTGGTGCAGGTCGACCTCGGCCCCCAGCGAGCGGAGGATGTCGAGCATGAGGCCGACGACGATGAGGTAGACGCCGATGTCGAAGAACGTCGACGTGCCGAAGGACACGTGGCCCAGCAGCGGCAGATCGCCCTCGAGGTAGACGGAGTCGAAGACCGTCTCACCCCAGATCCACCCTCCGATGACGGTGAGGATCGCGGTGACCAGGCCGGTGCCCAGCATTCCTGAGGGGGTGAAGGGGGCCGCCTCGGCGAGTTCGTACTTGCCTCCGGCGAGGTAGCGCACGACGAGGGCGAGGCCGGCGACGAGGCCGCCGGCGAATCCGCCGCCCGGGGCGTTGTGGCCGGCGAAGAGCAGATAGACGGAGAAGATGATGACGGCGTGGAAGATGAGGCGTGCGGTGACCTCGAGGATGATCGACCGGTTGCGCGGGGCCAGGGTGCGTCCGGCGATGAGCCAAGACGCTCGCTTCTGCGACAGCCCCTCGCTGCGGCCGGTGTGGTGGAGATCGACGACGTCCTCGGCCACGGGCTGGAAGCGGATGCGGCCGGCCGCCTCGGTGCCGTCCTTCTTCCTCTCGAACCGGTGCAGGTGACCTTCGCGACCGCGGACGAAGATGAGGCCGGCGATACCGGTTCCGGCGGCCACGAGCACCGAGATCTCGCCCATCGTGTCCCACGCACGGATGTCGACGAGGGTGACGTTGACGATGTTCCTGCCGTGGCCGAGTTCGTAGGCGAGCTGCCCGAAGTCGGTGGAGATCGGATCGGCCACGCGCACACCGGTGGCGATGAGGACCACGAGCATGACGGTGATGCCGACGGCGCCGCCGATGATCGCCCGCCACGCGGGGGTGAGGCGACCGGTGGACTCACCGATGCGCGCCGGCAGCCGGCGGAGGACGAGGACGAAGACGACGATCGTGATGGTCTCGACGAGCACCTGGGTCAGGGCCAGGTCGGGAGCGCCGACGAAGGCGAAGTAGGCGACCATCGCATAGCCGGAGATGCCGGTGACGACGACGGCGGTGAAGCGCTTCTTCGCGCGGGTGGCCCCGATCGCGACGATGACGAGCACGGCCGCGACGATGAGATCCAGCGGAGTGTCCCAGAGCCGGAAGGTGATGTTCCACGTGTCATTGGCGATGATCGCCAGACCCAATCCGGCGACGAGGACGAAGTAGACCACGCCCTGGTAGAACGGCAGCGAGCCGCGCTGAGTGCGGGCGGTGACCCACAGCGCCAGGGCTTCCATCCGGCCGATGAGCATCCGGTAGAGCTCGTGGAAGTCCAGTCCCGACGGCAGTGTCGCCTGGACCTTCGCGAAGGGACGGCGGACGATGAACAGGGCCAGGCCCGCGGCGACGGTCACAGCGGTGAAGGCGAGCGCGGGTTCGAATCCGTGCCACAGCGCGAGGTGGTAGTGCCCGTCGCCCTCGGCCACAGCCGGCAGTCCGGTGGTCCAGGCGGAGAAGTAGCCGTCGAGCAGTCCGACTCCCGGGCCGAGCGCCAGGGTCAGCGCGGTGAGGATGAGCGGGGAGACGACGAGGGTGAGCTTTTCGTCGCGGCGGGCGATGTCATCGACGCCCGGCTTCGACGAGAACGCACCCCAGATGAAGCGAGCCGAGTAGGCGACGGTGAGGATCGAGCCGATCATGATCCCGATGAAGGCGATGACCGAGGTCTTGTCCGGCGAGGACAGCAGCGTCGAGTATGCGGCTTCCTTCGCAGCGAAGCCGAGCAGCGGCGGCAGCCCCGCCATTGAGGCGGCTGCGATCGTCGCGCACACGGCGACGACAGGGAAGGCCCTCCACCCGCCGGAGAGCTTCGTCAGGTCACGGGTGCCGGCACGGTGGTCGATGATGCCGACGCACAGGAACAGACAGGACTTGAACAGGGCGTGGGCGATGAGCAGACCCAGGGCCGCCTTCGTGATGTCCGGAGTCCCGAACGAGGCCATGGTCGTGAGGAAGCCGAGCTGCGAGACCGTACCGAAGGCCAGAAGCAGTTTGAGGTCGGTCTGCTTCAGCGCCTGCCACCCGCCGATGAACATCGTCAGCAGCCCCAGGGTGAGCAGCACCTCGGACCAGCCGGGGATGTTGTGGTAGCCCGGTGCCAGGCGCAGGACGAGGTAGATTCCCGCCTTGACCATCGCAGCGGCGTGAAGATAGGCACTCACCGGAGTGGGTGCGGCCATGGCGCCGGGCAGCCAGAAGTGGAAGGGCATGAGCGCGGACTTCGAGATCGCGCCGACGAGGATGAGGATGACGGCGGAGACGATGACTCCGCCCGTGTCCATTCCGGACTGGGCACGGTCGATCAGGGTCGAGATCTGCCCGGTGCCGGTGGCGGTGATGAGCAGGATCATGCCCACGAGCATGGCCAGGCCGCCGGCCGTGGTGACGATGAGCGCCTGCAGGGCAGCCTGCCGCGAGCGACGGCGGGACTGGCTGTGCCCGATGAGCAGGTACGAGAAGACTGTGGTGCCTTCCCAGAACAGGTAGAGCATGAGCAGTTCGTCGGCGACGACGAGCCCATACATCGTTCCGGCGAAGGCCATGAAGATTCCCGCGAACCGAGCCAAGCCCGGCTCGTCCCGCGGGAAGTAGCGCGTGCAGTAGACGAAGACGAGAGCTCCGACCCCGGTGACCAGCAGCGTCATGATCCAGGAGAGCACGTCGAGGCGGAAGACTCCGGAGAGGCCGAGTTCGGGCAGCCAGTCGAGATCCTCGACGATCGGCTGGGCCGCGGGGCCGAACAGATCGGAGATCGCCGACAGGCTCCACAGGAGTCCCGCGAAGGGAACGAGGGCGAGGAGGAAGAAAGCGTTGCGGCCGAGCAGGCGAACCAGAGGGTAGGCGATGACAGATGCCCCGAAGAAGGCCCCTGTCATGATCATCACCGGCGGCCACCTCCGTCATATGCCTGTTTGTGAGAAAAGTTCGTCAGGTCATTTTCGCACGGACAGGTGTCGTTTCCCCAATTGCTGGATGTGAGCTGAGACAGGCTCTGCCCCGGCACGACACCGATCACGCGCGTTTCCGACGACTGGTCACGCACGCAGCTGTCGGCTGGTCACGAGGAAGCCGTTCTCGTCGAGTCCGATGCCGTCCGAGCCGACGAGCAGCTCGGCTCCGATCGCGTCTGTCAGCTCGGCCACCCGACCGCGCATCCGTCGGAAGCGGCGTCCCGGGTTCGGCTGATAGCGCTTCGACTCGGTGTCCATCCAGTGCACGTGGTATTCGATCTGCGGGGCGTCGGTGTGGGCGGCGACGATCGGCGGAACCCACTCGGCTTCCATCACGCGGATCTCGAGGCTGCCGGCGGATTCATCGATCTCGCCGAGCGGGACGAGCAGGGCATAGCCGTCGAGGATGACCGGGGCGGAAGGATCGAAGAGCGGATCGTCGATGCTCGCTTGGGCCAGCACATCCTCGTCGGGGGTGGGCAGGGCCTGCTGGAAGGCGTGCGGTGCATGGCGGCGCACGAAGTCGAGCGCGACCGCCGGCTCCATCCAGTACGAGGAGTAGATGTAGAGGTCGACCTTCGCTTCCGGGTCGGGGATGATCACCCGCGTCGGCAGTCCGGGTTCGTCGGCCAGGCGCACGCCGGTGTGGAGGCGGGAGGCGACGGAGAGCATGAGGCTGAGCATCCGCTCCTCCTCCCGGTCCGGCATTCCGTTGGGGAAGGCCTCGTGGAGTCCGTCGGCGTCGGCGAACCAGTCCGGCGGCGGGGTCGGCTGCCGGTCTCTGGGGCAGTCGATGACGATGGCGTGCCGAGCCCAGTCAGGGACTTCGAGCGCGGCGGCATCGGCTGTGTCGAGGGCAGCCCCGGAGCTGAGTCGGGAGTGCCGGCTCAGTCGCAACTGCCCGTGCTCGTCGAGCACCGGGCGAAGGTCGGGCAGCTTGTTGTGGATGAGCGCGAGGACGTCGGAGACCTCGACCGCGCCATCGAGGAGGATGAGGTGGAAACCGCGCAGATCCGCCGAGGTGGCCGTGTCCTCGGGTACGGACGTGTCGCCGCCGTATCCGGGCCGTCCCGTCGACGGCATTCCGGTCCGCCGCCGGCTCGCGGCCTGAGCGTCGGAGGCAGGGGGCACGGAGCCACCGGCGTCAGGGCCCACCTGGTCTCCGGTCGCATTCGGGACGCTCGAAACCTCGGCGTCGGGGGCCTGGTAGCGCGCGGCGTCGGCCTGTTCCCGGGCGGCGCGTTCAGCGGCTTCGCGTTGCAGCCGCAGTTCGCGGCGGGTGATCACATGTCCCTCCGATAGAAATTGAGGTGCGAACGGGAAGCGGTCGGACCGCGCTGGCCCTGGTAGCGGTTGCCCGTGGCCTGCGAACCGTAGGGATTCTCCGCCGCCGAGCTGAGGCGGAAGAAGCAGAGCTGACCGATCTTCATTCCCGGCCACAGCGTGATCGGCAGCGTCGCGACGTTCGACAGCTCCAGTGTGACGTGGCCGCTGAAGCCGGGATCGATGAATCCGGCGGTCGAGTGGGTCAGGAGGCCGAGACGTCCGAGCGAGGACTTGCCCTCGAGCCGGGCTGCGACGTCGACGGGCAGGGTCACGAGCTCATGAGTGGAGGCGAGGACGAACTCCCCCGGGTGGAGGACGAAGGGCTCCCCCGGAGCGGCTTCGACGAAACGCGTGAGCTCGGGCTGTTCGAGGCTCGGGTCGATGACCGCGTACTTGTGGTTGTCGAAGAGCCGGAAGTAGCGGTCGAGACACACGTCGACGCTGGCCGGCTGGATCAGCGACGGGTCGTAGGGGTCGAGGGCGATGCGCCCGGAGTCGAGCTCGGCGCGGATGTCGCGGTCGGAAAGGAGAGTCACGCTTCCGATGGTAGTCGTTGCGCGCCCCGCACGCTCAAGCTTTCTCTCCTCCTCCCTCCGCCGAACCATGGGTCGAGCATGCAGAATCGGCCGGCGAAATCCACCGACACGCCGCAACTATGTCACAACACGGTAACGATTCTCGGGATTTCTCCTGATTTTTACCCGTGTGTCTCCCCATAGCGGCGGATGAATGCTTTAGGGTAATGAGCTGTACGGACCCGCGCACGATGGTGCCTTCCCCTTCTTAAGCCAAGGAATGCCGGGAGTCCATCGTCTTTCGTGGGTAGACAACAATCGAAAGGCATTACTGTGAAGACCTCGCGTCTTGTGCTTGCCCCCGCAGTAGCCGTTGCATTGACAGGTCTTGCTGGCGCCCCGGCGTTCGCAGCGACAGAGTCCACCGCTTCGGTCCCTCAGCAACCGCTGTGCGCCCAGGGTGATCAGCAGTCATCGAGCAGCTCCGAAGCGGATTCTTCGGTTCCCGACGAGTCGGATCCGCAGGCGACCCTTGCGCAGGCGCAGGTGACCCGCGCCGATATCGCTGACGACAAAAAGGGAATCGGCTTCTCCGGCACCGGATTCAGCCCGGACCAGAAGGCCACGGTGACCGTCGTCGGCACCGATGGCACCGAATATTCGCCGGACAAGAAGCTCACGGTCGACGAAGACGGAAAGGTCTCCGGCACCTACTTCTTCACCGTCACCGACGGTGCCAAAGTGCCTGTCGGCGAATACTCGCTCTACCTCACCGATCTCAAGTCCGAGAAGAAGTCCTCGAAGGTGACTTTCGACGTCGTCTCCAAGGCCTCCGAGGTCGACGAACCGGGCAAGGGCGACGACGACAAGTGCGAGTCGGCCACCGGTCCCATCAAGACTCCGGACGAGACTCCCAGCGAGACGAAGTCCCCGGAGCCCTCTGAGACGAAGACCGAAGAGCCCACCACCGAGGCGCCGAAGCCGAGCCCGTCGGAAACCGACAAGGCCGAGGACAAGGCTCCTGCCGACGGTGTGAAGCCGGGACCCGCCGAGGGTCCGAAGGACGACGAGCCCAAGGCCGACGAGCCCAAGGTCGATGAGACCGACGGTGCCGAAGGCGACGAGAAGGCCGAGGACGAGGCTCCCGAGTCCACCGGTCCGGCCAGCCCCGGCACCGAGGACAAGAAGCCTGCCGCAGCCGCGCAGGCCTCCATGTTCATCAACCCGACCGAGGTCAGCTCCGAGGACTTCCTGAACGACGGCATCAAGATCGGTGTCAGCGGTGCTCAGCCCGGCGAGAAGGTCTCGATCACGGTCGAGCATGCCCAGGGCAAGGTCGACCGCTACACGATGACCAAGGAAGCCGATTCCGAAGGCAAGGTCACGTTCGGTGTCCAGGCCAAGGTCAAGGCCGTGCTCGGCACCTACAACGTCCGCGCCCAGGCCGAGAGCTTCGATGAGCCCCAGGGCGGAAGCTTCACCGTGCTCACCAACGGCACCGCCGTCGATGAGGGCGGCAACGGGGCCGGGAACGGCAGCGGCTCGAATGATTCGGGCAGCGACCTGCCGCGCACTGGTGCCGAGATGACCGGTCTGGCACTCGGTGTCGGTCTGCTCGCAGTCGGTGCAGCAGCAGTCATCATCACCCGTCGGCGGATGAACGCCTCCGACGATCCCGCGGAGTTCTAAACCGCATTGAACGATGAATTGTCCCTAGCGGGGCTGCAGCTCGACGGACGCGAGATCGACCTCGGACGTCTGCGAGCAGGGACAATGCTCGGACTCATGGGCAGCCCGGACAGTACCACCTCGGTGGTGCTGTCCGCGGCGGCCCTGCCCCACGTCGCACCACCACCACGCTTCCCGACCGGTCGCCGGTCGGGTCGCTTGCGTGTGCGCAGCTGGATGAAGGGCTATCTTCGCAAAGCCGATGCCGGATCTGGGGAGGCGGCATCGGCAGCGGATCCATCGGCTGCCTTGACATCATTCGGACTGCGTCCCGACGTTCTGCGCCGTCGCCTCGATGATCTCGACGCGACCGATCGTGCCCGCCTCGCCCTGGCCGCGGCCTGGGCGAGCGGCGCGAAGTGGCTGACCCTCATCGACCCGTTCGGTTCGGTCCCCGGCCATCTGCGCACCGGGCTGCGGGGGCGCTTCGCCGAACTCGTCGCCCAAGAGGGCCGCGGTGTCGTCTTCAGCTCGAATTCGCTGACCGACCACACCATCGCCGAGGCGGGGGTGGCCGATATCGAAAAGGACCAACTCGTCGCGCTCGGTTCCTTGGAGCAGATCGTCACCGAACCGCGCGGTTCGCTGCCGGCCGAGCTCAGCGGCGTCAATGTCTATTCCGGGCTGGCTCGGAAGGGATGGCTGTCCATCGGCCATTCGGCCGTGCGCGCCCGCACCGAGCTCGACGGAAAGGTTTACGTCACCCTCGGGTGGCGTGCCGCCCTCCTGTCACTGGACGAACACGACCCGGCGTTCACCTCGGCGACGGTGTTCGAAGCCATCGTCACGGGACTGCGCGATCGCGGCTCCTGTCTGCAGGCGAAGCTCTCACCGGTCGACACGGAGATGGGACTCGCCCTCGACGTCGACCTGGCCGACCTCGCCGGAGTGGCGAGCAGGCAGACGGATCCGGCGGATTCGACGAAGTCCGACGCATCCGCCGAATCGGCTGAGGATTCCGCGGCGACCGCCGAATCAGACGCGGGCGAAAAGCCGACCGTCGGATTCGGTGTACTGCATCCGGGACTCGGCGCGACGATCTCCGAACTGCGAGCCAACGTCAAGGTCGGCACGCATGTCTTCGTCGAGGTCGACACCTCTGCCCTGCATGCCTACCCGGTCGAGTGATCCGCGGCAGATAGACTGAGAACTGCCCGGTCCCCTCAGTCCCCAACCGAATCAGGAGCGCCATGCGAACGTCGCGCAGACTTCTGATCTCAGCGCTGACGGTCGTCGTCCTCACAGTGGCAGCGGTCCCCCTCCTCAACTTCGCCGTCTACACGCCCGCCCGCGCCGCCGAAGCCTACATCTCGGCGATCGAACGCGGCGATGCGCAGAGTGCTTTCTCCTACCTGTCCACGCCGACTCCGTCGTCTACCTTGGCGCTCAGTGACGAGGTGCTCTCGGCGGCTCCCGACCTTCCGCGCGCGCCCGAGGCCGAGACCGTCTCCGTCGACGACGATCATGCGCAGGTCCGCCTCAGCTACAACCTGTCCTCGCAGGAGCAGACCGTCGATCTCAACATGGTCCGTCTGCCTGCCAGCGCGGGACTCTTCAACCGCTGGGCCATCGAACAGGAAGAATGGCCGACCCTGACCCTGGACGTCTCCGGTTCGTCGACGGCGACGGTCAACGGATACGGGGTCAGCACGGGAAGTGTGCCCGTGCTGTTCCCGGCGAGCTACCTCGTCGGTTTCGATGCGACGTATCTGAAGTCGCGATCCCAACGCACCGAGGTGACCGCCCCCGGCGACTCCCCCACCGTGAAGCTCTCGCCCGAGCCCACGACCAAGCTCGAACAGACCGTGGAGGAGCAGGTCACCGACCATCTGCAGGACTGCATGAAGTCGAAGACGCTCATGCCGGCCGGCTGCGTCTTCGGCTACGACACGGACAACGAGATCATCGGCGATGTCTCCTGGTCGCTCGAGCGCAGTCCGCAGATCGGGCTGACCTCGTCCGGAAACGATCTCGAACTCACTCCTTCGACTGTCGAGGTGCGGGTCAAAGGACGCTACCGGGACATCGTCACCGCTGCCGAACACGACTTCGACGAGAAGCTCTCCTTCGTCCTCGGCGGCTCGGTGGTCGTCAAGTCCTCACAGGTGAGCTTCGAACCGCGCCGCCTCGGCGACGTCACCATCGCCTGACCAGCTGCGGGCGACAGTTCTCGAGGGCCTGCGGGCGCGACAGTTCTCGAGGGCCTACGGGCGGGCGCCGGTGGGGCCTAGCAGCTGCGGATGCCGCGCGCGGCGTCAGGCCCGTGCCTGGCAGCCGGCTCATCCCGCGGAGGTCCGGCTCCGCCGCCACGGGCCTGAGTCCGTTCCTCCGGCGGCTTCGCCTCTCGCTATTCTCCACACCAAAGTGATTGTTGGGTCGATCCACGGCGTTCAGGGCGCTGAAACCGCCGTGGATCGCCCCAACAATCGCACTGCGCGGGGCTTCAAACGTGACTCAAGAAGCCCCACTCACACGTTCTTTCCTGTGGATGGACTACTCGCCCTGTTACAGCGGACTGCGACCGGACCGTGTATAAACCGCCGTTGGCCAGGGTTGAGGCTGTCTCTGCACTCCCACACCGGTTCCTGAGGACCAGCAGAAAGTGTCCACAGGCGTATCCTGCCACGTTCACTATTGACTGCGTGTGCAGGATCCTGACTTTCATGCACACAACGATTCGGTCGCCTGCCGATTTCCAGACGGCACCCGTCCCATTTATGCACCGCGATCTCGAAGCGCGGGGGCTCACGGAATTCGCGCTGAAAGACCGGTCTCGATTCATACAGGTCTTCCGCGGTGTGTGGGTTGAAGCCGCTCCAAGCTCTCGTGTTCTCTGCCCTCCGTGGGCGGGTCACCAGTGGTTGCAGCAACAAGTGAGACTTTCAGCGCTTCTGCTCTTGCACCCGAATGTCGTCGGCTGTTCCCTCACGGCCGCTGTACTCTACGGGTTGCCACTGCCTCACCAGCTCACGGACTTCGACACGCACGTCATCACCAGCGACCGAGGTCTGAGGATTCGGCGAAGAGCCGTGCAGCTCCACCGAGGATCCGGCTTCGACATCACTGAGTTCTACAACCTGCCGTTGATTTCAGCCACAGATCTGTTCTTCGAGCTTGCCCCGCTGCTCGGCGCAGATGACCTGGTCGCAGTGGGCGACGCGGCGATCAGCAGACAGAACAGTGGTCCGCTCACCAGCCTCGATCAGCTTCGGGCGAGGGCCGAGGCAAGCCACTATCTCAAGGCTCGAAAATCGGTACGGCGGGCGTTGTCACTGATCCGCGAGACAGTCGATTCTCCGCGTGAAACGTGGTTGAGACTGTGGATCATCGAGAACGGATTTCCAGAGCCGGTCGTCCACCCGGAGGTGAGGTGTTCGACGGTCTCAGCGGCTCTCCGTCCTGACCTCGGGTACCCCGATATCAAGCTCGCCATCGAATACGAAGGTGACCATCACAGGACTTCGTCCTACCAATTCGGCGTGGACATCGAGCGTCGGCAGCTGCTGGAGGCCGAAGGATGGGTGGTCCTTCGGGTCTCGAAGCGAACAGATATGGACACGTTCAAGCATATTCTGGCGACGTACCTCAGTTGAGCGAGCGTTCATTCGAAGCGTCCCTGCTGACGTTCTTCAGCTGGGGTACGGCTCGCCACAGAGCCAATCAGCCGATTGTTGGGTCGATCCACGGTGGTTTCGGCCCTCTGCACGCCGTGGATCGACCCAACAATCGCCACGCATGGTCGTCTCGGCAATTATGGCATTTATCGTCCCCTGATCGACAGCGGCCCTCGCTTCGGTGGCCGAGCGCTCAGGCGCCGCGGAGGTCGAGGGTGAGTGCGTTCGGAGCCGAATCCACGAGCTCGACGGGGATGCCCCAGTCCTGCTGGTAGAGGTGGCAGGCCGCGTGCAGCGGGATCTCTCCCCCGGGCTCACCGTCGCAGGCTGCAGCACGCGCTGTCACGTGCAGCACTCCCTCGGTGAACTCGGGATTGATGACGATATCTCTGCTGAGCCCCTCGGCTCCGCCTTCTCCGGAGGAGATGAGTTCCGGCGGCGTCGCAGACACCTGCAGGAACGTGGGATCACCCCATCGGTCGTCGAGCTTCTGACCAGCCGGGACAGTGAAGCTCACGGTCAGCGACACCGGACCCGAGGCGATCTCGGTCGAAGGGCGCTTCGTCGTCAATGCGCCTTCGTCGACCTTCTGGGCGTCCTTGGGCAGCTTCACCCGGGTGAGTGCGTGCGCAGCGGACTCGACAACGATGAGTTCGGCGTCATCGGGGGTGTCCTCATTGTCGATGAGGACGATGTCCGAGGGCTCGCGCAGGCCGCGCGCCAGGGTCGTGACTTCCTCGGTCTTCGGGTCGAAGCGGCGGATCGCACCGTTGTAGGTGTCGGCGATCGCGACCGACCCGTCAGGCAGGCTGCGCACTCCCAGCGGGTGCTGCAAGCGGGCTTCGGCGGCCGGTCCGTCGCGGAAGCCGAAGTCGAAGAGTCCGACGCCCACCAGCGAGGACACCTCACCGGTGGCGGGGTCGAGGCGGCGGATCGCCGAGGTCTCGGAGTCGGCGACGAACACCTCGCCCGCGGGCCCGAGGTCGAGACCGGAGGACTGGGCGAACCACGCCGACTCGCCGTCGCCGTCGACCAGGCCCTCATTCATCGTGCCCGAGAGGATGCGGATCGTGCCGTCCTTCGGATCGAAAGACCAGATGGTGTGGTTGCCTGCCATCGCCACGACCACCTCGGCGGTGGAGGGGACGAAGAGGACATCCCACGGCGAGGACAGCTTCACGTCACGCGCGGGTCCGTCGTATCGTCCCAGTTCACCGGGCTTGCCACGGACGTTGTCGATGGCGCCGACCATGTGCTGCTCACCGGTGCCGGCGATGGTCGTGACCGTCTCGTTCTCCAGGTCGATTCCGCGCAGGGTGTGGTTGACGGTGTCGGCGACGACGAGCTGGTAGCCGACCTCGGCAGCCAGGTCGGCAGGCAGCACGGTGATGCCGCCGGGTTCGCTGAAGCTCGCCGAGGCGAAGTCGCCGTCGTTTGCCCCGCGCTCACCGGTGCCGATGCGGCGGATGATCGTGGCCGCGTCGTTGTCGTATTCGACGAGGCTGTGGTGTCCGGAATCGGCGACGATGAGGTGGCCCGAGGACAGCCGCGTGGCCTTTCCCGGGTAGAACAGGTCCGTCTCCGGGGCCGGCGGCGGAACGTAAGGGCCGTCACCCGAGTGGAGGGTGCCCTTGGCCGAGTGCTCCTCGATGAGGCCCTCGATGATCTCGGTGAGACCGGCCGCGTGGCCTTCACCGGACATGGTCGCCACGAGGTAGCCCTCAGGGTCGATGACCGCCAGGGTCGGCCAGGCGCGGGCGGTGTAGGCCTGCCAGGTGACGAGGTCGGGATCGTCGAGTACAAGGTGCTCGACCTGGTACCGTTCCACGGCCTGGTCGACTGCTTCGACGGTGCGTTCGAACTCGAATTTCGGCGAGTGCACGCCGATGATGACGAGTTCTTTGGCGTACTTCTCCTCCAACGGGCGCAGTTCGTCGAGGACGTGGAGGCAGTTGATGCAGCAGAAGGTCCAGAAGTCGAGGAGGACGACCTTTCCGCGCAGGTCGGCCAGTGTCAGATCCTTGCCGCCGGAGTTCATCCATCGGCGGCCGACGAGTTCGGGCGCACGGACCTTGACGTCCCGTGCCGACGAGGTGGCTGACGAAGAAGTATCTGGACTGCTGTTCATGATTCTATGATCGCAGATCCCCCACCGAGGCGGCCTCCCCGGTGTCATTGTGTGACAGTGCCGCTCGCGCCCGGTCCGGTGTTGGCTCCGTCCGCGGGCAGGCCGGTGCCGGATCCGAGTGCAACCAGTCCGGCGTTGGTTCCGGCCGCTGCCGATCAGCGGCGGGAAGGACTGCCGGTCAGGAGTAGTCGCGGGCGCCGAAGATGCTCGAACCGACTCGGACGATCGTGGCGCCTTCGGCGATGGCGAGTTCGAAGTCGTTGCTCATGCCCATCGACAGCTCGGTCGCCTCGGGGGGCATGACCCCGGCTCCGCGCAGCTTCTCGCTGAGTTCGCGCAGGTCGGAGTAGCTGGGGCGGATCTCTTCGGGACTGCTGCCGGGCAGGCCGATCGTCATGAGTCCGCGCAGCCGCATCCGACCAAGGTCCCGGGTCGCGCTGATGAGCTCCTCGGCGTCTTCGGGTGCGACACCGAACTTCGAGTCCTCGCGGGAGGTGTTGACCTGGATGAAGTAGTCGACGGTCTCATCGAGGACGTCGAGGCGGTTGTTGATCTTCTCGGCCAGCGAGAGGTTGTCGACGGACTGGACGCACTGAGCATGCCGCAGGGTGTGATTGACCTTGTTGCGCTGCAGCGGTCCGATGAGGTGGGTCTCGGGATCGAGGTCGGCGAGAGCCTCGGCCTTGCCGGTGATCTCCTGCACCTTGTTCTCGCCGATGAGGGTGAACCCGTGCTCGAGGGCGACGCGGATCTTCTCTGCCGGCTGCGTCTTCGTGGCCAGCAGCACGCGCACATCGTCACCGCTGCGACCGCTCGACTCGGCGGCGGCGCGGGCACGGTCAGCCACCTCGTCGAGGTTGCCGATGATGGCTGCGATGTCGTAGGCGGACAGTGAGGGGGAATCAGGCGTACTCATGTCTCCAGTCTTGCATGAGCCGCGCGAAGTTTCAGGTCGCCGAGGATGCCGGCCGAGAAACGAATTGCGGACGATCCGGGTCGAAATCATCGTGATTCCTCGACCTGGATCGTCCGCAGCTCGGTGCCGCCGTTGTGAGCGGCCTGTGCTTGTTCCAACCGCCTCGGCGTCGGTTGTTCCAACCGCCTCGGCGTCGGTTGAGTGCTTACTTCGGCAGGCCCTCGGCGTTCGGGTCGATGTTCTTGATCAGCGCGGAGGTGTCGAGTCCGCCGAGGTCTTCGTCAATGAGCTTCTGCAGCTGTGCATGAACGAGGGTGGCCGCCGGGAGGTCGACTCCCTGGGTCTCGGCGCCGGCGAGGGCCAGGCCGACGTCCTTGTGCATGAGTGCGGTGGCGAAACCGGGCTTGAACTCGTTGTTCGCCGCGGCCGTGGTGGTCACGCCGGGCACCGGATACCAGGTCCGCAGCGGCCAGGAGTCGCCGGAGGACACCTTGGCAATATCGTGGAAGACCTTCGGATCGAGGCCGAAGCGATCGGCCAGCACAGCGCCTTCGACGACACCCTGAAGGCTGATCGAGAGCATCATGTTGTTGACGATCTTCGCGGCCTGACCTGCGGCGTCACCGCCGGCGTGGAAGATGTTCCCGGCCATTGCCTCGATGACGGGTCGGGCCTCTTCGATGTCGGCGTCGTCGCCGCCGAGCATGAACGTCAAGGTGCCGGCCTCGGCACCGGTGACGCCGCCGGAGACGGGACCGTCGATGAGGCGGAAGCCTGCCTTCTTCGCCTCGGAGTGGAGGAGGCGGGCCGAATCGAAGTCGATCGTCGAGGAATCGATGAGGAGGGTCTTCCGGTCTGCGTTGGCCAGGACTCCGTCGGGCTCGAGGTATGCGGTGCGCGCGTGCTCGCCCTTGGGCAGCATCGTGAAGACGATATCGGCACCGGCGACCGCCTCGGCGATGGAACTCACGGGGTTCACCCCGCTCTTCGCGGCTGCGTCCACGGCCTCGGGGACGAGATCGAAACCATTGACGGTGTGACCGGCCTTGACCAGGTTCGCAGTCATCGGGCGGCCCATATTTCCCAGGCCGACCCATCCAATCGTCGACATAATATGCCTCCTCGCATCATGTTCAGCAACTCTTACGTGTTCCCTCTCACAGTACGCCAGTGAACGTGCGGAAGCCCGGCGGGGAGCCTCACCTCTTCCGCACCGGTTATGTGCGCGGACGCAGATAGAATGGGGCCACTATGGCTTCCTATGCACCTGGCAGTTCCGGTCCGCAGATCGCCCCCGAGGATCTGCTGACTCTGCTCGCCGTCGCCCGGCTGGGGAAGTTCACGGCCGCGGCACACAGCCTCGGTCTCAACCACACGACAGTCTCCAGGCGCATCGCCGCACTTGAGAAGGCATACGGCGATCGCGTGCTCGTGGCCTCGCCCGACGGGTGGGAGCTCAGCGCTGCCGGGCGTCAGCTGCTGCCGATCGCCGAGGACATCGAGGCCGCTCTGGGGCGCATCGATGCGCACTCGAACTCCGCTCTGTCCGGGACGATCCGGCTGGCCTGCCCGCAGGCTTTCGCTCTTGAGTACGCCGTTCCGGCTCTCACCGCACTGCAGGGGCAGCATCCGGGACTGCAGATCGAACTGATCACCGCCACGCAGCGGGCCCGGCAATATCGGTCGGGCGTCGATATCGAGATCGTCGTCGGGCGTCCGGATGCCCCACGCTCGATCGCCAAGCACATCCGCGACTACCGGCTCCAGCTCTACGCTTCGCAGGATTACATCGCCTCGCATCCGATGCCGCAGACGCTGGATGATCTGGCCGACCACCGGATGGTCTACTACATCGAGAATTCGCTGCGGGTCGATGATCTCGACGAAGCAGCCGACGAACTTCCGCGCGGGAGGGGATTCTTCCGGTCCACCTCGGTGCATGCGCATGTGCTCGCGACCTCGCACGGGGCCGGGATCGGCATCCTGCCGGACTTCCTCGCCCACGGAAACTCCCGCTTGGTGCAGGTTCTGCCCGAGCTGTTCTCCAAGCAGGTGTCCTATTGGGCCTCGGTCCGCCACGAGTCCCTGCGCAACGCCGGAGTCCGCAAAGTCTTAGAATCCCTCTAATTGCTACCTGACGGCGGCCCAGCAACTCGCGCGAGGTTGCTGGGCCGCCGTCAGGTAGTTCTGGGAGGGGGAGCGAGATGCGGGGCAGTTCAGGCTGCCACCCAACCGCCGTCGATGCTGTGAGCGCTGCCGTTGATGACCGCGGCATGCTCCCCGGCCAGGAAGAGCGCAATGGCCGCGACATCCTCGGGCTCGGCGAGCTTGGGCACCGCGGAATGGCCGAGGAAGACCTGCTCGAGGACCTCGTCCTCGCTGATGCCGTGCGTCTTCGCCTGGTCGGCGATCTGCCCCTTGACCAGGGGCGTGAGCACATAGCCGGGGTTGATCGCATTGCACGTCACTCCGTGCGGTCCGGCTTCGAGTGCGGTCGTCTTCGTCAGCCCCATGAGTCCGTGTTTGGCCGCTACGTAGGCGGACTTGTTCGCCGAGGCGCGCAGCCCGTGGACGGACGAGAGGTTGATGATGCGCCCCCAGCCGCGTTCGCACATCTTCGGCAGCACCGCTTTCGTAAGCACGAACGGTGCTTCGAGCATGAGCGTGTTGATCAGCCGCCAGTCTTCGAGCGGAAATTCCGTGATCGGGTGAATCCGTTGGATGCCGGCGTTGTTGACGAGGATGTCGACGTCGAGATCGGTGCCGTCCAGCGCCGAGGTGTCCGCCAGGTTGACTGCCCACGCTTCGCCGCCGATCTCGTCGGCAACGGCCTGTGCCGAGTCGGCGTCGACATCGGCGACTATGACAGAGGCTCCGGCTCGTTCGAATGACTGAGCGATCGCTTTGCCGAGCCCGGATGCTCCGCCGGTGACGAGGGCGCGTTTGCCGGTGAGGTCTCCCATGAGATGTGCCTTTCGTGGTTCGAATCTGTCGTGCGTATCCAACTTCAACCCTGCGGAGGCCGAGGAATCATCAAGGTGGGCGCCGAGGCGGCTGCCGAGCGTAGGTCGCAGTCCGACAGGTGAGGTCGGCGCCAGGCAAAGGGGCGGTGCCGATATTCACCGACACCGCCCCTCACCGGGTCACCATCCGGCCTCAGCTGGCCGTGGCGACTCCGCGGCGCACCTTGTCTGCATGGTCGAGCGAGCGCAGGTCGATCCCCTTGGTCTCGCGGGTGAACATGAGTGCGATGAACGAGATGATCGCAGCGGCCAGCAGGTAAAGCGCGATCGGCACCGAGGAGTCGAAGGCGTCGAGCAGTGCGGTGGCGATGATCGGCGCGAAGGATCCAGCGACGATGGCCGTCACCTGGTAGCCGGTGGAGACGCCCGAGTTGCGCATGCGGGTCGGGAACATCTCGGACATGATCGCCGGCTGGCCCGCGTACATCAGTGCGTGGAAGACGAGACCGATGAGGAGGGCGAGGAAGATCATGCCGGCACTACCGGTGTCATACATCGGGAAGGCGAAGAAGCCCCACGTTGCAGTCAGGATGATGCCCACGGCGTAGGGCATCTTGCGTCCGATCCGGTCGGTGGCAGCCCCGACGAGCGGAACGAGGACTGCGTGGATCGCGTGGGCGCCGAGGAGGAGACCGAGGATCTCGGCGGATTCGATCTTCACCTGCGTGGCGAGGTAGGTGATCGAGAAGGTCACCACGAGGTAGTAGTGGATGTTCTCGACGAAACGCAGGCCCATCGCGGCGAAGACCTCACGCGGGTAGCGCTTGAACACGGCCTTGACGCCGTAGTCCACGCCTTCGTCGATCTCCTCAGCCTGAACCTCGTCGAAGATCGGCGCATCGGAGACGCGGGTGCGGATGTAGTAGCCGATGAGAACGATGACAGCCGAGAGCCAGAATGATACACGCCAACCCCACGACAGGAAGTGCTCTTCGGTCAGCGTTGCGGTGAGGACGAAGAGAACCGCGGTGGCCAGCAGGTTGCCCAAGGGCACGCCGGACTGCGGGAATGACGCCCAGAAGCCGCGCTCCTTGTTCGGAGCGTGCTCAGCCACGAGAAGGACAGCTCCGCCCCATTCGCCGCCGACCGCGAAGCCCTGGACCACACGCAGCAGCACGAGCAGGATCGGAGCGAGGTAGCCGATCTGGTCGAAGGTCGGCAGACAGCCCATGAGGAACGTGGCCACACCGACGAGGACGATCGAGAGCTGCAGCAGCTTCTTGCGTCCGTACTTGTCGCCGAAGTGACCGAAGACGATGCCACCGACGGGGCGGGCGATGAATCCGACTGCGTAGGTGGCGAAGCCTGCCAGGATCGGCGTCAGCGGATTGTCGGACGGCGGGAACAGAATGTGGTTGAACACCAGCGTGGCGGCCGAACCGTAGAGGAAGAACTCGTACCATTCGACGACTGTTCCGGCCATCGAGGCAGCAACGACCTTGCGCAGCTGAGCGCGGATCGACTTCCTCTCAGCATTGTTCTGAGAACTCATGGGACTCCTTCGTTTCCACAATCCGCATCACCGTTGAATGCGCGAATAGGCTTGCTCCGGCGCCGACCGGCTGACAACCCGGGGCACTCAGACCGCATCGGCGCGGCCGGTGTACCCCTGCTTCAGCGCAGTGTTTCGGGCGGTTGGATATTTCTCATCTAAGGATCAGTGTGCGCCACGTTACGGAGTTTTTGGTAACGACCTGGCCATAATCCGAGAATTTCCGGTGCACATTCGTGCACAGCGGTTGTGCAGCAGTCAGCTGTACCTGCTTGGTGACCGCAAGGCTGATTGCAGTGCGGATGGTCATCCGCGGAGGTTCGCCGCGCGCCCGCGCAGCAACACCCGATCAACGCCGAGGCAGTCCCACCCTATCCTGGCGACGCGGCCACCCGCAGGACGTGGTCCGACCCCACCGAGTCGGCCTCCACCTCACCGGCGGCGCGGAGGCGCCTTCGCATCGCGTTCGGCCATCGAGGCGAGCATCGCATTGTAGGCGCGGAGCTCGGCGTCGTCGGTGCGGTCTTCGCTGCGGTCGATGCGCTTGGCCTCCCGGTCCGAGGACTTCGCCCATTGGACGCAGACCATGATCGCGATGAACAGGGTCGGGAATTCGCCGATGCCCCACGCGATGGAACCGCCGAGCTGCTGGTCGTCGATCGCCGTGTAGCCCCATCCTGCGCCGACGTTGCCGAACCAGTCTCCGGCGATGAGCACGTTCGAACTCATGATCGAAATGCCGAAGAAGGCGTGGAAGGCCATCGTCACCAGCAGCATCACGAGCCGCATCGGGAAGACGGGGCGCTTGACGCCCGGATCGATGCCGATGAGGGCTTGGGCGAACAGGTACCCGGCGCCGAGGAAGTGCGCGATCATCAGTTCGTGCCCGATATGAGTATCGAGCGCGTAGTACATGATTCCCGAGTAGTAGAAGACGACCAGGGAACCCGCGAAGTTCACACTCGCCACGATCGGGTGCGCGAAGAAGCGCAGGTACGGAGTATGGACGAGCCAGAGCACCCATTCGCGCAGGCCGGCGGACCCGTCCGTACGCGCCTTCGTTCCGCGCATGAGCATGGTGATCGGTGCGCCGAGCACGAGCGGCAGGGGCACGACCATGACCAGGAGCATGTGCTCGATCATGTGCGCGGAGAACTGCACCTCGCCGTAGACCCGGGGTCCTCCCGAGGTGACGTAGACGAGGAAGACCATGCCCACCAGCCAGCTGATGAGGCGCAGCACCGGCCATCTGTCGCCTCGGCGGCGGAGGTTGATGAACGCCACGACATAGGCGATCGAGGCACCCGCTGCGATCGCGATCCACAGCGGATCCATCGACCATTCGCTGAAGTAGCGGGACAGGTTCGGCTTCGGCGGCAGCGGATCACCGGTGAGGATCTCGGCCGGGGTGGGGTCGCCCACCGGCTCCTGCGGCACGGGCGGCTGCGACCGGGCCAAGGCCACGGCCATTCCCATCGTGATTCCGAAGAGGATGAATTCGACGGTGATGAGGCGCCAGAATTCGACCGTCGCCGAGGTTGCTGTGCCCAAGCGGGAGATGACGAACTGACGGTGCCAGAATCCGATCAGACCGAGCAGGACCGTCGCGAACGCCTTTGCGAGGATGACCTGCCCGTACGTGGTCATGAGGTCGTCGAGGCCCTGCACGCGCAGGAGCGAGTTGACGATTCCGGAGAAGACGATGAGGCCGAAGGCGATGAGTGCGATCGTCGAATACCGTTCGACGATCGCCTTGAGGTTCTTCGAGGCGGCCAGTCGAGTGCCCAGCAGGGCGATGACGAAGAGCCCACCGAGCCAGAGGACCGCGCCGAGGATGTGCAGACCGAGGCTGTTGACGGCCTGTGTGTGCCCGGAGGCCTCTGCGGAGTGTCCCATCAGGGCCAAGGGAAGGATCACGGCGGCGCTGAGCACTCCGGCGGCGGCGATGCCGATATGGGAGCGGGTGCCGAAGCACAGGGTCGAGGCGACGGCGATGAGGACGACGATGAGCACCCACAGCTGCCCGTAGGCGATCTGAGTGACGAACACGCCGAGTTGGTTCGAGAAGTCGAGGTAGGCCTGGGCGCCGACGGTGTCGACGAATGAGAAGACGAGCACGGCGACCGCGGACAGCGTCCACACGACTGAGGAGTATTCGGCGATCTGAATGGCCTTCGTCCACAGCGGGTCGAGGGGAACGTCGTCATCCGTGGCTTTGTGCCTGCGGGCGCGACCGCCGGCCGTTCGCGGGAGGATGAGGACGGCGAACATGAGGGCACCGACGGTCAGCGACATCGCAGTATTGAAGACGAATTTCGCCGCAGGAAGACCGAAACGGACGACAGAGCCGGGGTCGTTGAGCAGAGTCGGGTTGGCTGCTCCGGTGAAGAAGAGTGCGGCCAGACCGGCGATCGCCCCGAGGAATACGACGATGGGGACCGTGGCACGTTGCACGAACCGTGTGATCGGCTCGAAACCTGTAGAACTCACTGCGCGCGGACCGCCCCTTCTGACATGACCCAAGGATATCGTTCGGCGTCGCCGCACTGCCAACCGGGAGATCTCTTCGTGGTCGAGATCTCGGGGAGCCGCCTCGGCGAAGATGGGTTTGAACTTACGGGAAGACGACTCCCCCTGTTCGAAGACATTCTGAGTCGATTGAAGACGCTGAGAGACGGCAAATGGCCCGGATCATACGATCCGGGCCATTCGACGCTGCTGCGTAGATCAGTTCGGGCTGCCAGCGGCACCCTTCAGCTTCGAACCAGCGGACAGCTTCACGGAGTAGCCGGCCTTGATCTGGATCTCTTCACCGGTCTGCGGGTTGCGACCCTTGCGAGCGGCACGCTCGGTGCGCTCAACGGAGAGCCAGCCGGGGATGGTGAGCTTTTCGCCCTTGGCCACGACGTCGGAGAAGACATCGAAGACACCATCGAGCACGTCCGAGACCTGCTTCTGGGTCAGGCCGGACTTCTCGGCAACTTCTGCAACGAGCTCACTGCGGTTCTTAGCCATAAAAGTGTCCTCCTTAGGACAAGTCGGTAGGTCACCGGTCCGTTTTTCCGATGACGAACTTCCTCGAGATTACCAGCTTGACTTGGTAACGCCGGGCAACTCGCCGTTGTGAGCCATTTCGCGGAAGCGAACTCGGGAGAGTCCGAACTTCCGGAGGTAGCCACGCGGACGACCGTCGACCTGGTCGCGGTTGCGAAGGCGAACCGGCGAAGCATCGCGGGGGAGCTTCTGCAGGGCGAGGCGTGCCTCTTCGCGCTGCTCGTCGGTGGAGTCAGGGTGGGTCAGCTGACGCTTGAGAGTCGCGCGGCGCTCTGCATAGCGTTCAACGATGACGCGACGCTGCTTGTCTTTTGCGATCTTTGACTTCTTAGCCATGTGCGCTCAGCGCTCCTCTCGGAAATCGACGTGCTTGCGGACTACGGGATCGTACTTCTTGAGCACGATGCGGTCCGGGGTGTTGCGGCGGTTCTTGCGGGTCACGTAGGTGAACCCGGTGCCGGCCGTCGACTTGAGCTTGATGATGGGACGAACATCCTGTGCCTTAGCCATCAGAGCTTCACTCCCTTGGCGATGAGTTCGTTGACCACAGCGTCGATTCCGCGAGCGTCGATGACCTTGATGCCCTTAGCGGACAGGGTCAGCGTGACGCTGCGGCGCAGCGACGGAACGTAGTAGCGCTTTTTCTGAATGTTCGGGTTGAAGCGACGCTTCGTGCGGCGCTTCGAGTGGGACACGTTGTGTCCGAAACCGGGGACGGCCCCGGTTACCTGGCAGGTTGCTGCCATGTCTCTCCTCCAGTTCACAAGTTACCGACTCTCGAAACAAGCTCCTGCGGGATCACACCGAAGTGTTCTCCCCGCTCGCTTGCGCCGATGTCGGAAGACATCAACAAATTTTCTCGACTGTCACCGTGAAAATTGTGTACGCCAAAACAGGTTTGCCCGTTCGGGCGAGATGTCTCACCAGCGCTGAAGCCGTAGCCTGTGAGAGATGGCCGAAGCTGGAGTGCAGCGGTGGGTGAGCACCATGCGTGTCCTAGCAGATCGATCGGTGACCTGGCTGCTACGACACAACAAGAATCAATCTTACTGAGATGGCGGGCCGGAGAGCAAATTCATCCCGGTTTCTGCGGTGGGGTCTTCGTCACTGAAGTCGGCTGCGTGTGAGGGCTTGGACGGTCGTCATCGATGCGAGGAGGGACCTTCGTCGATGCCCGGAGGGACTTTCACAGCTGGGGCCAAGCCAACTCGGTGATTTCCGCAGTAGGCTTTCGTCGGCAACGCGTCCTGTCGGCGATCCTGTTGAACGACTGCTCGACTCGTGCCAAGGTAAGTAGATGATTGCCACCACATCTGGCATTCAGGAGGACTGATGAGCGACGTTCCACAGAGGCCGCGCATTCGTCCGGCGACTAGCGACGACTGGCACAAGGGTTCTGGTGAATCCGCTGGTCAGACCCCGTCGTACGGGAATGAGGCGGACCGTTCGTCTGCCGATTTCGACAACTCGACCTATTACGAGTACCTCGAACGGCACACGGGCGAACAGTTGATCTCGAAAGCTCACAGCGGCAATGTCTTCGCCCCTGCCGGACGCTCACCTTTCGATGACGCCCACTCTGCCGGTTCCCACCAGTATGTGAATTCTCAGCAGTCTCAGCGGCCTGCCGGCAGCGGTACCGGCAATGGCGTCGGCGGCTCTGCGCAGAATGGAGCCCAGACTCCTCCTCCCCCGCAGTTTCCGCCCGCCGTCCAAAACGATTCTCCCTCGCGCAATGGCCTGAAGATCGCCGTCGTCATCATCGCCATCCTCATGGTTCTGGCCTTGGTGGGATTCTTCGGCATCCGCTGGCTCGCGCCGTCCTCGGGAACCATCCCTGTCGATGTCGGGTCCAGCGAGCCGGCGAGTCCGTCGCCCAGCCCGTCGGATGACCTTGTCCAACCGACGAAGAGCCCGGAAGACCAGCTCGACGCCTATACGAAGGCAGGCACCGAAAAGGCCGCTGACCTCGAAGGTGAGTGGGTGACTCAGGTGAGCGCGAAGAACGTCGGCCTCAAGGCCGACGGCAAGACCTGGTCAGCGCAGGACATCCTCAACGAGTACGAAGCCAACAAGGTCAAGTATCCGGGTGCAATCCTCATCCACAGCGGCGACTGGGCCTCGTACAAGGACGGCAGCTACTGGGTCACGGTCGTCGACACCGGCTACAGCGATCCGGAGCAGGCCCTGGACCAGTGCCGCTCGTGGGGACTCGACCGCAACCACTGCATCGCCAAGCGACTCGTCAAGGACGGCAGCCCCAAGGACAACAGCGCCTACCTCGACGGGTAGACCGCACCGTCGGGCCGGCCCTGACGTTCGAGGATCGGCTCCGCCCGTGCGCAGGGCGATCGTCACCGTCCTACCATCCGCTCACGGGCCAGTCTTAGGCAGATAGCCCCGATTTGAACAGGTGCTGACTGCCTTGGGCTGGGCCGCGACCGTCCACGAGAACAGAACGCCCCGGCCTCGCACTGTGCGAAACCGGGGTGTTCGAGCCTCCAGAGCCGGTCAGAAGCCGGCGCCAGGGCGAGAATCAGGCCAACATCAGAGTCGGGTCCTCAAGGCCCCGTCCGACGTCGGCGAGGAACTTCGAGATGATCTCGCCGTCGACGACACGATGGTCGGCGCTGACCGACAGCGTAGTGATCTCGCGCGGAACGATCTCGTCGTCCACCACCCACGGCTTCTTCCGGACCTGCCCGAACGCGAGGATCGCGGCCTCTCCCGGATTGATGATCGGCGTACCGGCGTCGACTCCGAAGACGCCGACATTCGTGATCGTGATCGTGCCCCCGGCCTGATCGGCCGGCGGCGTCTTGCCCGACCGCGCCAGAGCAGTGAGATCCTGAATGCCCTGCGCCAGTTCGCCCAGACCCATGGCCTGTGCGTTCTTGATGTTCGGCACGATCAGTCCGCGCGGAGTAGCGGCCGCGATGCCGAGGTTGACGTACTTCTTCACGACGATCTCGTCGCCGGAGAGGCACGAGTTGATCCGCGGATTGCGTCCCACGGCCCACGCCACGGCCTTGGCGACGATGAGCAGCGGCGAGACCTTGACGTCCTCGCCCAGGAACTTCGTCGACTTCAACCGGCGGACCATCGCCATGGTCTCGGTGACGTCGACATCGAGGAACTCGGTGACGTGCGGCATCGTGAATGCCGAATCGACCATGGCCTTGGCCATCATCTTCGTCACGCCCTTGAACGGGATCCGCTCTTCGAGCGCTCCCTGATCACTCGCCGAGGCGGCCGCCGGTGCCGTCGCACCCGACGTGGGAGCGGCGGTCCGATTGGCGGCGGCGTGCACATCGTCGCGCGTGACGTCCCGCGGGTCCGGTCGGTGTCACTTGGGAGAGGTCGACACCCAGATCCTTCGCGAGCTTCCGCACGGGCGGCTTCGCCAGCGGTTTGCTCGGCGAGGCGGGAGCCGAAGCGGACTGCGACTGCGCTGCCGGAACAGGCGCCGAAGCGGACTGTGCTTGAGCCGCCGGAGCTGTTGCCGGTGCAGGCACGGCCGCCTCCGCAGCCGGGGCAGCCGACGCTTCCGGAGCAGCCGACGCTGCCGGAGCGGCGCCAGCGGCGGGAGCGGGGACGGAAGCGCCCTTCCGCGGACGCCGCTTCGACGACGTCTCCTTCGCTCCATAACCGACGAGAGTGGCCCCGCCGTCGGCATCACCGGAGGCATCGGTCGACTTCTCAGCCGAACCGGGAGCCGGCGCACCAGCAGAGGCGGGGGCCGCCTCGGCGTTGGAATCATCTCCGCCGAACCGGATGATCGGGGTGCCGACCTCGATGGTCTGGCCCTCCTCGACAAGGAGCGCACCGACGGTGCCGGCCTGCGGACTGGGCAGCTCGACGAGCGATTTCGCGGTCTCGATCTCGACGAGGATCTGGTTGACGGTGACAGTGTCGCCGGGGGCGACCTTCCACGCGACGATGTCGGCCTCGGTCAGGCCCTCACCGACGTCGGGAAGAGGAAATTCGAAAGACATTCTTGACTCTCCTCGAAATCAGTAGGACAGGGCCCGATCGACACCATCGAAGATGCGATCGAGGTCGGGCAGGTAGTGCTCTTCCATCCGCGAACCGGGGTACGGGGTGTGGTACCCGCCGACCCGGATGACCGGGGCTTCGAGATTGAAGAAACAGCGTTCGGTGATGCGCGCGGCGATCTCCGAACCCAGCCCCAGGAAGGTCGGTGCCTCGTGGGCAACAACCAGACGGCCGGTCTTCGTCACGGACTTCTCGATCGTGGTGAAGTCGATCGGATTGAGGCTGCGCAGGTCGATGAGTTCGACGCTCTTGCCTTCCTCGGCGGCCGCAGTGACCACGTCCTGCGCGGTCGGCACCAGCGGGCCGTAGGCGACGAGGGTGACATCGGTGCCTTCGGACACGACGCGGGCGTCGTGCATGCCCAGCTCGCCTCGGGCCGACGTGTCGACGTCCCCGCGCATCCAATAGCGACGCTTGGGTTCGAAGAACATCACCGGATCCTCGCTCTTGATCGCGTCCTGGATCATCCAGTACGCGTCATGAGCGTTCGACGGAGAGATGAGTCGCAGTCCCGCATGGTGGGCGAACACGGTCTCGGGGCTCTCCGAATGGTGCTCGGGTGAGCCGATGCCGCCGCCGTAGGGCACGCGGATGACCAATGGGATGTTCTCTTTGCCCAGGGTGCGGTTGTACAGCTTCGCCACCTGGGTGACGATCTGGTCATAGGCCGGGAAGATGAACGCGTCGAACTGGATCTCGATGACGGGACGGTAGCCGCGGATGGCCATGCCGATCGAGGTGCCGACGATGCCGGACTCGGCCAGCGGGGCATCGATGACGCGCTGCGGACCGAAGTCCTTCTGCAGACCCTCGGTGACGCGGAAGACGCCGCCGAGTTTGCCGATGTCCTCACCGATGAGGACGACCTTCGGGTCGTCCTCCATGGCCTTGCGCATTCCGGCGGTGATCGCCTTAGAGAGGGGAAGTTTCTCCATCAGGCCTCACCCGCATCGGCGAACGAGGCCTGGTATGCCAGGAATTCGGCACGTTCCTCGTCGACGAGGGAGTGGGGTTCCGCGGTGACATGGGCGAACATCTCGACCGCGTCGGGGTTCTCCATGGTCATGCAGTTATGGCGGATGCGTGCGGCGAGGGTGTCGGCCTCGGCGTCCACCTCGGCGAAGAATTCGTCGCTGGTCTCGGTGTGCTTGTCCAAGTAGGCCTTGAGGCGGGTGATCGGGTCGCGATCCTCCCAGATCTCCTCTTCAGCTTTGTCGCGGTACTTCGTCGGATCGTCGGCGGTGGTGTGAGCGCCGCGACGATAGGTGAAGGCTTCGATGAGCATCGGGCCGTGGCCGGCGCGCACGGAGTCGAGGCTGGCGCGGGCGACGGAGTACATCGCGATGATGTCGTTGCCGTCGACGCGGATGCCCGGGACTCCGAATCCTTCGCCGCGAGTCGACAGCGGGGCTGCGGTCTGGACGTGAGTGGGTTCGGAGATCGCCCACTGGTTGTTCTGGCAGAAGAACAGGACCGGGGCGTGGAATGCTCCGGCGAAGGTCAGCGCCTCGGAGACATCGCCCTGCGAGGTCGCGCCGTCGCCGAAGCAGGCGATGGCGACCGTGTCGCGTTCGATGTCGCCGGTGCCGACGTCGCCGTCCATGGAGATGCCCATGGCGTAGCCGGTGGCGTGCAGGGTCTGCGAGCCGATGACGATGGTGTAGGTGTGGAACCGGTGCTCCTGCGGATCCCAGCCGCCGTGGTTCTGACCGCGGAAGATGCTGAGCAGGGTTTCGGGTTCGACACCGCGGGTGTAGGCGAGGCCGTGTTCGCGGTAGGTGGGGAAGACGAAGTCTTGGGGGCGAGCGGCCCGTCCCATGCCGATCTGGGCTGCTTCCTGTCCGAACAGAGGTGCCCACAGGCCCAACTGTCCCTGACGCTGCAGGGCAGCTCCTTCGGCGTCGATGCGGCGGACCAGGACCATGTCCCGGTAGAAGCCGCGCAGATCCTCATCGGTGAGTTCTGCTGCGAAGGCATCGTACTCACCGGATTCGACGCGGTTTCCGTCTTCGGTGAGCATCTGGATCATTCTGGGCTGCGAGGACTGACTGTGGGCAGCGCCGGTTCCCACTGAAATGTTGGAGGTCATTTCAGTTCTCCTTTGTTCGAGGTCCATCTTCACCGGAGGTGACCAGTGGTGGACCGTGTCCGTCGGGCAGGCCCTCGGATGTGAGAACTCGCCCTCGAGTGATCTGATTCACAGGTGATATCACAATACCGAATCCACTCACTGCTTGCCACTCTCCCCATGCGGTTCGAGTACCAAAAGTGCAGGTCAGGAACAGACTATGGCCCGAGCTCGACACATGTGGCCGAGTTCCAAAGCCTTCCGTGGACAATTGTCGATCACGTCAGAGATGCTCCATCGTCCGACCAATGCACATCCGAGCACCGAGGCAGCCCTTGTTCGGGAGGTCGTGTGCAGGTTTCGCAACGTCCGTTCGTGCACCGAGGTGGCCCTTCTTTTCGATGCCGAGTGCCATTGCGTGGGACCGAGTTCAATGGCGTTTGCGTTTGCCCTGGTAGTCGCGCGTCTTCGCGAGGTCACCGGTGAAGAAACCTGAGTTCTTCGAGGTGAAGCGGTCGAAGGCGGGGTTCCCGGCCTTCAGCAGCAGTCCGATAGAGGCGGCGTAGGCGACGGAGGAGTGTGCCGCCCCGGCCGAGGCGAACATCTCATCGAGTTCGGCGTCGGTCTTGTCCGCTAGTTCAGGAACCTTGCGCAGTTCGTCGGGGTCGTAGTCGACGGTGACCGTCGACCAGTCCTTCGTCGCCGGGTTCTCGTTGCCGTCGAGATCGGGGACGAGGTCCTGTTCGTGCTCGATCGAAAGCACGTCGATTCCGGAATCGATGTCGAAATCGGAGACCGGAGCACCGACCGTCATCAGGGCCGTGACGTTGACATCGTCGAGGAATGCCGGATCCGCGGCCAGAGAGCCTGCGGTGATTCCTCCCTGCGAATAGCCGACGAGCATGACCTCGGCGCCGCGGCCGATCCCGGCATCGGCGATCGCCTGGCGCACCATTTCGCGCATCACGGTGTCATTGCCGGCCATGCCCTGCACGTTCGTCGTCAGGTCCGTCGTATTGTCACCCGACTTCGGAGACCAGTCGGTGGTGGCTGGGACGTAGACGATATAGCGGGTCGTCCCATCGGGTCCGACGACCTCCTCGATGCGGACCTGTCCGGAATCGGCTCCGCGGTGGCAGTTCGCTTCGCGGGAGAAGAGGTCTTCGACGTCACGCGGCGGTTCTTTGTGCGGAGCAGTCAGCCCCTTCGCCCTCCACACCTCGACATCGGAGGGCAGCAGCAGTCCGAACGCGTTCGCCCCGGCCAGAACCCAGATCGTCATCGACGTCGAGTCGTGCGGCCAGAATGCGTGATCGCCTTCGGAGTCGAGGATGAACGGAGGCAGCCCGAGGAAACCGACGACGAAGCCCGGCAGCACATGCTCGATGACAGCCCCGGTGACGTCGGACTGTTCGAACGCGAACGCGATCAGCGCTTCCTTCGCTTTCGCCTTCGTATTGCCCAGGTCGATGCCGAACTGTTTGGTGATGACATCGTCGAGTCCGGTGACGTCGAGGATCTTCGTGACCGCAACCACCTGAGCCCCGACGACGAGGGCGACGGGGATGACGACGGGCAGGCTGAGCGCGATGATGCGGCCGGTCGCGTAGCCGAGAGTGTCGAGCAGTCCGCCGAAGACTTCGCTGATGCCCTTCTCCGCCTGCCGGTAGGCGAAGGCAGCGGTTCGAACGGCGAGCAGCGTGGCCTCGAGTTCGAGCACCGAGGCGGTCAGCTGTGCGTGGAACCGGATCCGGCAGGCGTCGAGGTTGAGCGCTGTAACAGGAGCCGGTACCTGGGTGAGCAGAGTCGCAAGGTCGAAGTCTCCGACAGCGGCGTCGACGGACAGATCGCCGATATCGGCGATGACGTTCTGCAGTGCGTCTCCGCTGCCGTCGGCGCGTTCGTCGACGGTGATCCTCCCGCCTCCGCGAGTCGTCGAACCGATCATCGCGGGTCTCCTCTCATTCCCCGGTCGCTGCCGCCCTCATGCCCCGTTCCATGCCGGTCCCTGGCGCCACAAGCCCACGGGGCCACGAACTCCCGGCCCTCAGCCGCTGCCGCCGTCAGTGCTGACTCCGTCAACTCGGAGCTCCTGCCGTCAGCGTCCGCGTGAGCACGGCGCTCAGCAGCTTTCGCACCGCTGATTCGCCGGCGTCGACGTCATCGTCGACGGTGACGGAATCGCCGGCGCGCTCGATGACCGGCCGGAACCATGTCCCGCCCTCTCGGCGGAGGAATTCCAGTCCTGTCGCACCCCGTCCGGACGCCCAGCTGAGCGTGAGCACACAGTCCTGGTCGACGAGCTCGGTGAGATCCTCGACGACGTGCCCGATCCGTCCCGGCTCGATCCGGCGCAGCAGCTGGTGCCGCGCGAAGTCCTCGAGTCCCTCCCCCTGCAACGCGAGGATCGCATGCGCGATCCCCGGCCCCAGGCACAGTGCCAGGTGGACGGTTTCGACTCCCGATGACACGACGACGCTGATGCGCGTGCGCACCCGGTTGAGTTCGGAGGCGAAGCCGCGCAGCCATGCGGTGAGCACATCGAGGTCCCGTTTCGCGCCCCCACTGCCCTCGCCCATTCCCGAGGGTGCGGCGCCAGTCCCCGAACCTGCGGCCGCAGTCCCCGAACCTGCGCCGGAGATCTCCTCCTCCGCCGAGACGGCTCGGGAATCCCGGTCGACCCGGCGAGGGAGCAGATCGGGCGGCCAAAGACGACGCAGCCGTTCGGGCAGTCTGCTGATCCGGTCGAGGTCGACGACGATCCAACTGTCGATGTCGGCGCCCTCACGTTCGGTGGGGTGAGTGTTCACAGTTGGATCCGCCCGCCCACCGACACGACCTGCAGGTGGAGGTCATACGCCTCGGCGAGCTTCTCCGCCCTCTCGCCCAACTCGTCGATCGATTCTGCGCAAGAGGCCACTCGGTCATCGAGCAGCGCTCCCGCCGGGGAATCCCATCCGTCGATCTGGCGGCAGCTCTGCGCCAGGGAGTGCAGCACCTCCGCTCGCCGCCTCCACTGCTCACGATTGCGCTCCAATTCGTCAGTGATCATGACTCTGCCCTCCCGCCTGCCTGTTCGGCATCCGTGCCCGAATCACACGACCGTAGGCGGCAGCGGCTCGAGCAGAGAAGCCTCGATTCCAAGGCTGGGGAAGAGGCTTGAGCATCCACAGGGCACAGGCGTCGAAGTCGCCACCGAATCCACAAGGGGCGATGCTCGAGTCTCGTGGTCCCGCCGGCGCCTGGCGATCGGTCGGCGCGGACGGGTGCCGCTCCGATTCGCCGCTCATGAGAAAATGAGGGCATGCCGACTGTTTCCCTTGCCGAAATCTCGCCCGCCATCGCTCTCGGACCGCTTGATGGTCGCTACCGCAAAGACACCGCTGACCTCGTCGATCATCTCTCCGAGGCGGCGCTCAACCGCAACCGCATCATCGTTGAGATCGAATGGTTCATCCACCTCGCACAGAACTCGGTGATCGAGGGCGTTCGCACCCTCACCCCCGATGAGATCGACGGACTGCGTGCCTTCGCCGCCGACTTCGACGCCGACACCATCGCCACGCTGGCGGCTCATGAAGCCGTCACCGTCCATGACGTCAAGGCCGTCGAATACACAATCAAAGAAGCCCTAGTGACGATCGGCGCCGAGGACCTCGGCGAGCTCGTCCACTTCTGCTGCACGTCCGAAGACATCAACAACCTGTCCTGGGCGCTGGGCATCAAGGGTGCCACCGAACAGGTGTGGCTGCCGAGAGCGAAGGCCCTCATCGACGCTCTCGCCGAGTCCGCCGCGGAACTGGCCGACGTTCCGATGCTCGCCCACACCCACGGTCAGCCGGCCACTCCGACGACGATGGGCAAGGAGCTCGCGGTCTTCATCCACCGCCTGCGTCGTCAGTACGAACGCATCGCCGCCACAGAGTTCCTCGGCAAGATCAACGGCGCCACGGGCACCTATTCGGCCCATCTGGCCGCTGTGCCGGGAGCGGATTGGCCGCAGATCGCCCGCACCTTCGTCGAAGATCGTCTCGGACTGACCTTCAACTCGCTGACCACGCAGATCGAATCCCACGACTGGAACTCCGAGCTGTTCGCCGATGTCGCTCGGTTCAACCGGATCGCGCACAACCTGGCAACCGATATGTGGACCTACATCTCGATGAACTACTTCAAGCAGATTCCCGTCGCCGGAGCGACCGGTTCATCGACGATGCCGCACAAGGTCAACCCGATCCGCTTCGAGAACGCCGAAGCGAACCTCGAACTCTCCTGCGCCCTGCTCGATTCCCTCGGCTCGACGCTGATCACCTCGCGGATGCAGCGCGACCTCACCGACTCGACCTCGCAGCGCAACATCGGTGTCGCCTACGGCCATTCGGTGCTCGCACTCAACAACCTGGTCAAGGGCCTCGGTGCGCTTGCCATCAACGAGGAGGCTCTGGCCGCCGACCTCGACGGCAACTGGGAGGTCCTCGGTGAAGCCGTCCAGTCGGTCATGCGTGCCGCCGGACTGCAGGGCGTGCCGGGAATGGACAACCCGTACGAAACGCTCAAGGAACTCACGCGCGGCAAACGCATCAACCAGGCCGATCTGCAGACGTTCGTCGACGGTCTCGGGCTGCCCGAGGATCGTGCCGAACTGCTCAAGGCTCTGACACCTGCCACCTACACCGGTGTCGCGGCTCAGCTCGCCGAGTCCGAGGTCTCGGACTGGAAGGCCTTAGTCGAAGGCTGATCACCGACCCTGACAACGCATCGAGGCCGGTCTCCGAATTCGGAGACCGGCCTCTATGTGCATTTCGCCGGTCGGCCGACGCCGCCCTGCAGCAGAACTTGCTGATCGGTTGACGCCTCCCCGCTGCAGACCTCGCAGATCGGTTGACGCCTCCCCGCCTCAGACCCCGCGGGTCGCAGCCACATGACTCACGGTTCGCAGTCGCCGCCCTCGTGAGTCAGCCTCGGGAGTCAGACGGAGGGGATGTCGAAGGTCGTCGTGAACTCCGGGACCTTCTCGTCGGTTCCCAGCACCTTGCCGGGTCCGCGTTCGTAGCGGATCGTGTAGGCATCCTGCTTCTCGTTCGGAACATAGGCGAGCCAGCCCTGGTGGGTTCCGCCGTCACGGCGTCTGACGTCCTCGAAGGGTTCGTAGCCGGCAGCTCGCATCTCGGCTTCGAGGCCGTCCGTCTGGTCGTATCGGTAGTCCGCCCCGCCGTCTTCGGAGATCTTGAACGCTCCGGACTGGATGAGTCCGCTGTATTTCTGCCCCGGGGTGATCTTGACCTCGAGGAGGACGACTTCGCCGCCGAGTTCGATCGCCGACGCCCTCTTGGACGACTCGAAGTTCCGCACCGCAGAGAGCACCTCGATCTTGTCCTGCATCTCCGGATCCTCGAAGCTTTCGCCGATGCTGACCTGCCCCTGGCTGCCGGACGACGCTCCCGAACCCGAACCGGTGGACCCGTCAGAAGACGAGGTCGACGACGAGGAGCCCGTAGTCGACTGATCGGAACTCGAATCCTGACCACCGGTCTGGTCCTGTCCGGTCTGATCCTGGCCGTTCTGGTCGGCGTTCGTCTCCTGGCCGTTCTGGTCGCCCTGATTCTGAGCGTTCTGATCCTGGCTGCCCTGATCCTGAGCGTCGGCGTTCGACTGTTCTCCGGTCTGGCCCTGTTCGGGCTGGACGGCCTGGCTGATGAGCGAGCAGCCCGAGAAGGCGAGTGTGCAGCTGAGCAGGGCCGCAGCGGTGAAGGTGGCACGCTTCATGCGTTTCATGATGACTCCTTGATCGGTCTCTCACACCCGGGAGCAGGTCGCCCGAATGCGTGTTCTGAAACCAACCTATGAGTTCATCGAGCGCGAGATGTGCGCAGAGTGTGGCAGAACGGCAACGTCTGTCACCGATCAGCCGCAGCCCCCGAAGAGTCTCACTGCGCGAGGCGTCCGTGTGCCGCTTTGAGCGGGCCGCGGCAATTCCCCGGCCACGTTCTCAAGCAGGGACGAGATGCTTGTCCGCGTCCACCTCGGCGAGGGTCTTCTTGCCCATGCTGCGGGCGAGGATGAGAGTCGGGACTCCGGCGACGACGATGACGACGGTGGCGTAGATCGCCGGCGCGAGAGTGATGCCGGTCGACGACATGAGTGCCGTGGCAATGAGCGGCGAGAGACCGCCGAAGAGCACGGTGGCGACGTTGTAGCCGATCGCCATGCCGGAGAAACGGCTCGTGCCGGTGAACTGCTCGGGCACCATTGCGGCAGCCACCGCGCTCCACCCGGCGGCGGGAATTGCGAGGAACGCAACACCGAAGACCGCCCCACTCGAGGAGCTGCCGCCCAGCAGAGCGTATGCGGGAATGATCGTGAACACGAAGACAGCCATGAGAACGGCCAGGGCGGGCTTGCGCCCGAACCTGTCCGAGGCGAGGCCGAAGAACGGGGTGACGACGATGGCGACGACGGCCGCGACCGTGCCCAGGGCCAGGGAGCCGGAGTTCGGGACCTTCGCCACCTCTTCGATGTACGTGGGCACATAGGTGATGTTGAGGAAGTAGCTGACCGAGCCGATCGAGGAGATGAGGAAGGCCACGAGGATCGCCCGCGGCTGTTCGAGGATCGCAGTGATGAGCGGGGAGCGCTCGAGGGCCGTGTCTTTCGTGCCCTTCTTCTCCTTCTCTGCCTGCTGCAGCCGTTTGAAGGTCTCGGTCTCCTCCATCATCGACCGCAGCGGAACCATGAGGATGGCGAGCACGGCACCGAGGACGAACAGCAGCCGCCAACCCCAGGAGTCCATTGCCTCGGGGCTGAGCGTATTCGCCAGCAGCGCACCGGACCCCACCGCCAAGAGGGCGCCGACCTCGCTGTTGGCCGCAGCCCAGCTGGCCGCCAATCCGCGCTTTCCCGGTCCCGCCGATTCCATGAGGAAGACCATGATTCCCGTGTATTCCGCGCCGACGGAGAATCCGGACAGGCAGCGCAGGGCGACCATGAGGACGCCTGCCCAGATGCCGATCGTGTCGTAGTTCGGGATCACCGCGATCCCGAGCATGGAGATCGCCATGAGGACCGCGGAGATGATGAGCGTCGATCGCCGTCCGATCCGATCACCGAGGTGGCCGAAGACCATCGCACCCAAGGGCCGGAAGAGGAATCCCGCCGCGCCGACCCCGAGGGTCAGCAGCAGAGAATCCGTCTGATCGCCGAAGAACTCCTTAGTCAGGGTCGTGGCGACATAGAAGAAGATCGAGAAGTCGTACCATTCGACGACGGTGCCGAATGCGGCGACGAACATCGACCTGCGCCGGCCTCTCTCCCGCTCGCGGCTGGTCGCCTGGGTGGGTGATGCGGGATGGTTCCGATCCGACGCGGTCATTCTCTGAGCGTACCAGCACGCTCGGACATGGGATCCCGCGAAGGACTTCGGAGGAATACTGCCGAGGGTTGCCGTGATGACAGGCCGAGGATTGCGGTGGGGACAGGCCGGGGATCTGCAGTGGGAGGGCGCCGAATACGCCGGCACGGATGGCAACGACCGGAATTATATTACCGACTAGTAGCATCCTGGCATCGTGATGATTACCCTGAAGGACATGGACTCACTTCTCAAGCAGGACGTGCGCATCCCGGTGTCGAGCCGGTACGGATCCAGCGCACTCGGGGGACATCTCTTCCTCCCCGCTGCCGACCCCCGTGCGGTGCTGACGATCCACCCGGCGACCGCGACTCCGGAACGCTTCTACTTCTCCTTCGCCGAGGCGGCCGCCGCGAGAGGATTCGCCGTGGTCACCTACGGTTTCCGCGGCGTCGGCGATCGGACCGAGGCTCGCGCCCATCGGCACATCCGCATGCGCGACTGGATCTCCGAAGATGTCGCGGCGGCTGGAGCCTGGGCAGAGGAGAGATTCCCTGATCTGCCGCATACGGCGTTGGGCCACAGCGTCGGCGGCCACGCTCTGCTTCTGGGATACGGCGGTCAGCGTCTGAGTGGAATCGCCACGATCGCCACAGCGATGGTGGCCGCGCGCGAAATCGCACCCCGCAGCGAGCGTTTCCGCGTGGAATTCGGCCTCGGGGTCTTCGGCAGAGCGATCACTCGGGTGTTCGGGTACATGCCCAGCAGTCGAGTGGGACTCGGCGAGGACATTCCCGCTGCCGCCCTCTATGAGTGGACGAAATGGCTGCGCCGCCCCCACTTCTTCTTCGATGATCCGAGCTTCGATGCCGAGGCGCGAGCCTCCCGACTGCGCACACCTGTGCTCGCCATCGGCACCTCAGACGATCCTTGGGCGACGACTGCGTTCATCGATGCGATCACCGATCGACTGCGGCTGGCCCCGGTGACTCGTCGCACCTTCGCCCCGGAGGAGCTCGGGGTGACGAGCATCGGACATCACGGCCTGATGCGCAGATCGACCTCCGAGGCGGCCTGGCCGGAGATCCTCGACTGGCTCGACGCGCGAGCCGCCGAAGAATAGGTCACTACCGGGGACTCTCCGCCCGCCCAGGAGTATCCGTTTGCGACCACTTTTCGATCGCCAGTACCCGTTTGCGACCGCCTGTCGACTGACCGGCCGTCAGTCGCGCGTAACGCCGAACGCCCTCAACCGCGGGTGACGTCGACGGACCTCAGCGCCGCGCGACGCCGAACAGCGAGTCGGTGAAGCGATTGCCGAACATGGCCTCCGGATCCAGTCGAGCCCGCAGGTCGCAGAAGTCCGCGAATCGGGGATAGAGCTCGGGCAAGTCAGCGGCGGTGCGAGTGTGGATCTTGCCCCAGTGCGGGCGGCCGCCGTGCCGGCTCAGGATCTCCTCGACGACGCGGAAGTACTCGGCGAAGTCCTCCTTGATGAAGCGGTGGACGGCGATGTACATCGTCTCCCGCCCCGTCGCCGTCGACAGCGGCACATCATCGGCGGCGGCGCACCTGACCTCGAGGGGGAATGAGATCGCCCACCCCTTGGCCTCGATGACGTCTCGGATCTCCCGGATCGCCTCGGGTCCGGAGTCGAAGGGCAGCGCGTACTCCATCTCGTTGAACCGCACCCGCCGTGGGGTGACGAACACATCGTGGCCCGGTGCCCGGTACGTCCGGTCTGCCACGACGGACTGAGCGATGCGATTGATCGAGGGCACCACGCCCGGGACCTTGGCACCGAGCTCGACGGCCAGTCGCAGTGCCCCGTTCTCCACCACCTCTTTGTCGAGGAGGTTGAGCCACCGGTTGCGCACCCCCGCCTCGGCGAGGTGACCCGGCCCGGCCTGTCCCGGTTCCACTCGGGTGTTCGTCTTCGTCAGCACCGAATCGGTGTGCGGGAACCAGTAGAACTCGAAATGGTCCGCCCCGCGCATCCGCTCGGTCAGCCCGTCGAGGAGCTCGTCGAATCCAGCGACCTTCTCCTCGGCGATGAGGTCGAAGGCCGGCACGCACTGGAGTTCGACCTCGGTGATGATGCCGAGGACGCCGAGGCCGACCCGAGCGAGGTCGAAGCTCTCCGGTTCCACTTCGGCCGACAGTTCCCGTACTTCGCCGTCGGGGCCCATGAGGCTCAGTCCGGTGACGGTCCCGGCGAACCCGGTGAACCCGATCCCGGTGCCGTGCGTGCTCGTCGAGATCGCCCCGGCCAGGGCCTGCGGATTGACGTCCCCCTGGTTCTCCAGGGCAAGACCGAAGGGTGCGAGGAGGGCTGGAATGTCCCGCAGGCGGGTGCCGGCGTGGAAGCGGACCCGGCCGGCCGCCTCGTCGACGGCGACGATCCCCGACAGTCCGTCGAGGCTGACCATGACGTCATCGCCGGCGGCCACGGGGTTGAAGGAATGCCCGGCTCCGACGACCCGCAGACGGTCCCCGGCTGCTGCTGCGGTCGTGACGATTCCCGCTAGCTCCTCCGCCGAGGCGGGACTCGAGAATGTGTGCGGATGTGCGTGGACGTGACCGGCCCAGTTCCGGAACGCATGCCGGCCATTCACTGCAGATCTGCCCGATGCACGGCCCGCAACCGTCGCCGCCACACGATTCGCACCGCTACCGATCCGTTCGCCGCGCCCTGACTGCACTTCTCTCACACCACCAGCCCCTCTCCCCGGTATGTCGACCAGGTGTCGATGATCGTCGATCCCGAGACGACGAGGAAATCGTTGAAATGTTCGGCCAGTTCGCCTGCTTTGGCGTGCCTGAACCACACGAGATCCCCGATGCGCAGCGATTCCGTGCCGGGCCCGGTCAGCGGAGTCTGCACCTCCCCGGGACCCTCGAGACCGGAGTACTCGAGGCCCGGCGGCCAGGCGATGGTCGGCAGCCGGTCGGTACCAGGCACTCCCGAGGCGATGAATCCGCCCTTGAAAACCGTCACCCAACCAGGTGCAGGGCGTCTGACGACAGGGGTGACGAAGTACGCGGCGGGCCGATGCCGGAAGTGCGTATAGCCGTCGAAGAGTCCCGGGGAGAAGAGACCGGATCCGGCGGCGAGTTCGGTCAGAGTGCCTTCGCCGGAGCTGGATTCGAACGAGCCGGTTCCCCCGCCGTTGACGAATTCGAGGTCGGCGACCTCTCTGACGGCGGCGATGACGGCGGCTCGTCGTTCGGCGAGTTCGGCGATCGAGGCTCTCTGCATGAGCCGCACGATCGCCTGCCTGACCGTTCGTCCGGCGTCGGCGGTGCCGGCGATCTGCCCCTCGTAGAACATCATCCCGACGAGGTCGAACCCGGGCCGGGCCGCGACCTGTCGGGCGAGCGCGACGGCCGCTCGCCCGTCACGGATCGGTGAGCGCCTGGCCCCGATATGGACCCGGTCGCCCAACCAGGATTCGGCCGGGCGATAGGAGGCGTCGACGTCGATGCACACCCGCACCGAGGCGGCTCCCGCCTCGGCGAGGATCGCCGCGTTCCCCGCCGGACCGGTCCCTTCCGGGCCGGAATCCCGCCCCGCCTCGGCGAGGGACCTGCGGACGTCGTCGATGATGTCGAGGTGGTCCACGGAGTCGATCATCACGGTGATGTTCGACCGCGCTCCCGCCTCGGCGACCATCCGGGTCAGGGCCGGCCGGTCGAGGCTGGGATAGCCGATGACGATCTCGCGGACGCCGCGGGCATGGAGGAACAGAGCCTCGGGAACGGAGAAGGCGAGCACGCCCGAATAGGCGGGGTGGGCGAGCGCTCGGTCGATGGCTTCGGGCACGCGCAGGGATTTCGTGGCCAGCCGGATCGGCAGTCCGCGAGCGCGCTGAGCCAGGGCGTCGAGGTTCTCGTCGAACGCGTCGAGATCGAGGACGGCGGTGGGTGCACAGCTGACTTTCAGCGCACGCCGGAGTCCACTCGAAACCATATTCGGTAGTCTAGCCTGCGATGACCTACGTCACAGAAAGAGGAAGCCGATGAGAACCGAGACCACCGCACGCACCTCCGAAGCAAGCGCGGCCGGGACCCCGTCCGCGCATGTCACCGCGGCGCTGCGGGACTTCCTCGACACCGATCCGTACGCCGATGCCTCCGGTTCGGGCGAGGTGATGCGCGGAGTCGAGCCGTTCACCGGGCAGGAGGTCGACAGGTTCGCCCGGAACACTCCCGACGATATCGAGGCTGCCTACGCCACCGCGCGCATTGCCGGCGAGTCGTGGGCCGCCCAGTCGGTTCAGCACCGCACGAAGGTGCTCACTCGACTGCATTCCGCTCTGGTCCGGAATGAGGATCTGCTCCTCGACATCATTCAGTACGAGACTGGCAAGGCCCGCATTCACGCCTATGACGAGATCCTCGATACCTTCAATGTGCTCCGCCACTACGGGGTGATGGCCGCCCGCTATCTGCGGCCCGAACGTCGACGCGGAGCCATCCCCGTGCTCACCCGGACCGAGGTCACGCGCACCCCGCTGGGCGTGATCGGTTTCATCACCCCGTGGAACTACCCACTGACCCTGGGTGCGACCGACCTGTTCGCGGCCCTGACCGCCGGCAACGCCGTCGTCCACAAACCCGATTCGACGACGACGCTGACCTCGGTGTTCATGCGCAGGCTGGCGATCGCCGCCGGCCTGCCCGCCGAGGTGTGGCAGCTCGTGCCCGGACCATCGTCCGAGGTCGGGCCCGCGCTCATGGCCGGTGCCGACGGAATCTCCTTCACCGGGTCGACGACTGCTGGGCGGTCGATCGCCGCCGAGGCGGGGCAGCGTCTGCTCCCCGCCGCGCTCGAGCTCGGAGGCAAGAATCCCCTGATCGTCGCCGCCGATGCGGATCTGGAGAAGGCCGTCGAAGGTGCCGTGCGCGGATCGTTCTCCTCGGCCGGGCAGCTGTGCATCTCCATCGAGCGCATCTACGTCCACGAGGACCTCCATGAGACCTTCTGCGCCCATTTCGCCGAGGCGGCCCGCGCCTACCGCCTCAGCGCCGCGTTCGAGTACGGCCCGGATATGGGCACCCTGGCGGGACCGAAGCAGCTCGAGACGATCACCAATCATGTCGAGCAAGCACGCAGCGCCGGTGCCACGGTTCTCGCCGGCGGACATCCGGTGCCCGATCTCGGCCCCTACTTCTACGCCCCGACAGTGCTTACGGATGTTCCTCCTGAGGCGGAGCTGCGTCGGGAGGAGACCTTCGGTCCCGTCGTCTCCGTCTATTCGGTGCCGTCGGATGCCGCGGCGATCGCTGCCGCCAATGACAGCGACTACGGACTCTCGGCATCGGTGTACTCACGCTCCCACGGGCGTGAGATCGCGCGGCAGGTCGAGGCCGGAATGGTCAACATCAACGAGGTCTACCCGGCCAGCTGGGGATCCATCGACGCACCGGCCGGCGGAGTCAAGGCCTCGGGCATGGGCCACCGGCACGGCCCTGAGGGCCTCCACCAGTTCATGCACTCGCACACGATTGCGGAGCAGCGCCTCCACCCGATCGCGCCGGCCGGTCCTCTCGATCAGGCGAAGTTCGCGAAGGCGATGACCGGGGCGCTGCAAGCCATGCGGTCCCTGCGCATGAAGTAGGGAGCGCGGCACCGTCGGGCACGGCCCAGTTGATGGGTGGAACTGAACTCGGCGGTGGTACTCAGTTGACGTTGTCGAAGAATTCGCGCGCCACCGGCACGGCCGCCTCGGCGCCGAATCCGCCGTCTTCGACAAGCACTGCCACGGCCAGGTCCCCTTGAAATCCGGCGAACCATGAATGAGTGCGCGGCGGGGTCTCGTCGCCGTATTCGGCCGTTCCGGTCTTACCGTGGACCGGATCGCCGGGAACGTCCTTGAGCGCGGTGGCGGTGCCCTCGGTGACGACTGCGCGCATCATCGCCGAGATCTCCTTCGCTGCGTCCGCGTCGAGCGTCGGGGCATCGCCGTCGCTGCCGTCGCCCGCAGCCTGGCTGCCATTGCCGGTGCCCTTTCCTGCACCCTGGCCGCCCCCGTCGCTTTTCGCCTCGTCGAGCGCCTCACCGAGGACGAGCAGCGGGGTGACCGTTGCCCCCGCCTCCACCGAGGCGGCCATCGTCGCCACGGACAGCGGGCTCGCCTGCACCTTGCCCTGACCGATCATCTGAGCGGCGTGGGTGACCTCGTCATCGTCGGTCGGCACCGAGGCCATCTTCGCGCCTATGGCCGAGGCGTCGCCGAGCATGCCGAGTTGGGCGGCGGCGTCGGCCACCTCGTCGCCGGTGACCTTGTCGCCGGAGGAGACGAATGCGGTGTTGCAGGAGTGGGCGAAGTCGTCGGCGAAGATGACGGTGCCGAGCACTTCGTCTTCGGCGTTCTTGAAGCTCTTGCCCCCGATGTTCGCGGTCTTCGGGCAGTCGATGTCATCGTCGGGTCGCACCCCTGCGTCGAGGAGTGCCAGACCGGAGGCGATCTTGAACACCGAGCCGGGAGCGTACTGGCCGCTCAGCGCTCGGTCCCAGGCCGCTCCTTCCGGGTCGTGGTTGGCCACGGCGAGCACGTGGCCGTCGCTGGGGCGGATCGCGACGACGGCGGCCGGCTTCTTCGCCGTCGCTGCCGCCTTGTCCGCGGCGGTCTGGATAACGACGTCGAGGGTGGTCTCGACGTCGTCGCCGTCCTTCGCTTCGAAGGCATGCAGGCTCGTCAGCTTCGTCTTTCCGCCTTTGTCGTTCGTCGAATCACCCTTGACGAAGACTTCGACGCTGCCCGGTCCGCTGAGACGGGAGTTGAAGGTATTCTGCAGACCGGTGCGACCGACGATGTCGCCGGCGATGATCTCACCCCTGGACTTCTCGATGTCATCGGCGCTGGCCGGACCGGCCGAACCGAGGGTGGCCTGAGCGAACCCGCGGGACCGAGTCAGGGTCTGGGTATCCTCGGTGAACAGCACTCCAGGAAGATCGTGGATGGCGTCCTTGACCGACTTGTAGTCGTCTTCGCGCAGTGTCACGACGGGGACGAGCTGGTTGACTTCGGCGTCATCGACGGACTTCTCGAGGTCATCGGCGTCGAGGTCGAGGGAGTCGACACCGTCGTTGAGTCCGCTGACGAGTCGGCCGATGGTGTCGGATTCGAGCCGGATCGGGTGGACGCCGATGTCGATGACCTTCCCCTCCTCCATAAGCACTTCATCATCGGCGCCGAGGATCTTCCCTCGTCCGCCGGGATTCGCGCGCAGAGCGAAGCTGCCGCCCTTTCCGAGCTTCGGGTGGATGGCTTTCTCCGTGAGATCCGCCCACCAGAAGAGCCCGTTCTTCTCCAGCGGCAGCTGGGAACTGTACTCCCAGGACTCTCCGTCGTTGTTCGCCCACGTCCAATCGAGGGTGGCCACGGTCCGACCGTCCGCCTCGGTGATGTCGTCGACGGTGACCGACCGCAGGTCGACTCTCGTGCCCAATGCCTTCGTGACGCGGTCGAACAGGCCCTGAGCGAGATCCTTCTCATGCCAGATGTCCGAGCTCAGCTGTTCTTCGGCGAGGTCGTGGGCCGCCGCCTCGGCGGCGGAGGACTTCGTCATCGGCAGCCGGAAGAGAGCGAAGACTCCGGCTCCGGCGAGCAGCACGAGGACGAGGGCGACGGTCAGCCAGTCCCGGGACTTCTTCGACATGGGACCATCCTCCACCGAGGCCCCCTCGATGTCCATTGCTTTGTGCCGAGACCGGCGTTACGTCGGTCCATGGCCGATTGTTGGGTCGATCCACCGCGGTTTCGGCGTTCAGAACGCCGTGGATCGACCCAACAATGCTTGCGGCGTCGGTCACGTGCGCGGTGACAGAGCGATCAGCCCGCGGCGTCGGTCACGGCCGGCTGCTCGCGCACGTAATCCGCGATCAGCCCGCGTCGGGGACGACGGTGTATTCGAGGACGGGGCGACCGGCCGAACCGTATCGGGGACGACGTTCGAGCATCCCGGCGTCGGCCATGGATTCGAGGTAGCGGCGAGCGGTGACTCGCGAGACCCCGAGCCCTTCGGCCAGCTCTGCTGCGGACTGGCCGGGATTCTCATCGAGCAGGCTCTTCACCTCGGCCTGGACCGCATCGGGCACGCCCTTCGCGGTCGCCGCCACGGTGTGCGTGCGCAGGGCCGAGATCGCTTTGTCGACCTCGGTCTGGGTGACCTCGCCGTCGTTCGAATCCCCGCCGAGGCGGTTGCGGAAGGACGAATACGCCTCGAGTTTGGATTTGAAGACGGGGAAGGTGAAGGGCTTGATGATGTACTGGGCGACGCCGTAGGACAGAGCCTCCTGCACGATCTGCATATCCCTGGCAGCGGTGACCGCGATGATGTCGACGTCGACGCGTTGGCCGCGGATAGCGCGGCAGACCTGCAGCCCGTGCCCGTCGGGCAGATTCATATCGAGGAGGACGAGGTGGACGCCGGAGGGATCGAGTCCGTAGATCTGACCTGTGAGAGCAGCCATCGCCTGAGTGGCATTCTTCGCCACTCCGGCGACGTGATAGCCGTCGATGCGGTCGATGTACTTCGCGTGAGCACGGGCGGCGACCACCTCATCCTCGACGACGAGCACACCGATGCTCGATTCAGGCGCAGTTGTGTCCGACATGCTGCCAGTCTATCTTCACCCGTTTGACAGCGTCCCGGATCGTGTTGCAGTCCCGTCACATCCGGTTCCGGTCCACCTGGGCGGTGCCGGCATCACCGGCGATCACCCGCCCCTATCCGACCTGCCCGTCGCCGGACTGACCGGAACCCGACCGGCCTGCCCCGGTCCGACCCGCATTCCCCGGGTCGGGCAGCCACACCGTGAGCACTGCGCCCTTGAATCGGTCGCAGTCCTCCCCGTGGCCCTGCACGTCGACGGCTCCCCCGAGGCGGCGGATCGCCTGCACGACCAGGGACAGCCCGACCCCGCGGGTGCCCGTCTGCTGGCGACCCTGTCCCTGGTCGGTCTCGACGCCATCGTGCTTCGTCGACCAGCCGCGCTCGAAGATCGCGTCGAGGTATTCCTCGTCGATTCCCGGGCCGTCATCGCTGACCTCGATCGTGAATCCGCCGGGACCGCCGGAGCCGGAGAGTTCGACATGGACTCTCTTGTCCTCGGGCAGTACGTCCTGCCTGCTCAGGGCGTCGAAGGCATTGTCGACGAGGTTGCCGAGGATCGTTGCGAGGTCGCGATCGTCCCCGCCGAGGTTGCCCGTGAGGTCCGCGGTGTCCACCGTCATCTCGATGCCCACCTCGGCGGCTTGGGCGATCTTCGACAGCAGCAGCGCCGAGAGGACGGGATGGTCGAAGGTCATCGACCCGTCACCGTTGACCCGGTTGAGATCGTCGATGTCCTTGGCCGCGAAGTCGATGGCCTCGTCGACGTGCCCGGTCTCGAGCAGGGACACGACCATGTGCAGCCGGTTCGCGTATTCATGGGTCTGCGCGCGAAGGGAATCGGAGAAGGAGCGCACGGAGACGAGTTCGCCGGAGAGCTCGGCCAGCTCCGTGTGATCGCGCATGGTCACGACCCACGTGTCGCTGGCCGCCTCGGTGGGCTGCTGATTGACGACGAGGACACGGTCGTCGGTGTAGTGGATCTCGTCACGAGCCCACCGTCCGGAAGCGAGCAGATCGTGCAGCGCCTCGGGCAGGTCGAGTTCGCGCAGCGGCATCTCCTCCGCCGAGGTGGGACCTGAGTCAGCATCGTCGCCGGCGGGCGGCATGCCCAGCAGTTCGCGGGCCTCGGTGTTGATGAGCACGATCCCGCGGGCTCGGTCGACGAGCAGCAGTCCTTCGGAGACGGCCGTGAGCACGGAGGAGTAGAAGTCGAGCATGCTGCGCAGCTCGTCGGCACCGTAGTCACCGGTGACCCGGCGCAGTCCCCGCGATGTCACCCAGGACGAACCGATGCCGAGGACGAGGGTGAGGACGGCGATGCCGATGAGCCATTTGCCCTGCGCCAGGAAGCCTTCGCGGACCGAATCGGCGGAGCTGCCGACGATGACGGCGCCGACGACGGTGTCCGACCTCAGTCCGTCGACGCCGACGTGTTCGGCGTAGACCGGGGTGACGACGTACATGGTGCCGTCGGCCGGGCCGCCGTCGTTGATGAAGCGCACGGTCGACCTGCCATTCTGCAAGGCCTGTCCGTCGACGGCCTGGGCCAGCTGGTCGATGGAGTCCTCGGGAATCTTCCCGGAATCCGCCGAGGCGGTCTTCGCTTCCAGCGCCTGCTGGCGTCCGGGTGAGCCCAGGGTCGGCGGCGTGAGGAGGAAGTCGATGGGCACGACCGCGGCGATGTCGAAGCCGTATTGGCTGATGACGTTGTCCAGCAGCGTCTGAACGTCGTCGCGGGATTCGGAATCGAGGTAGTCGTCCTGGCCGACGTCACCGGTTCCGACGAGGCCCAGTGACATCGAGATGTTGTCCGCGGCCGACCGCAGCAGGTCCTGTTCGCGCTTAGTGTTGAGTTGGGAGAGCTGAAGGTAGAGCAGACTCGTCGTGAGCACCATGATGCCCACGAGCATGATCGAGTTCGCGAACATGATCCGCCCGGCCGCGGAGAGGCGGACCCACCGACTCAGGCGACCCACCGGTCCGGCGGGCCCCTTCGACAGCACGGTGCGCTTCTTCTTCGGCATGGAATCCATTGTGCCACCCGCCCAGCCGCCGTCTGCCTGATCGGGCCGGGAGGTCATTCATCGGGTTCAGAGGGCCGGCTGGGTCATTCCGCCTGGTCAGTCAGCTGTGGTCGGCCTGCCGGGTTCAGAGCGCCAGGCTGATGGGCCCGGCGGGGACCGCGGAGCACACGAGCACCTCGTCGTTCTCGACGCGGGCGGCCGGCTCGATCGGGTAGAGCACGGACCCGGCGGCCAGGGGCACCGAGCAGGTTCCGCAGGATCCGCCTCGGCAGGAACTCGGCGAGCAGAATCCGCGCGCTTCCAAGGATTCGAGCAGGGTGCCTTCCTTCGGTTCCCAGACGAAGCTCGTTCCCGAATTCTCCAAGGTCACCTCGGCGGGCGAACACGCGGCGATGGCCTCGCTCATCCCCGTGTTCGGAGAGGCGAAGGTCTCCTGGTGGACGGCGGGAACGCCGGCCTCGTCCGCGGCGGCGAGCACGGCCGCCGTGAAGTCGCGGGGTCCGCAGACCATGACGTTGTCGCAGCCGGCCACCCAGTCGACGAGTTCGCGGTGGCCGGGTCGACCGGCCGTCGCGGTGTCGCGGTGGTGGGTCTCGACTGGCACTCTGCCTGAGTGGGCACGGTCCTGCAGCCTGTTCCACAGGCATGCGGTGCGGTGGTCGCGGTCGACGTGGAAGAGTCGGATCCGTTCAGTGGCGGGCAGGTCGGCCAGACCGTCGCTGCGCAGCAGACCGAGGCTCGGGGTGATGCCGATTCCCGCGGTGATCAGGGCCGTTGTGCCGCCGAAGACGCGGGAGGCGGTCATGGTTCCGTGTGGGCCTGAGGTGAGGACCCGCTGCCCTTCTTCCAGGGAGGCCATGGCGCGGGAGCCCTTGCCCTGGGTGCGTACGGCGATGCGGACGATGTCGTCGTCGACGTCGGTGATCGTATAGGTCCGCCAGAACGGTGCGCCGAGGTCGAGGTGGACGCGCAGGTTCGTGCCCGGTTCGTCGAATTCGCGGATCCAGCCGAGATCGTCGCGCAGGGCCACCTCGACGATGTCGTTGCAGATCTGCCGGCGGCCGACGACGGTCATGAAGCGCGGAGTTCGTGCGACCTTGACCAGTTCCCGCGGGGCCGGGCCTTCGACCGTGATCTCGTCGCCGGCCGCGACATCGCCGGTCTCGAGGATCTGCCCGTAGATTCCGCAGTGCAGATGGCCGCAGGCGGAGTTGAGCAGCCGCGGAACGTTGACGTCGACCTCGGTGGTCGTCGGGTTGACGGTCGTCGCCGGGCAGCGTTCGATCGTCGAACGGATCGCCAAGCGCACGCCGCCGAGGCGGATGATCGAACCGATGAGCGCGAACTCCTCGAACGGAGCGAGTCCGTCGACGAGGATGTTGCCGCGGAACCGCAGCGGGTCGAGCTCGGCTGCGGGAGTGGCCGGGTCGTCCTGGACGCTCGCGTCCGCCGAGTCGGCCACCGTCGGACTCGTCGCCTCAGCGCTCAACCCGAGGGCCGCGCGGCCCTCGTCGGTATCGGCGATCGCGGCGACCGTCGCGGGGTTGATGAGCGAGATTCCCGAGCGCTGCGAGTCGAACATCCCCTGATCGGCGACGGCCAGGCAGCGCGGGAATGTACCCTGCGGGGGTATCCGCTCGGAGAGGAAACTCGCCGAGGCGGCCCTGCCCTTTTCATCGTCCGTGGAGAAGCACGTCGATTCCCCCGTCGGGGCCGTGAGGGTCACGGTCGCGGAATCATCGTCGGCCGCTTCGGCGGGGGCACTCCGGCCATCCGGATCAGGTCCGGGCACGGATTCGGCGTCGACCGCCTCGGGGAGGGTCGCTGCGACCTGCCACTTCTGCAGGTCGGTGTCGTTCTTGAGCACGGTAAAGGCGGAGTACGAGTGCCAGGCATCGGCGGGTACGTCGAGGCTGCCGTTCGTGAACGCCGCGATCCGGTCGCCGCGGATTCCGCGGTCCTTGATCACCCGAGCTTCGGTGAGTTCCTCGGCGGGGAATCCCTTGACCGGGAACCGGAACAGTCTGGCAACACGCATAATTCGATTGTAGGAGCCGGAGAACACGTCAGGGTCAGGGTGAGAGCAAACGCACAGCCGCCTCGGCGAGGGTCGATCTTGATTTATACCCTATAGGGGTATACGGTGTGATCATGACTGAGCAACATGGATACACCCCGCAGAAGGACGCTCTCGCGCGGAGGATGAAGCGGATCGAAGGTCAGGTCCGCGGCATCGGGAAGATGATCGATGAGGACAAGTACTGCATCGACATCCTCACCCAGGTCTCCGCCGCGACAGCCGCGCTGCACGCGGTCTCCATCAACCTCCTCGAAGAGCACATCGCTCACTGCGTGGTCGACGCCGCCTCATCGGGCGACGACGAAAAAGCGCGGAAGAAGGTCGAAGAGGCATCAGCCGCCATCTCCCGACTCATCAAGAGCTGAGCGGAGGGCCGCGTCCGCCCGACTGGGGTGCGACGACGCCTGAGGCTCTGACATCGGGAAGCACTCACAGCTGATAGGAGAGCACAATGACGACCACCACCATCACCGTTTCGGGAATGACCTGCGGACACTGCGAAGCCGCTGTCAAGGAAGAGCTCGGCGCACTTGCGGGCGTCTCGGACGTCGCGGTCGACCTCAACGCCGGGGGCGATTCCCCGGTCACGATCACCTCGTCGGCTGCACTCGACGATGCGGCGATCCGTGCCGCCGTCGATGAGGCCGGCTACGAGGTGAAGTGATGCCTCGCGAGCTCGAGCTCGACATCACGGGCATGACCTGCGCGTCGTGCTCGGCGCGGATCGAGAAGAAGCTCACCCGCCTCGACGGGGTCACGGCGGAGGTCAACCTGCCGCTGGAGACCGCGCATGTGGTCATCGACTCCGAACTCAGCGACGACGACATCACCGCCGCCGTCGAGAAGGCCGGCTACGGTGCCACGGTGCGCAGCCCCGTCGCGGGCGGTGCCGGTCCGGAGATCGTCGACTACGATCCCCGCCACCTGCGGCCGCGCCTCATCGGCTCCCTCATCCTGGCCGTGCCGATCGTCGCGATCTCGATGGTCATGAGCTGGCACTTCACCGGGTGGCAGTGGATCGTCGCGATCCTCGCCCTGCCGGTCGTCACCTGGGGTGCGTGGCCGTTCCACTTCGCGGCGTACAAGGCCGCCCGCGGTGGATCGACGACCATGGACACCCTGGTCAGCGTCGGCATCACCGTCGCGAGCCTGTACTCGTTCTTCACGCTGGGTCGGGCCGTCGCCGACGGTCACGGCTGGGCGATTCCCGCCGAGTACCACGTGTGGTTCGAAGCGGCCGCGGCGATCACGGTGTTCCTGCTCATCGGCAAGCTCACCGAGGACCGGGCGAAGAGCCGGGCGACGGCTGCGCTCAAGGCGCTGCTCGACCTCGGCGCGAAGTCCGCGACCGTGCTGCGCGACGGAGCCGAGGCGGAGGGCGCCGCCGCTTCGGACGGTGCCGCCGCGAATGACGGCCGTGTCGAGGTGCAGGTGCCGATCGATGAGCTGACCGTCGGCGATGTCTTCCTCGTCCGTCCCGGCGAGAAGATCGCCACCGACGGTGAAGTGCTGAACGGTCATTCGGCCATCGATGAGGCGATGCTCACCGGCGAATCCGTGCCGGTCGAGGTCGGCCCCGGAGATTCCGTCACCGGAGCCACGATCAACACCTCCGGTGTCCTCGAGGTCCGTGCCACCCGTGTGGGTGCGGACACGACGCTGGCGGCCATGGCCGATCTCGTCTCCCGTGCGCAGAACGGCAAACCTGCCGTGCAGCGACTGGCCGATCGGATCTCGGCGGTGTTCGTGCCGATCGTCTTCGGCATCGCCATCCTCACCCTGCTCGTCTGGGGCTTCGCCACCGGCGACTGGGCGGCGGGACTGCATGCCGCGCTCACCGTGCTCATCATCGCCTGCCCCTGCGCCCTGGGCCTGGCCACGCCGACGGCTCTCGCGGTCTCGTCGGGGCGCGGATCCCAACTGGGCATCCTCGTCTCCGGGCCCGAGGCACTGGAGTCGACGCGGTCGATCGATACGGTCGTCCTCGACAAGACCGGCACCCTGACCACCGGCGTGATGAGCCTGACCGGAACCGAGCTCTCGCCTGAAGACTTCGATGTCCTGGCCCGATTGGAATCGCGCAGCGAACACCCGATCGCCCACGCCATCGTCGACGCCGCACCCGAGATCGTCGGGTCGGGTTCAGCGGGAGCTGCCGCGACCGGGACTGTCCCAACTGAGCCGAGCTCGATGGGATCGGCCGAGGATTCGGCCAGGGCCGCCTCGGCGAGGTCGGTCGAAACCGCGACCGGGTCATCGGTCACGGATTTCGAGAACATCGCCGGCGGCGGACTGCGGGCCACGATCGACGGCGCCGAGGTGCTCGCCGGTCGCCCTGATCTGCTCCGGGAACGCGGAATCGCGGTCGACTACCCGACCGATTCGATTCCGCGTGGGGCCACGATCGTCGCACTGGCGATCGACGGTCAGTTCCGCGGGTTGAGCTTCGTCTCCGATGGAGCCAAACCGACGGCCAAGGCGGCGATCGACGAACTGCATTCGCTGGGACTGAGCACCGTGCTCCTGACCGGGGACAATGCTCAAGCCGCCGAGGTGGTCGCCGAGGCTCTCGGGATCACCGAGGTCCGCGCGGATGTCCGCCCGGAAGGCAAGGTCTCCGTGGTCAGCGAACTGCAGGGGCAGGGCCGGGCCGTGGCCATGGTGGGCGACGGGGTCAACGACGCCGCCGCACTGGCCGGTGCCGATCTCGGCATCGCGATGGGGTCGGGCACGGATGCGGCGATGGCGGCTTCGGATGTCACCATGGTCAAGTCCGATCCACAGCAGATCCCGCAGGCGATCCGACTCTCGCGCCGAACCTTGGGGCTCATCAAGGGCAACCTGTTCTGGGCCTTCGCCTACAACACGGCAGCGATCCCGATCGCGGCGTTCGGTCTGCTCGACCCGATGATCGCCGGTGCAGCGATGGCGTTCTCGTCGGTGTTCGTCATCCTCAACAGCCTCCGCCTGCTGCGCTTCAAGTAGGCACGGCGGGGCGGACGAGCATCCACCCCTCGGGTGCGACGGAGCTGCGGCGGAACCCGACGCACTTCCACCCCTCGACCGCACAGCGGCAACCGACAAGCTGCCACTCCCTCGACCTCGAGCATCCCCCACTGAGAGCGCCATAACCCCCTGCTCCTGCACGGCTTTAAGGCGCTCTCGGTGTCTGATGCCTCAGCCGGTGTAGGAAGTGACACTCCCGCGAGGGTCTGCCGCAGGAGACCAAGACGGCGTCCGGCGTCTCAGCGCAGGACTGGGGCGTCTTACCTCATGACCGGGTAGGACTGGTTCTGGTTCTGCGTATCCTTGCGCATCACCCAGTTGAGGTAGCTCGTGAAGCCCGACACCAACACAAATGCCGCTCCGGCGTAGATGAACGCGTAGCCGAAGGCGCGGCCGTCCTGCCAAGCTCGGGTGACGATGATCGCGAGGACGAGAGTGACGATTCCGCAGACGGCGCCGACTTTGATCGCGTCCTTGTAGGACACCGTGCTGGTGGGCTTGCCGCCTGTGGACTTCTTCTTCGGGGTGTTCGTGGGCGCCATGCCGCTCATTCTACCGGTCCGACCTGAGAGCAGTCCCATCCTGTGGGCGAGATCAAATCTCGGTCGACCCCAACTGGAACTTCGATTCCACCGGCACCGAGGTGGGCCCCGCCGACCGTCCGTCCCAAGCACCCAGGTGGCCACAAGACGCCTTGAAACCGGCGGACGACACGACGGCAGGTGGATCCGACGACGGCGCTGAGCCCTCTGCGCCGATGATCAGGTGGACTACAGGCTCGGAACAGGCAAAAATAAGGATGTGCCCGTGACTGTCAGACGCGCCTCAGGGGAGGCGCTGCGCTCATTTCACTCCAGCCAGGCCCCGCCTGGCCGTGAATCATGTGCAGACACCACTGCAACGACGACCACCGCCGCAGACATCGCAGCCGTCGGCCCCGGCCCCCTCGACATTCCTCACTCGGCATCCCCCCGTTACACCCTCCGTACCGTCACCGCACTCATCCTCGCGGGGGTCATGATTCTCACCGTCACAGCATGCGGGCCCGATCGCGGGCTCAAGGTCTCCCCCGAGGGCAACCCCTCCCCCTCGCTCTTCGCCCCCAATACCGAAGCCGCCGGCCAGGCGAACGAACCGTTTTCGCTCGACGAGGTCCGCAAAGCCATCGAATCGTCCTCGGGAGTCGCCGTCACCGGCAGCGCCACGGAGACCGCCAAGGTCGTCGCCGACTGCAAAGACTGCCTGAAGTTCGCTTCTCCGTTCCTCAGCGGTGAACAGAAGTTCCAGCTGGTCACGGTGGCCAATCCCAAACAGCGGAATGAGATCATCGCCGGCGCTGTCATCAGCGAACAGAGGGGCGAGCCCCGCCTCGAGCTCATCGCCACCGGCAATCAGCTCAAGGTCAGTCCCGGCAGAAATGGGACACTGGTGGTGCAGGAGGCCATGTTCGCTGACGGGGACAAAGCATGCTGCCCCTCCGGCTGGTCGGTGCAGGTGTTCCGCCTGCACGACGGTAGGTTTGAACCAGGTCAACGCTTCACGCGGCTTAATGGAGAAACGTAATGCACATAGTTCTGGTCGAGGATGACGAGGTCATCCGCGAAACGACGCAGATCGGACTCGAACGCTTCGATTACACGGTCTCGGCATTTGCCGACGGCCGCGAGGGGTACGAGTTCGTCTCCGCCAACGGCGCCGACGTCCTGCTTCTGGATCTCATGCTGCCGACGATGAACGGTGCGTCCATCTGCCGTGCTGTGCGCGAGCGTTCGACGATCCCGATCATCATCATCTCCGCCCGTTCCGATGCCATCGACATCGTCCAGGCGCTCGAGGCCGGAGCCGACGACTACCTCACCAAACCCTTCGACATGCAGGTGCTCAACGCCCGCATCCGCGCGGTCGTCCGCCGATTCATCACCACCGGCACCGACCGGTTCGGCTATTCCCCCGCCCCCGAGACGGACGAGCATCACGAAACCGTCATCGGTCCCGGCGGCATGGTCACCGGCGACGGCATCCCCGAGGTCCTCGGCGCCAGCCCCGGAATGGACACCCGGGATCGACTGCGAGCGCAGCTCGAATCCGATGACACCTACCTCGGTGCCGGTGGGAAATTCACCACCGCCCCCGAGGCGGATGACGACGAAGAGGCGATCGGCGGCACCGGGGTTCCACCCCGCCCCAACGGCTCGCCCACAGTGGCCCAGGAGTCGTCCGGCTCCGACGGCGGGCTGGGTCCGTTCCGCACACGACTGGGATCCCTCGTCCTCGACACCGGTCGGCTGACCGTCGAGGTCGACGGGGAGGAAGTCCACCTCACCCCGACCGAGCTGCGCGTCCTCCTGCTGCTGACCGAGCAGCCCGAACACGTGTACTCCCGGGAGAAGATCGCGTTCACGGTATGGGGATACGAATGGGCCGGTGACTCCCGCGTCGTCGACGTTCACATCCAGCGCCTGCGGAAGAAGATCGGGGCGAACATGATCGAAACCGTTCGCGGATTCGGTTACCGCTTCGCAGGCTGATCGCATGTCGCTGCGCTGGAAGATCTCTCTGCTCATCGTCGCCTCGGTGATCATCGCCGTGCTGTCGTGCTCGATCGTGCTGCGCCAATCCGCGGCCCGAGCAGAGGACGACCGGATGCGTTCGACCGTGACCGAGCAGCTGACGAACGCGACGGCCATCTTCTCCGAAACCGGAGTGCTCACCCTCAATGCCCGCATCGATGATCCGGAGCTGCCCAAGGAAGCGCGCAAGTCCGCGCTCAAGGGCCAGAGCGTGACGATCCGGTCCGAGGTCGACGGTGAGGAGATCGTCTGGGCCGCCGCCCCGATCGAGGTCGGTTCGCACACCCAGGTGATCTCCGTGCGCGCCTCGACGAAGGACAGCCAAGAGCTCATCGGCCGCATCGATCAGGCGCTGCTGGTGGGCATGATCGGCTCCGCCCTCGTCGTCGGCGGCGTCGGATCGATCGTCGCCGGCCGAATCTCCCGCAGGCTCACCCTCGGCGCTCAGGCCGCCAGGAAGATCGCCGCCGGTGACACGACGACGCGCATCGCCGACGTCATCGACGAATCCGATCAGGAGGTGTGGGCCTTCGCCACGGCCGTCGACACCGCGGTGGCCCGCCTGACCGAACGCATCGACTCCGAGCAGCGCTTCACCGCGGACCTCGCGCACGAGATGCGCACCCCGCTGACCGGTCTGGTCAACGCCGCCAACCTGCTCGAAGAGGATTCCCGCCCGGCCGAACTCGTCAAGGACCGGGTCGTGCGCATGCAGGTCCTCGTCGAGGATCTCCTCGAGGTCTCCCGTCTCGACGCCGGCCGCGCCAACCCCGAGTTCACCCGCGTCGACGTCGATCAGGCGATCCGGTCCCTGCTGGGCACGATGGAAGCTTCGGGCGCCCTCGCCGGCCATCAGATCGATACCCATCTGGCGGCACTGAATTCGACGCTGGTCACCGATGTCCGCCGTTTCGAGCGCATCGTGTCGAACCTGCTCGTCAACGCGATCAAACACGGCGGAGATCCCATCCGCTTGGAGACGAGCACGCGCATCATCGTCGTCACCGACTCCGGTTCCGGCTATCCGCCGGACATCGTCAACACCGGCCCGACCCGCTTCGTCTCCGCCGGCGGCGGCGGAATGGGCCTCGGTCTCGTGATCGCGCAGGGACAGGCTCGCCTGCTCGGCATCAAGCTGGTCTTCAGTAACGACCCCGTAACGGGAGGCGCGCGAACCGAGGTGATCTTCCCCGACGAGGAAGCCCAGGAACGCGCGCTCCGGCAGTACATCGAGAGCCGATCCGAATGATTTCGCCGAGGCGGCCCTCAACGCGATTCAGCGCTCTGACCTGGCATGAAGCTGGGTTCCCGAGGTTCTGCTGAACCCGGCCTGAACATCGGCTGGCCGCCCGCGAGTGCGACTCATCACCAAAATATGACAGGTTCTATATATTCCCGTTACACTTTTGTGATGTTGTATTGAAGTCGTCGAAACCTCGACGGTCTTCGACGAGTCACAGTCACACGGAGAGTTATGTCAGAGTCATCATCGACCACAGAACCAACGGTGCGTCGACGGGATCTGCACAGGCGTCGCTCATCGTCCCCGTTCTCACGCGCACGCACCTCGTCGCGCAGCACCGGGACACCGGCCGCGCCCGCATCCACTGCATCCGCTGACTCTTCGGCCGAGTCACTGTCGCCGAGGCGCGCAGCGATGGCCGCCGAGGCTCAGGCCGCTCAGGCCTCTCCCCGTCGTGCCGCAATGGCTCGTGAAGCAGCCGCGGTCCCCACGACCTTCGGCTCACCGTCTGCCTCGTCTGCCCGTCGGGTCAGCGCAGGAGCCGCCGAGAGCCGCGGGTCCGATGGCGCGCTGCTCAAGTCCGTGCGCAAAAGCAAGGTGCGGACCGCCTCGACTCTGGCTGCCGTCTCCGTGGCGGGTGCCGCCACCGCAGTGACCATGCTGGTCAACAACCTCAGCGGCGGTGCCGAGGTCAAGACCGACCCGACCGCCGCCGGTGAGCCCGCCGCCATCAACGCTGAGAAGGTCAACGCCGACGTCCCCGAGGTCAAGGGGAAGTCGTCGATGGAGATCGGCGTGCCGAGCGCCAAGCAGAAGAAGGTCGAAGCTGCGTCCGCGCGGTTGAGAAGAGCGCCCTGCCTGGCTGCGATGAAAAGCAGAACTTCGATCAGTCCGCCGGCAACGGCGAGCTGCCCGACGAGTGGCTGTGCGACCTCGGCAAGGAAGACCATCGACTCCGCGCCGACGCCGCCGTCTCCTTCGCGAAGATGAACGCCGCTTACAAGAAGGACACCGGCAAGGAACTCGAGATCACGGATTCCTACCGCGACATGGCCGGACAGCTCTCGGTCGCGGGCCGGAAGCCGGGACTGGCCGCCAAACCGGGCACCTCACTGCACGGTTGGGGCATCGCCCTCGACCTCGGCGGCGGAGTCGCCAACAAGACCGGAGCCTGGAACTGGCTCGTCGAGCACGGAGACGAATACGGCTGGGAGAACCCCGACTGGGCCAAGGCCAGCATGTACGAGCCGTGGCACTGGGAATACACCCCCGCCCGCGACTCGATTCCCGGCAAGTGATCGATCAGCTGCGCAGCGCCCGTCCGTAGCGGCGGCGGTAGATGATCTGAGCGAGCCGGACGAACGGTTCGCCGAGTCTCCAGATGCCCAGACCCGCCCGCGAGACCGATCTCAGAACGAGGAAGACCCTGTCATCGGCGGTGCGGATGAGGATGAATGACTCCTCTCCGGTGATCGGATGTCCCGGCTTCGTGCCATAGGTGAATCCGCACCGGCCCTCCTCTTCGAAGACGTCGATGACGCGTGAAGGCTCAGGCAGTCGGAAAGGTCCGAGGCGCACACGGATCGTCGGCTCCTGACCCCGCTCCACACGAGGCGGCCGACCAGGTCTCACTCCATCCGCGCGAGCGTCGGCCTCGGCCGTCGTCTCCGCTCCGCCCGCTCGACTGACAGCGTCCGTACTTCCATCGACTTCGATGTCGAAGCCGCTGCGGATCTTGACCTCCCAGTGCAGTAGCTCATCGGCGCAGCGCTCGAACATGTCTGTCCCGTGGCCGACGAAGTACGCGGATTCGAAGTGACGGTAGCCGTCGGGACGTTCCAGCCACCTCGGCGAGAGGGGATGCGTCAGCGTCTCCGGGCGCTCCTGTGATTGTTCGGCCATGCCTCCAACCTAACGGACTCGAACCGTCAACCGAACGGACTCGGACTGTGGGACTCACAGTCCGGACGGTTGTGCGGCGTCGACCGAACGGTTACGTATGATGCCAACAACAGCGGACCTCAATCGAATGTCCGCTCAGCATCTGAGCCAGGATCAAAGGAGAACCACGTGCGCACAATCAACGGCATCGACGAGATCGAATCGCTCATCGGGCAAGGGCTCGGCTCCTCCGAGTGGATGACGATGGATCAGGACGCCATCAACACCTTTGCCGACGTCACCGGCGACCACCAGTGGATCCACGTCGACGAAGCGCGCGCGGCCGAAGGTCCCTACGGTGCGACGATCGTCCACGGATTCTTCACGCTCTCGCTCATCCCGAAGTTCTCCACCGAGGTCTTCACCATCGAGGGCGTGTCGATCCGCGTCAACTATGGACTGAACAAGGTCCGGTTCCTTCAGCCCGTCGTCGTCGGCTCCCGGCTGCGCGGAACCATCAGCGTCAAAGACGTCATCCGCGGTGACAAGGGCACCCAGGTCATCCTCGAGCACACGATCGAGATCGACGGCGAGGACCGCCCCGCATGCGTCGCCGAGGTGGTCACCCTCCTCGTCGAGTGAACGACCGCGACAGGACCACCCGCACTATTGAGTATCCGCCGTCTGACGGAAGGATAAGTGTGCGCAGATTGCCCATTTCCAGCTCGAAAATGGCAACCTGCGCACACTTATCTCTCGCCGAGCGGCACCGCGGCCGCACCACGAGAAGGCCAGTCGGACGAAATGGCGCGACGCATACTCAGATCAGGCCACCCGCACGCAGGTGGTGAGCGATCAGGCCGCAGATCTCCGCCATGTCTGAGTCTTTGGATACTCGGATGACCGTCCACCCTTCGGCCTGGAGAGCTGAGATACGGCGATTGTCCTCGGCGAACTGCGTCGGCGAGCTGCGATGATGATCGCCTTCGTACTCGATGGCAAGCCTGATCGACGGATAGCCCATGTCCGGGTGAAGCAGCGCGCCGATGAGTGAGCACATGACAGCCGGATGGACCACAGGTTCAGGCAGTCCTGCGTCGATGAGCCGCAGTCGCAGCTTCGTCTCCGGTGGAGAATCGACATCGTCCCGCACCAGCCCGAGTGCGCGTTCAACTGTGAGACGTCCTCTCACTCGGCGGCGGGAGGCGATTTCAGCGCGGATTTCGTCGATCGCCGTCAACGGTCCCCCGTGCCATCGGCCGACCGCGGCGTCCCCGAGCACTACGAGCTGCTCCACGGTCAGCACTCGCGCAAGTTCGATGAAGAGCTGTGCCGCCGAGATGAGCGTCAGGCCGAAGTAGTTCTCCGACCGCAGCCATTCGTACCGATGGAAGACGACGTTCGTCCGTCGCTTGGTCGGGCCTTTGTCTTCACGAGCCACGTGCACCCGAGTGTCGGCGTTCGACGGCACCGGCAATCCATACAACTTCGCCGCAGTGACACCGCAAGCAACGACACCAGTGTCGATGCACACCAATCCCGTCAGCTTCACTCGTTCGTCGATCCACTCGGCGTCCGCCCAGGTCGGAGCGACAACCCGTGTCGAAGGGTCAGTTTCAATCCACACGCCGTAGCCGAGCTGCTTGTACTTCCGCTCATCGTCCAGCGCGCGGCGCGTGATTCCCCGCGATACTCCCTGCGCACGCGTGAACGGAATCGCGGCGGTCATGAGCTGACGCGGTTTCTCCGTCCAGGGTCGGACCCGAAGCTTCCGCAGGTTGGCCGGCTGAGCAGTGGCGAGAGACTGCTGCGCCGGTGCCCGATTGTTCATAGGCAGAGAATGCCTCCGCCGCGGCGAAGACGGCCAGTGGTGATTTCACGCCTGTGGACAGAGCCTGGTTGTCCACAGGCCAACTGCGCGCGAGTCGCCGCGTCCGCGCTGCAGGAAAGCGGAGAAAAGTGTGCGCAGATTGCCCATTTCCAGCTCGCAAATGGCAATCTGCGAACACTTATCGCTCAAGAGCGGCGGCTGGAGCCCGCGCCTCGTGGTCGCGCGGACAAAGTCGGCTGGGGAGGGCCGCGTTGCCTCAGCTCGGGCGGTGGGCGTCGAGCTGTTGGGCGACGCGGATGTAGCCGAGGTGTGAGTACGCCTGTGGGTGGTTGCCCAGGTGCATCTCGGCGACGGGGTCGTATTCCTCCGACAGCAGTCCGGTGGGCCCGAGCAGATCGTCGACCTGCCGGAACAGATCCCAGGCGTCGTCGATGCGGCCGACCTTGATGAAGGCTTCGATGAGCCACGTCGTGCAGATATGGAATCCGCCCTCGAGCCCGGGCAGTCCGTCATCATAGCGGTAGCGGAACACCGTCGGGCCGACTCGCAGCTCGCGTTCGATCGCGTCGACGGTGGACACGAACCGCGGATCGTCGGCGTCGAGCAGTCCCGAGAGCCCGACGAACAGGGCTGCCGAGTCCAGGTCCGTCTCACCGTAGGCGACGGTGAATGCCCCGACTTCCTCGTTGTAACCATGCGTGAGCACATCGTGGGCGATCTCCTCGCGCAGCTGCCGCCACGCACCGGGCGGCTCCCGATCGAATCGGTCCGCGATCCGCAGCGCCCGATCGACCGTCACCCAGCACATCACGCGTGTGTACACGTTGTGCTTCGGTGCGCGCCGGGCCTCCCAGATCCCATGGTCGGCCTCGAACCACCGTTTGCCCACGGCCTCGACCATCTGACAGGTGAGCGTCCAATAATCCTCGGGCAGCTCGCCGAGGTGGTCGCTGAGTTCGTCGAGGAGCTCCGTGACCGGGCCGAACACATCGAGTTGGACCTGATGTTCGGCTGCGTTGCCGACCCGCACCGGCCGTGATCCGGCGTATCCGGGCAGGTGGTTGAGCACCGCCTCGGTGGTCAGGGCCGAACCGTCGACGGCGTAGAGCGGATGGAGCTGTTCGGGTGAGACCGTGCGCTCGAGGATGCCCGACAGCCATGAGAGGAAACCTTCGGCCTCACCGGTGGAACCGAGGGCGAGCAGGGCCCGGACGGTCATCGACCCGTCGCGCAGCCAGGTGTACCGGTAGTCCCAGTTGCGGACGCCGCCGATGCCCTCGGGCAGGGAGGTGGTGGGAGCCGCGAGAACCCCACCGGTGGGTTCGTGGCACAGGGCGCGCAGGGTGATCGCCGACCGGATGACCTCTTCACGGTGGTGACCGGGCAGAGTCAGTGACTCGACCCAGTTCGTCCAGAAGTTCAGGGCGCGTTCGCGCACATGGTGCTCTCCGCCGGTGGCCATGTATCCGGCGTCGCCCGTGCCCGTCCCGCAGGCGAGGACGAGGACGACGGATCCGCCGGGCTGCTGCGAGGGGACGACGGTCGCCTCCGCGGTGTGGGAGTCGCCGTTCTCGACGATGTCGAAGTCGATTCCGGGGGCGTAGAGTTCGATCGGCTCCGCAGTGCCGAGCACCGCCACACCATCATCGGTCCTGGTCATGCGGGTGGGAACCGTGGCGTAGTCGAGCCTGGGGGCGAAGCGGATGCGGGTCGGGGTGTCGCCGGCGAGCACGCGGACGACGATCGTGTCGTCGCTGTGCCCGTCGACGGGAGCGAGGTAGTCGACACAGCTCAGTCCAGCCCACCGGGTCTCGAGCAGGGTCGAGTTCCCGAGGTATCGCTGGGTCAGCGGGGCGGCCCCGTTGGCCGGTGCCACGGCGAAGAATCCGGCCGCCTCGGAGCCGAGAATCTCGGAGAACATCGACGCCGAGTGCGGCAGGGGGTGCGGCATCCAGCAGATGCTGCCGGTGGGGTCGATGAGCGCGGTCGACTGTCCGTTGCCGATGAGGCTGTGCCGCTGGATCGGGGTGGCGCGGCGGCCGAAGAGCCAGGACTTGCGCAGCTCGAACAGGGCACTGAGGACGGTGGAGACCTCGGCCGGTGAGTCCAGCCGGAAGTCGGCGTGAGTCGGTGCGGTCTGAGTTCCGACCTTGAGCCCGAGGTCATCGGCGCCGAGGGTTTCGAGAGCGAACTCGTCGGCGGTGTCATCGCCGATGAAGACGACGGCTTCCGCCCCTGTCTGACTGCGCAGACGGGTCAGCGCGTCGGCCTTCGACGACGGTACGACGGACAGGTCGATGACCTGCTTGCCGCGGGTGGGGTGGATCGGGTGGGCGTCGGCGAGCTTCTCGACGGCGGCTTCGATCTCCCGCCGGTCGGTCTCGTCGAGTCCGCGCAGGTGCACGGCCGCGCCCGTGGTCTTGTGCTCGATGACGTCGCGCGGCAGGGCGCGTGTGAGGTCGGCGCGGAAGTCGGCGAGGACCGCCCGCTGCTCTTCGGTGAGCGTGTCGATGGTGAATGTGTCGGTCTCACCGCCGTGGGACCCGAAGAGGTGGACCTCCCTGGGCAGGCGCGACATCGCCGCGAGGTCGCGCAGGCTGCGACCGGAGATCACGCCCGCCGAGGTGGACGGCAGCAAGGCGAGCGCGCGCAGTGAATCGACCGAGCTCTCCAAGGGAAAGGCCTGGCTGGGAACGTCGACGATGGGGGCGATCGTCCCGTCGTAGTCGGTGGCCACCAGCAGGGAGGGGGAGCGTGAGAGCGCGAAGAGGCGACGGAAGAGGACCGGGTCGAGTGCTCTGCTCGCTTCGGCCAGGTCGCCCAATAGTTCGGAGGACCTCACCGAGGCGGCGATGGTGGCCAATCGGGATTCGGTTGCGCTCTCGTGCTCGACAGTGCTCATCTCACCTCGGGTGTCTCGGTTGGCTCGGGTGCCGGTCAGGGCTCTTTCGTCACGGGGGTGTCGTCGTCCGGATCGTCGGGATCACCGGAATCATCGTCGTCGGTCGCCTCGGCGGGGGTGTCGATCTGTTCGGGCAGGGCACCGAGCTTGGCCAACTGGCGGCCCTTGCTCAGGCGGGAATAGCCGCCGATGATGAAGATCACGCCGGCGATGAGGGTCGCCGCTCCCGTGAAGCCGAGGATCGACAGGGCCTCCATGCCGTCGCCGAAGACGAGGATGATGCCGAGCAGGACGTGGACTCCGGAGGCGATGAGGAAGTCTGAGGCCATGGGCTGGGACCGCAGCTGCCGGTAGGCCCAGAATTCGAGAGCGCCGTGCAGGAGGGCCCAGATACTCAGGGCCGCGCGCAGTTCGGCGGGTTGGTCGGCGAGGAAGAGGAAGACGATGGCCGGGATCGCGATGACGGCCTGTCCGAAGATCGCGGTGCGCACGTTCAACGGCGAGCGCACGGCCTGGAAGACCAGGGCCAGGGCGAAGAGGATGAGGTAGCCGATCGCGAGGTGGTCGACGACCTCGGTCGGCAGGCTCAGCTGCAGCGGATTGCTCGAATCGCGGGGCCAGAAGACGGTGACGATGCCGAAGGCGACGCCGAGGATTCCGCGCACGACCATGGGCCAGCCGAGTCGACTCGCGGCGGCGATGGCCTGCGGGGCGGCTTCGTTACGCGGGGTTGCGGATTCGGTGCGCGGCTCTTCGGTACTCATCACGGCACCAGTCTAGGTCGCCAGCCTGAGTCTGTCCGGTCAGCATCGGTTCAGGGGCGAGCTGGTGGCGTTTCTTCGCACTGAATGCATTTACGTAATTACGTAGTTCCTGTATCGTCGAAGCATGGAATCAGTACCGTCGGCAGAAGATCGTCTCTCCGCTCTCGAACAGCGAGTCGCCGAGCTCGAGGCTGTGGCCAAGGGGCCGCAGGGGGCTGCGGCAGCTCAGAAGGACGTGGGCGAAGCGCCGTCGGCTGGAATGGAGTCGCCAGCATCGTCCGGCGCTGCGGACTCGCCTGCAGAGCCGAGCGAATCGGGATCCGCCCTGCCGGGCGACGCTGAGACGTTTTGGGCGCTGCATGGGCTCGTCGACCGCCTCGGCGAGGACGGCGGAGTGACCTACACCGGGTACACCACTCCCCCGGGCGGCAGCGGTCCCGTGGCGTGGCAGATGGGTCTGAGCAGTGCCGGGCTGGCGCAGATCGATTTCGCCGAGGCGGCCGGATCCTTGGCAGCCCTCGGCCACCCGGTCCGCCTGCAGCTGCTCCAGGCGATCTATGAGGGCACGAGCACCGTGGCCGAGCTGGGCAAGGACGAACGGTTCGGCACGTCCGGGCAGATCTATCACCATGTGCATGCTCTCGCCGGCGCCGGCTGGTTAGAGAGCGCCCGCCGCGGACATTGGCGTGTGCCCGCTCAGCGAGTCGTTCCGCTGCTCACCCTCGTCCTCATCGGCACCCACTGACAGGACCTCTCGCCGGCGGGCCACTCGCCCGCCGCGCGACCCGAACCCGACCACCACACATTCCACCCCTGCTGACCAGGAGGAACGATGACCGCCATCGACAATCACCGCACACCTGCGACTGCGGGACGGCTACCTCGGCGCATGGGGTTTGCCCTGCTTGCCGCCGCACTCACGGCCGCCGTGCTCGCGGCGATCACCCCGTGGCCGCGCGGTTTCCAGGGTACGCCGACAGGGGACGCCGAGCTCATGAGCGAACTCGAAGACGCACTCGGCAGCCGGCATTGGCAGCACGTGGCCGCAGCCCGCACAGACGGCGACGAAGTGACCTTTGCGGGCACCGGAGCCGATGAGCACACCGAATTCGAGATCGGATCGATCACGAAGACGTTCACGACCGCCCTCTTCGCCGATGCGATCGATCGAGGCGAGGTCGAGGCGGACACCAGCCTCGGCGAGGTGTGGCCGGAGCTGGAGGGGAAGGTCGCCGAGGTGACGCTCGAGTCGATTGCGATGCAGCGGTCGGGGCTGCCCTCCCAGAACCCCGCACCGAGCTTCAGCGACGGGGTGATGACCATGCTGTCGAACTACGTCCACACCGACCCCTACCGCGGGGATGCCGCGGACATCGTCGCCAGTCTCAACGACGTGGAGGTGGGCGAGCCGGAGCCCGAGTATTCGAACTATGGGTTCGCCGTCCTCGGCCAAGCCGTCGCCGAGGTGGCCGGGTTGAACTATTCCGACCTCGTCCGGTCTCGCCTCACCGAACCCTTGGGAATGAAGGAGACGTTCGTCCCGGACTCCGCCGAAGGCCTGACCCACGGGTTCACGGCCTCCGGGCTGCCGGCCGCGCCGTGGACGATGGGCGGATCCGCGCCCGCGGGGTCGATCCGGTCGACGACCCATGACCTGTCGATCTGGCTGCGTGCCGTGAGCGACGGAACCGCGCCCGGCGCCGAGGCGGCAGAACCTCGAACGGAATTCGAGGATGACCGCATCGGCTGGGCGTGGTTTACGACGACGCATGGCGGCTCGACCATCACCTGGCACAACGGCGGCACCGGCGGCTACCGGTCGTACCTCGGATTCGACTCGAAGTCCGGGAAGGGCGTCATCGTGCTGGCGGATTCCGCGAACTGGGTCGATGCGGCCGCGACGCTCATCTCGAAGCCGGCCGATACCGAGGCAGCCGACAGTGCACGTAGGGATTCCGCTGCGAAGTCAGGAACACAGTCATGAGTCCCGAAACCGTCTCCGCGATTGTCGGCGCAACCCTCATCGTGTGGGGTGCGTTCACAGCGTGGCGAGCTCACCGCGCGACGACGCGGATCGGACTGCTGTCTGGAATGGTCTCGGCTGCCGTGTTCGTACTGCTCATCCGGCTCATCACGCCCTTCGGCAGTTGGCACGACTGGTTCGTGTGGGTGTGGCTGGCGGCAATGCTTGCCATCATCGTCGGTGCGTGGAGGGCCGCACTCGTGTGGCCGGATCTGCCGTGGCGGGCGGAGGATGCGACGACGCGCCGGACCGAGGCGAGCAGGCTCGGCTTCGAAGCGCTGCTCGCGCTGATATGTGCCGGAGCCTTGGTCCTGCCCGGATTCCTTCTCTGAGCTAGACCTGCGAGGGGCGCGCCGCTCCCGTCGACGCCGAACACTGGCCAGTGGAACCGACGCCCACTGCCTGCCTGTGAGCCTTATTTGCCCTTGACGGTCAGCGTGCCGCCGCTTTCGGAGACCTCGTACTTCGGCAGCGGCTCCTCGGCCGGACCGGAGATCACCTCTCCGGTGGTCACCGAGAAGTTCGAGGAATGACACGGGCAGATGATGGCCTCCTCGGTGATACGAGTGACCTGGCAGCCCTGGTGGGTGCACACCGATGAGAACGCGAAGAACTCGCCTTCCTTCGGCTGAGTGATCACGTAGGTGTCCTCGATGACGGTGCCGGATCCGACGGGCACGTCGGAGGCCGGCAGTTTCGAGTCCTTCGTCGGCTCCGCCTCCTCGTCGGACGAACACGCCGAGGTGGCCGCCACCGAGCCGCCGATGACCGCCACCGTTCCGGCCACGCCTGCTGTCTTCATCACACGTCGCCGGGTCGGATCCGCTGGTACGGTCGATTCGACTTCGGCGGGGCTGTTCGGGGTCGTCGTCATCGGAATCTGCTCCTTCTCGCGGGTGCGCACAATCCGCCATGCCGCCAACCGACATGGACTCGTAGGTTCCAGCGTACAATCGCAGTCGGTTCACCGCCTGCATGCACCTGTCAGGATGGAATGGCACCGGACCGATCCTCGGACGATCGGGGCGATGGGCGCGGTGGGCCGCCTCGGCGAGGGACGATTGCGGACGAAGAAGGGGTGCGGCAGTGGCAGACGAAACGGCGGCAGCACACCGGCGGCGCCCGGAATCGCGCATCGCGACGGGATGGGGCCTGGCCGCCTCGGTGTACGTGTTCACCGTCGTCATGATGGGCACCACCCTGCCCACGCCCCTCTACCCGCTCTATGAGGAGCGGTTCGGGTTCGGCACCGCTTTCACCACTCAGCTCTTCGCGATCTACACGGTCGGGGTCATCGGCGCGCTCATCATCTTCGGTCGGCTCTCCGACGGACTGGGGCGACGGCCGGTGCTCAGCCTCGGGGTGATCTTCTCGATCGCCTCGGCGGTGCTCTTCCTCATCGGATCCCACATCGGCCTGCTGCTGACCGGCCGAATCCTGTCCGGTCTGGCCGCGGGGATCTTCACGTCGACCGCCACCGTCACCGTGCTCGAGAACGCGCCCGCCGGGCGCGAACGACTCGCCGGATCCTTGGCCACGGCGGCGAATATGGGCGGGCTGGGACTCGGGATCCTGTCCTCCGGACTGCTCGCCCGCTTCGCCCCCGCTCCCCTGCTCACGCCGTTCCTCGTCAACGCGCTCATGCTCGTCATCGCCGGCTTGGCGCTCATCTTCGTGCGGGACCGGACGCGCGGCGGGGCGGCGGCTGTGCGGTTGCAGCTGCCGGGGATTCCTGCCTCGGCGAAGCGCATGTTCCTGGCCGCCTCACCTGGGGCGATCACCGGCTTCTCGGTGTGCGGGCTGTATTCGGCGATCGCGCCGAGCTTCATCGGGCAGACCCTGCACGTGACGTCGACCGCGGTCACGGGCGCCGTCGTGTTCCTTCTCTTCGGCGCCTCGGCGACGGCGCAGGTGCTGCTGCGCGGGTTGAGTGACCGTCGGCTCATCATCGGCGGGACCGTGACCATGATCGTGAGCATGGGGGCTCTCGTATGCGCGCTCATGGCGGGGTCGCTGCCGGTGCTCATCGCCTCCGCAGCGTTAGCCGGTGCCGGGCAGGGGCTCGTGTTCATGACCGGGATGCGTGCGATCACCGCGGTGACCGCGCCAGAGCACCGCACCGAGGCGACCACCTCGTACTTCATCCTCGCGTACGTGTTCATATCGGTGCCGGCGATCGGTGCCGGATTCCTCGCCGCCGAGGTGGGGCTGGCGAATGCGACCGTCGTCTTCGCCGTCGCAGTGGCCGTGGTGTGCGTGTTTGGACTCGTCGCGGCACGGAGGTTCGCGGGCCGTTAAGTATGGGATTGCCGGGTGCTGTGGGCTGTCTCCGGTGGAGGTTCGGGTCAGTGACGTGAACTAGGGTGGGAGCCATGACCTCCGCAGCCACGACATCCGCCCTCGATGTCCTCCACGATGTCTTCGGCTATGAGGAGTTCCGGGGTCAGCAGGCGGCCATCGTCGACCAGGTCGTCGGCGGCGGGGATGCGGTCGTGCTCATGCCCACCGGCGGCGGAAAATCCCTGTGCTATCAGATCCCGGCCCTGGTCAGGCCTGGTACCGGCGTGGTCATCTCCCCGCTCATCGCACTCATGGCCGATCAGGTCGCGGCACTGGAGAACCTCGGCGTGCGGGCGGCCTATCTCAACTCATCCCTCGATTTCGAGACCGCCCAACAGGTCGAACAGCAGCTGCTCGCCGGAGAGATCGACCTGCTCTACCTCGCGCCCGAACGCCTCGTCCTGCCGCGGACCATGCGACTGCTCGAGCAGGCACAGATCTCCCTGTTCGCCATCGACGAAGCCCACTGCGTGTCCCAATGGGGACATGACTTCCGCAGCGACTATCTGGGACTCGGCGTCTTGGCCGAACGATTCCCCGATGTCCCACGCATCGCCTTGACAGCCACGGCCACGCCGGCCACCCACGCCGAACTCACCGAACGCCTCCACCTCCAGGACGCCGAGCACTTCGTCGCGAGCTTCGACCGACCCAACATCACCTACCGGATCGAACCGAAGGCCTCGGCGAGATCGCAGCTGCTCAACTTCATCAGCACAGAACACCCCGGGGATTCCGGCATCGTCTACTGCTTGTCCCGGCGCGGAGTCGACCAACTGGCCGAAGCGCTCGTCGCCCGCGGCCTCACCGCTCTGCCCTATCACGCGGGGCTGCCTTCCGAGGTACGCGCGGAGAACCAGGCGAGATTCCTCCGCGAGGACGGCATCGTCATGGTCGCCACGATCGCCTTCGGCATGGGCATCGACAAACCCGATGTCCGCTTCGTCGCCCACCTCGATCTGCCTCGATCGGTCGAGGGCTACTACCAGGAGACCGGTCGAGCCGGCCGTGACGGACTGCCCGCGGACGCGTGGATGGTCTACGGCCTCGGCGATGTCGTCTCCCAACGTCGACTCATCGAATCCGGCGAGGGCGACCAGGTGTTCAAACGCCGCCAGATGGGCCACCTCGATTCGATGCTCGCCCTCTGCGAGACCGTCGACTGTCGACGTGTGCAGCTGCTGCGGTACTTCGATGAGGATTCCGCACCGTGTGGCAACTGCGATACCTGCATGACACCCCCGGTGACCTGGGACGCGACCGTGGCCGTGCAGAAGCTGCTGTCGGCCGTCATCCGGCTCGACCGGGAACGCGGGCAGCGCTTCGGTTCGGGCCAGGTCATCGACGTGCTGCGTGGCAACGACAACGACCGTTCCCGGGCCTCGGACCATGCGAGCCTGAGCGTCTGGGGCGTCGGCGACGACCTGTCCGAGAACCAATGGAAGACCGTCATCCGCCAGGTGCTCGCCCGCGGACTCCTCGACTCCCATGGCGACTACGGAGTGCTCGTGGTCGGTGAGGCGGCCGGCCCCGTCCTGCGGGGAGAAGAGGAGATCTCACTGCGCGTCGACCCGGTGAAGAAGTCCGGAGGCAAGAAGGCCGGATCAAGTCGCCGGGGCGGCCCCGAGGTCGAGCTCGACCCCGCCGATGCCTCCCTGTTCGAGGCCCTGCGCTCCTGGCGCGGAGAGCAGGCGAAGGAGCAGGGGGTGCCCGCCTATGTCGTGTTCCCCGATGCCACGCTCTACGGCATCGTCGAGGTCAAGCCGACGACGATCAGCGAACTCGGTCAGGTCAGCGGAGTGGGTCTGAAGAAGCTCGACCGCTACGGCGATTCCGTGCTCGAGGTGCTCGCCGCCCAAGCAGGCTGAACCGCCTCGGGCCCCTCAAACTCCCTATTTGCTACCTGACGGCGGCCCAGCAACCTGGCGCGAGGTTGCTGGGCCGCCGTCGGGTAGTTCTGAGGCGGTAGCCTGGAATGCAGACGAACCCACCGGTTCCCTCACCACGTGGAAGGCGACGATGACGACCCCTGACCGGACAGCCACCTCGGCGAACTCAACTGGCTCCCCGAGTTCAATCACCCGCGCGGACTGCAAACAACGCGATGCGAACGATCCTCTGCGTGATTGCCGCGAGGAGTTCCTGCTCCCGGAAGGCACGATCTATCTCGACGGGAACTCTCTCGGCCCGCGCACAAAGGGAGCCGCAGAACGCGCCCAGGAAGTCATCACCGACGAATGGGGCACCGGCCTCATCGGGTCATGGAACACCGCCGGCTGGTGGGATCTGCCGGCAAAGCTGGGTGAGAAGGTCGCCGGGCTCGTCGGCGGCGGGGCCGGGTCGACCGTCGTCACGGACACGACGTCGATCAATCTGTTCAAGGCCGCCTCGGCGGCGCTGAAGATGCAGGCCGAGGACTCCTCGGACCGGCGGGTCATCCTCACCCAGCGGGAGAACTTTCCCTCCGATATCTACATGCTCGAAGGATTGGCCGAGCAGCTCGGCGACGGATACGAGGTCCGCCTCGTCGACGATGAGGAAGTCACCGCAGGGTTCCCGACCACGATGTCCGACGAGGTGGCCCTCGTCGTCCTCACCCATGTGAACTACCGGACCGGTCGGCTCTTCGATATGGGCACGACCACCTCGGCGATCCATTCCGGCGGAGCCATGGTCATCTGGGACCTGTGCCATTCGGCCGGTGCTCTGCCCATCGATCTGGCCGGAACCGGGGCGGACATGGCGATCGGCTGCACGTACAAGTTCCTCAACGGCGGACCCGGGTCTCCCGCATTCATCTGGGTCGCCGAGGCGCTGCAGAACCGATTCAGCCAACCTCTGTCGGGGTGGTGGTCGCATGCGCAGCCCTTCGATATGGCCCCGGACTACCGGCCGGCCGACGGTATCCGCCGCTACCTCACCGGAACGCAGGGAATCCTGTCGATGTCCGTGGCAGAGCTCGGCCTCGACATCCACTCGCGGGTGGATATGGAACAGGTCCGGGAGAAGTCCCTGGCCTTGTCGGACCTGTTCATCGACCTCGTCGATGAGCGTTTGGCCGATCATCCGGTCGAGGTCGTCACCCCACGTGAGCACGCCCATCGCGGGTCTCAGGTCTCGATCCGGCATCCGGAGGGGTTTGCGGTGATGAGCGCGCTCATCGAACGCGGAATCATCGGCGACTACCGTGAGCCGGAGGTGCTGCGCTTCGGTCTGACTCCGCTCTACATCGGGTTCACCGAGGTGTGGAACACCGTCGAGGCCCTGCGCGACATCCTCGACAACCGACTTTGGGACACCCCGGCGCACAAGGTCCGCGGCGCCGTCACCTAACTGCTACCTGACGGCGGCGCAGCAACCTGGCGCCAGGTGTCTGGGCCGCCGTCACCTGCGTTGGGACGTGACCGCTCAGGTGTCCGGAGCCGCAGAGGTTTCGGCAGAGGTTTCGATGACCTCGGCGTTGACGCCGAAGTACGGTTCACCCGCCTCATTTCGCGGGCGGTTGGCGGCAAGCGTCTTGAGCAGATTGCTGCCCCGCTCCCCAGTGATCGGGTCGAGATCGAGGATGGCACACCGCGCAATCGGATCCCCGATCCGCACACGCAGAGCGCCGACGTCCGGCACGTTCACCGTCACCTCCCGGCCTCGCCAAGTCTCTTCGATGAAGGGTTCGTCCGTGTCGAGGACGAGGGTGGCACGGAAGCGGGCGGCCTCATCAAGCAGCTCGTGGTGACCGGATCGATCGGCGAGTTCCCTCATCGAAGCAGTCGTGACGATCGACAGGCCAGCTCCGTAGATCACGTCTCCACGATGTGCTTGGGCCAGCCGCACCGGCTTTCCCAGCCACGCGGAGGCGAGCGCCGAATGCGGACCGTCAGTGAGTTCGAGGTCGACCGGCCGCTTCCAGTAATTGCAGGTCAGGCGCTCACCCGAGCCGACTGGCACCCCAGAGGTAGAGCGCCCGTCGGGCAGGGTGATCGTCAGCATGTCGTCGACGAGTGAGGTGGTCATGCGGATGAGCCGAGGATTCTGCACGGTCTTGAGCACCTGTCGTCGTTCGACATCGACGAAGCAGAACTCACGATCGCCGACCGGTCCGTGAACGTCGACGGCGGCTCCCGGTCGGGCCTCGTGTCGTGTGCCTTTGACGTGGGCGAACCCGAGCGATGGCACACTGAATTCCCGCGCAGAAGCAGGTGACGGCGGCCCAGATACCTGGCGCCAGGTTGCTGCGCCCCCGTCAGGTAGTAATTGGGGCATGTGGGTTGCGCCTTCCTGTGATGGCGTAGGTGCCGATGGCCACCGCTCCGATGGCCAGGACCGTGCCGCCGATGATAACGGCTCCGGGAATTGTGGCGATCGTGCCGAGCACTCCCACGGTGACTCCGGAGAAGGTCTGCATCCCCGGCCCGAATGTCGCATAGGAGCCGATGACGCGGCCGCGGATCTCCGGCGGCGCTTCGAGTTGGATGATCGCCATCCCGGTCGACTCGGCGGTGATCTTCGAGACTCCGGCGATGACGAGCATGATGACGGCCAGCCACAGGTGCGAGGTCAGGGCGAAGAACAGAGAGCTGATGCCCATCGCCGCGGCGGCCAGTGCCGCGGCAGCCGGAACGGCCTTGATCCACCCGGTCGCCTCAAGCCCGAAGCCCCCGAGCACCCCTCCTGCACCCATGGCGAAGAGCAGCACGCCATAGGTGAAGTCACTGTCCCCGCCGACCGGATTGAGGATGTCGCCGAACACCGGCATCGCCGTCTGCAGCACCGCCCCGATCGTCGTCGAGGCGAGCGCGGCCAGCAGCAGCATGCCGACGATCGCGCGATTGTGGCGGACGTCGATGAGCACCCGCAGCGACTGGATGAGAGTCGTCCGCGCGGTGCGCACTCCTCCGCTGCGCAGATGCCCGGTGAAGGGGGTGCGGATGAGGAAGATCGTCAGCGGCAGATAGAAGACGATGTTGATGAAGATGCCCCACGTGGCACCGACCCCGAGCAGCAGAGCGGAACCGACGACGGGACCGAAGAGGATGCCGAGGCTGCGGAACGTCGCATTGAGCCGGACAGCGCTCGGCAGCTCCTTCCGATCGACGAAGTCATGGAGCATCATCTGTTCGGCCGGACCCCACAGACATCCGGCCAGGCCATGGATGACGAGCAGCACGCAGGCCTGCCACAACTGCAGAGAGTCCGTGAGGAAGAGGATCCCCCAACACAGGGACACGACCATGAACATGATCTGTCCGATCTGGATGAGGCGGCGGCAGTCGAAGCGTTCGGCCAGAGACCCGGCATAGACGGACAGGAGCAGGAAGGGCAGCCAGTGGCTGATGAGCTGGAATCCGACGAGCGCCGGGGATTCGAACTTCTGCCACAGCACCCAATAGGTGATGACGTGCTCGATATTGTCGCCCATCATCGCCGTGCCCGATCCGATCAGATAGGGCGCAGTCTTCCAACTGCGAAGCACGCTGAAACGGCGCGGACCGGCGGCACCGCCGTTGTCCTCGGAGAAATCGCTCACTCGCCTATTCTCACACCCGCGGGAACGCGCCGGCGCCGACCTCTTGTCTGCTGGGAACGAGGCGAGGACAATGATCCTTGATCAAGGAGGATCATATGTCCACAGCTCAACCGCCGACGTCCGCCCGCCCGAACTCCGCCCTTGTCGTCATCGACGTCCAGAACGGCGTCATGCAAGCCAGTTGGAACTCCGAATCGGTCATCTCCACGATCTCTGATCTCGTCGAGCGTGCCCGGGACACCGGCACCGAGGTGGTCTGGGTCCGGCACAGCTCCGGTGAGCTGCCGATCGATTCCCCGCAATGGCAGATAGTCGACATGCTGTCCCCCGCCGACGGCGAATCCATCGTCGAGAAGACTCACGGAAATACCTTCGAGGACACGGACTTCGAGGAGGTGCTCTCCGGGAAGGACGTCGGCCACCTCGTCGTCACCGGTGCCCAATCTGATGCCTGCGTGCGCTCGACCATTCATGGCGGATTCGCTCGGGGCTACGACGTCACCCTCGTCACCGACGCCCACACCACCGAGGATCTCACCGAGTGGGGCGCTCCCCCACCGGAGCAGGTCGTCTCCCACACGAACCTGTACTGGCAGTTCGAATCCGGTCCCGGACGGCAGGCACGGGTCCAGGAGTCGAGCGAGGTCGACTTCGCCAGACCGTGATCGACCCCGCTCCTGCAGCTCCGCAAGTCTGCCATCATTGAGGCATGAGTGAAGACATCCGCAGCATCGAACTGACCCGCATCGCCGAAAACCACTACCGCGCCACCGCCCCAAGCGGAGCAAGCATCGAATTCGGTCGCGGCGAGGGCCTCATGACCCCCGTCGAACTGCTCCTGGCCGCCGTCGCCGGCTGCTCGTCGATCGACGTCGACACCGTGACCAGCCGTCACACCGAACCGACGAAGTTCGACGTCACCGCGACCGCAGACAAGATCGACGAAGACGGGGCCTCCCGTGTGGACAACGTCCACCTCGACTTCGATCTCGCATTCCCCGACGACGAGGAGGGCCGGAAGGCCGATGCCCGCATCGAACGCCTCGTCGGGCTCTCCCACGACAAGTACTGCACGGTCTCCCGCACCGTCGAACACCCCACGAAGGTCGACTTCAGCATCCGTCGCGACTGACGTCGCGATTCGTCATGGCAGTTCCTTCGCCGAGGCGGACCGCCGTTCCGTACAGACGTGACCCTCAGCTTTCGGCGAGCCGCTTCTTCTCGACCTCGACGTCGAAATCGGCGGCCGGCCACTGCGGGTCGATGTCGACCAGGGCATCGAGCAGCAGCCGCTGCACGGCCAGCCTGGCGTACCATTTCCGGTTCGCGGGCACGACGAACCACGGTGCCGCCTCGGTGGAGGTGCGGTCGAAAACGACCTGATAGGCGTCCATGTAATCCGGCCACAGGAGTCGTTCGTCGACGTCACCCGGGTTGTACTTCCAGTACTTGTCCGGCCGTTCGAGGCGTTCGGCCAGACGCTCTTTCTGCTCGTCCGGAGAGATGTGGAGCATGACCTTGACGATCCGGACTCCCGCCGCGATCAGTTCGGCTTCGAAGTCGTTGATGGCGGTATAGCGGCGCTCGATCTCGGTCTCGTCGGCGAGTTCGCGAACGCGGCCGATGAGCACATCCTCGTAGTGTGAGCGGTCGAAGACTCCGATCATGCCGGGCCCGGGTACGCGCGGTCGGATGCGCCAGAGGAAGTCGTGGGCGAGTTCCTCCTCGGTGGGTTTCTTGAAGGCGGCGAGTTCGACGCCCTGCGGATCGACGGCACCGACGACGTGTCGGACGATTCCGCCTTTGCCGGCTGTGTCCATGGCTTGCAGGACGAGGAGGACAGCAGGGCCGGAGTCGTCATCGTGATGGGCGGCGAACAGACGCTCCTGCAGGTCGCCCAGTTCAGCGGACAGCGCCTCGAGGTCCTTCTTCCCGCTCTTCTTGTCCCCGTCGTAGCCGGGAGTGGATTCGGGATCGACCTCGCCGAGGCGGAATCCCTCCCCGGCGCGCAGAAGTGGGGCGGGGGCGGTCGTCCAGTTGCTCGTCGGCTCACTCATGCGTTCATCTTTCCAGGTGGGGATGGCCGCGTCTATACCGATGAGTCACCGGTGAACGCTCACCGCCTCGGGCCTTGATGAGGCGGCTGAGGTCCGTCGATGCCCGGCAACGGGTTCTCATTCGTCAGTCCGCGCTGGAGCCTGTCCTCCAGGTACCTCTGGTAGGCCGCATCGCGTTCGCTCGCAGTCTTCTGCGGCTTCGGCTTGTCGATGACATTCCGCAGCACAGCCAAAACCGACAGCACCGCCAGACCGGACAATGCCACGGCCACCCAGATCATCGTGGCGAGCAGGCCCGGCGGATTGTCGAAGACCTGCACACCGGCGAAGAAGATGAGGAAGGCGAATCCGAGATACGGCAGCAGCAGCCACAGCGCGACTTTGTAGCCGCCGATCATCATCGGCATCATCATGCACGTACTCCACGCCATGCCGCCGATGAAGAAGAGCAGAACGAGGAAGAAACTCGCCGGATCGGCGTTGAGTTCCGCCGCCACCGCTCCGGGAACGGCCCGCTCGCCGAGGAAGAACGGCCAGACCAGCGCCACCAAAGTGACGATCACTGCGGAGCCGACCACGCCGAGGAGAATCATCGGGATGAGACCCTCACGCCGGAACCCGTCGTCCGGTCGTTTGTGCTCCATGAACAGGAATGGGAAGAAGAAGGCGAGGCCTGCGGCACAGATTCCCATCCACATCGCATCCGCTTCGATGATTTCGAAGTCGTTGCCGACCATCAGCCCCGTCGAGGCGAGCCAGATGAAGAAGGTGAAGAACAGCGCCCCGAACAACGAGACCCCGAGGACGCGCACAAAATCACGCGTCCACGTCGGTACCGGCTTCTCCTCGCGCAATGGAAGCGGCCCCGACGGGGGCGGTCCGGCTGGTGTCTCACTCATGATTTCATCGTCGCACAAGCACGGGCGACTGATACCGGTCTCGGTGTTTCAGATCCCCCACCGCGAACGTCAACCGGTCAGACACCGTCCCACAGGCCACGCCTTCAGTCCGGTTTGCGGAACACCGACGGCAGCTTCTTCTTCACCCGTTGCCCGGTGTCCCGGTACGACCATTGCCGCATCGGCTGCGGCACCCGCCATTGCAGCTTCCAGGCGAGCATGCGGAAGCCGAAGGCGGCGGCCGCGATGATCAGGGAGGCGATGGCACCCAACAGTCCGGTCACCTCGGCGATGATCGTCAGCCCCGAACCGAACAGCGCGGGGATGAGGTAGAGGTCGGTGCCGCGGAAGATCGCCGGATCCTCACTGGCCACGGCATCGCGCATGAGTCCGCCGCCGCACGCGGTCAGCGCACCCATGAGCAGCGCCGCCGGATAGTTCGTCCCGGCGGCGAGCGCGATCGTCGTGCCGGTGACGCTGAAGAGGCCGAGGCCCATCGCGTCGAAGGCGACGATCCAGATCCGTGCCCGGGAGATGTGGGAGCCGATGATGTAGATGAGCAGGGTCGCAATCACCGGCGGGGCGAGGTAGATCGGTTGGCCGATGGCGTTGGGCACCCGGTCGAGGAGCACATCGCGGATCATGCCTCCGCCGATGCCCGTCATCGTGCCCAGCACCAACCCGCCGGTGATGTCGAAATTGCGTCGCGCGGCCAGCAGCACTCCGGAGACTGCGAAGACGAAAGTGCCGGTGAGGTCGAGGGCGAGGAACAGGATCTCCTGCAAGTTCATCTCCACCTCGGCTCCCCTCGTCGCTCCGTGCCCGGCCCGGTGCCGAGCGTCCTACCAGCCACTGTAATCCGCTTCGACATCCAGTGAGCCATTTGTCTGGTGTCCCGTTCCCCATCGCCGAGGCGGCCGCTAGGCTGAGGAGATGACGCAGCCGACGCTCATCCTCGTCCACGGCGCTTTCGCCACTTCCTTCTCTTTCGCCCCGCTGCAGGCCGAACTCGCCTTCCACGGAGTGCGCTCGGCTGCGGTTGACCTGCCGGGTCACGGTTTCGCCGCCACCTTCCCGCTCGGGTATCAGGCGCCTCAGGACCTTGCCCGGTTCACCTCGGAGCCGGGATCGATCAGGGGTGTGACCGTCGAGGACAATGTCCGGGCTCTCACCGAGGCGGCCGCCCGTGCCAAGGAGCACGGACCGGTGGTCATCGTCGCCCACAGCCGCGGCGGGGCCACATTGACCGCCTTGGCGAATGCGCATCCGGAACTCATCGACCACATGGTCTATGTCTCCGCATGGGCACCGGTGGACCTCCCGGCCGCCGAATACAATGCCGAACCTGAAATGAAGACCGTCGACAATGCGGCTCTCGCCCGGGCCCTGGCCGGTGATCCCGGGCAGCTGGGTCTGCTGCGCTGCAATTTCCGCCAGGCCGACCCGGTGGTCCTCGACGGCCTGAAAGCACTCTTCTGCGCCGACGTCGGCGATGACGAGTTCCGCATCTTCTTGGGCTCTCTCCAGCCGGATGAGAACCTCGACGCGGGAGGCCCCGAACACCGGGCGCAGGCGGGCACGTGGGGGACGATTCCGCGCACGTTCGTCCGCCTCGGCGAGGATCGAAGCCTGCCGACCGCGATGCAGGACCGCCTCATCCGCGAAGGCGATGCGCTCACCCCGGACAATCCCTACCGGGTGCGCACACTCGCGTCGTCCCATGTGGGATGGCTGATCCACCCCGCCGAGGCGGCCGTGCAGTTGGCGCAGATCGCCGCCGAGGTTGCCGCGGAGTCCGACAGGTAAAGCGCGAGTGCGAACTGAAGAGGCCCGACCGTGACAGTCGGGGCCTCCTCTTCGTCGGCGAGCTGAGAGGCGAGTTCAGCTGAGCTGAAAGTTGTCCGGGTTCTTGTAGGGTTCGATCTCAACCACCGGGGCGCCCTTGCCCATCAGCAGTTTGGAGATGGGGCAACGAGCGTGCGCACGAGCAGCGTACTTCTCGGCGTCGGTGTCCGAGACCCCTTCGATGGAGATGAATGCCTTCGGGGTGAAGTAGAAGCCGTTGCCGGAGGGTTCGTTGTGCAGCTCGACCTCGACGCGCACGCGTGAGAGCGCTTCGATCTCATTGACCGCGAGGACGACCTTGAGCGTTTCGCCGAGGCACGTCGACCAGGCCATGGCGAGGAACTGTTCCGGGTTGTTGCCTTCTTCGACCCGTGAGGTCGGGGCCGTAGGCAGGGTCTGGCCGTCTTCGACGCGCACCTCACCAGAGGTGCCGCCGAGGTTCTCGACCTTCGCGGTGTAGATCGGCGCACTCGGGCTCTTCGGCTCATCCGCGTCTCCGGTCGGAGCCTGCGGCTGAGCGTATCCGGGTTTCTCAGTCATTGCACCATGCTACGACAGGCACGCAACAAGGTCACTGGCGTTTCAGTGAATGGTCAGTGACAAAACCCGCAGACCCATCCGCCGCCCCGGTGGCTCCGAATGATCACTATGAATCGGAAAACCCGTGCAACCCACCCTTTCCGCGGCACGTCGGCAGGCATCGTCGCCGCAGTCATGATGTTCGGCCTCGCCGACCTCATCGCGCGTGCCTTCACCCCGAGCGCGGCACCCCTGCTCACCCTCGGTCAGGCGATCATCCCACTGGCTCCCCCGGCAGCGATCAAACCCGTCATCGCCCTCTTCGGCGACAACGACAAACTGGTCCTCGTCCTCTCCACCGGGCTCGGGGCGCTCGTTCTCGCCGGGCTCATCGGAGCCCTGGCCGCCTCCCGCCGGCGTCTGGCCACGGCGCTGCTGATCGTCGCCGGTCTCGTACCCGCCGTCGTCATCATCCTGCGCCCCGAGGCGGGCGTCCTCGACATCATTCCCACGCTCATCGGCATCGCGGCGGGAGTTGCCGTCTTCGTCGTGCTGCTGCACCTCGGGGTACCTGAAACCCCCGCCGAGGCGGCCGACCGTGCCGATACCGCGCGCAGTATCGCGCCCGGTTCACGGACGTCGGATCCTTCACGAACTTCGGATCCGCTCAGCCGCCGCCGCTTCTTCGGCCTCGCCGGAGCCGTCGGCGCCATCGGAGCCGTCACCATTGCCGCTGGCCAGACCGTTGTCTCGCTGACACAGGACGCCGGAGCCGCAATCGCCAAACTGGTTCTCCCCACCCCCGCGAAGAAGGCGGCAGCGATCCCGGCGGCCGCGAGCACCGACGTCGACGGCACAGCCCCCTTCGTCACCGAGGCGAAGGACTTCTACCGCATCGACACGGTGCTCTCACCACCGGTCATCGACCCGGAACAGTGGTCCCTGCGCATCCACGGCATGGTCGAGGAGGAGGTGACCCTGACGATGGATAACGTCCTCGGCCTGCCGTTGGAAGAACACCACATCACTCTCACCTGTGTGTCCAATCCCGTCGGCGGGGACCTCGTCGGCAATGCGACCTGGCTCGGATATCCCGTGCGCGACCTGCTCGCCCGAGCACGCCCGAACTCGCAAGCCGATATGGTTCTCTCTCACTCCTTCGACGGATTCACCGCCTCGACCCCACTCGGTGCGCTGACCGATGACCGCGCCGCCCTGTTGGCGGTGGGAATGAACGGCGAACCACTCACCCCGATCCATGGCTTCCCCGCCCGCCTCGTTGTTCCCGGACTCTACGGTTTCGTCTCCGCAACGAAATGGGTGACCGAACTCGAGGTCACCCGCTTCGATGAGAAGACCGCCTATTGGACCGACCGCGGGTGGGACGAGAAGGCCCCCATCCTCGTCGCTTCCCGCATCGAGGTGCCGGGGCCCTTGGCCAAGGTCGCTGCCGGGGACCTCCGGGCCGGCGGCACCGCCTGGGCGCAGCATTCAGGGATCGAGCGCGTCGAGGTCAAACTCGACGACGGCGAATGGACGCAGGCGGATCTGGCCGAGGAGGTCACGGTCGACACTTGGCGACAGTGGAGGGCCGAATTCGCCGAGGTGGCCGCGGGCTCACATACCCTCACCGTGCGCGCAACGGACAAGGACGGCACAGTGCAGACAGCGAAACGTCGGGATTCCATCCCGAACTCGGCCACCGGGCATCACCACATCCAATTCCGCGTCGAATGACGGTCCCTCCGCGGCCGCCTCGGCGAAGGAAATCTTAAGATTTCTTCCCCATCCACCCATCCGAACCCGACACCACACCGAATACCCAGTACACAGCGAGCAATGGAGACCACTTCACAGCTGTGGGTTCATCCGCATCACTGTTTAAAGGAGAAGAACAATGAAGACACTGCTTCGCACACGCACCGCCACCATCCTCTCGGCCGGCGCCATCGGCCTTCTGGCTCTGAGCGGCTGCGGAATGGATTCCGGTTCCGGCGGGGAGGAGTCCGGTTCGGAATCGGGCAGCTCCGAATCTCAGCCCGCTGACACGGGCGAGTCCGAGATGCCCGACGAGTCCGGCGACTCCTCGATGGCCGATTCCGACCTCGTCGGCAAGGGCTGCTCGACCTACGCGGAGGCGAACCCCGACGGTGCCGGATCTGTCGAGGGCATGGGTCAGGATCCTGTCGCCACCGCCGCCTCGAACAACCCGATGCTCACGACCCTGACCAAGGCTGTCTCGGGCAAGCTCAATCCCGATGTCGACCTCGTCGACACCCTCAACGGCGACGAGTTCACGGTCATCGCCCCGGTCGACGACGCCTTCGCCGATGTGCCGAAGGACGACCTCGACGCCCTGGCCAAGGATTCGGATCAGCTGACGAAGGTGCTGACCTACCACGTCATCCCCGGTCAGCTCTCTCCCGATGAGATCGCCGGTGAGCACGAGACCGTCGAGGGTTCGAAGGTCAAGATCTCCGGTGAGGGCGAGGACATGAAGTTCGACGATGCCGGACTGGTCTGCGGCGGAGTCAAGACCTCCAACGCCACGGTCTACATGGTCGACTCCGTGATGATGCCGAAGAAGTGACCGGAGAGTCCACAGCGAGAGAACACCACGATGCAGTGGCCGGGAACCGATCAGCAGCAACAGGATCGGCTCCCGGCCGCTTTCGGTTCCTCGCCGGTCCGGGCGGCTTCAGACGAACGTCGACTGACCGTTTCGGCAGCACACGCCCACACCACTGCGCCCACCCCGCTCGACTCGCTCACCTGGGAAGGGTGTGATCGGCTTCTGCATGCATGGCATGATTGGGCAATGAGTTCTGATCACCAGCCGGCGGATTCCGCCGATCCCGGCGGTGCCCTGCTGATCCGCATCGCCGAGGGTGACCGGTCCGCATTCGAAGAACTGTTCACCACTCATTCGCGCATCCTCATGGCCGTGATCGTCCGGATCGTCAAGAGCCGAACACTGGCCGAGGAGGTCCTCCAGGACTGCTTCACCGAAGTCTGGACCCGGTGTTCGGGCTTCGACCCGGGGCGCGGCAGCGGACGGGCGTGGCTGATCACCCTGTGCCGCAGGCGAGCCATCGACTGTGTGCGCAGCGTCCAGGCTCAACAGGACAGAGACTACGCGGACGGGCTCCGTGCCACCGCCGAAGCAGGCGACCAGGTGGAGCAGACCGTCATCGCCCGTGCAGAGTCGGACCGGACCGTCTCGGCTCTGCGGATCCTCCCGGATGAGCAGGCCGAACCGATCGTCATGGCCTTCTACCAAGGCATGACCCACACCCAGATCTCTGAGAATCTCCAGGTGCCACTGGGTACCATCAAGTCACGGATCAGGGACGGAATGAAGAAGCTGCGAGAAGAGTTGGAGGCAAGCCGATGAGCGCAGATCGTGACTATCTGGCTGCCGGGCTGGCCCTCGGCGGGCTCAGCGACTCAGAACTCACCGAGGCTCAGGCGCTGGCCGATACCGACGCCGACTTCCGCGCCGAAGTCGCCGCCTATGCCGACGTGATGGCCGAAGCAGCCGAATCCGATGAGCCGGTCGAGGTCAGCTCGGTGACTCGAGAGGCGATTCTGTCGATCCCTGAGAGCCACCAGCAGGAGTCGCAACAGGAAACGTCCCCCGTTGCCGAGCCTGAGACCTCCGCGGTTGCTGCGGATGCCGACAGGGATGCACTGACCGCACCGACATCGCTCAGCGAGCATCGGGAGACCCGCCGATCCAACGCGCGCGCTGAGGACAGCGATGAGCTGCGGTCCGGCCGCGGTCCCTGGCTGCCCTGGGTGGCGGCCGCGGCGGCGATCGTCGTCGCCGCAGGTCTCGGTGCGACCGTCTGGCAGCAGAATCAGCGGCAGAACGAGCTGGAAGAGGACCTGGCCGCGACTCAGCAGCAGCTGGATGATTCCGCTCGTCTCATGGAGGCCAGCGATCTGCAGACGAACACCGCGGATATGCCGGAAGGCGGCACCGTCACCGTGTTCTCCTCCGAGAGCGAGCAGCTCATCCGTCTCAGTCCCAAAGACATCGGACAGCCTCCGGCCGGAAAGTCGATGCAGATGTGGGTCATCGGTGCCGACGGCCCGGAGAGCGCCGGTCTTATGTCGGGCGAGCCGGTGACCATCGCCGGGGAGAAGTTCTCCGCCGGCAGCGTCTTCGGCATCACCGTCGAACCCGAGGGCGGCTCGAAGCAGCCGACCACGGATCCGATCGTCGCCATCGACCTGTAGGGCCGCGAGGAGTAGGCTTCGTCGCACCGGCGAAGGAGCTGACATGTCCGATTTCGAGTGGGATCCGGAGACCTACCTGGCGCTCATGGCCGAGGAGATCCCCGATTACCCGCGCCTGCAGACCGAGGTGGCAGCTGCGGCGGCCACCGGGGCACCGAGGTCAATCCTCGATCTGGGCGTCGGCAGTGGACTGACAGCACAGCGCGTCCTCGAGGCACTCCCGGAGGCCGAGCTGCTCGGCATCGACGCGAGTTCCGAGATGCTCTCCGCTGCCGAGTCGACCCTTGACCCGGAACGCACCCGGTTGCAGCTGGGCCGCCTCGAAGAATCATTGCCGAAAGGGCCGTTCGACCTGGTCATGTCGACGCTCTCCGTCCATCATCTCGACGGCCCCGGCAAGGCCGACCTCTTCGCCCGCATCGCGGCGGTGCTCGATTCCGGCGGGAGGTTCGTCCTCGGTGACCTCATCGTGCCCGCCGATCCGGCGGACGTCGTCACACCGATCGACTGGATCGACGACACTCCCAGCTCGCTCGCTGAACAGCTGACCTGGCTCGCCGAGGTGGGGCTGTCCACCCGCGTGCACTGGCAGCACCGGGACTTGGCAGTCATCGTCGCGCAGAAGGACTGAGCGGGTCTCACCGACAGTCATGGATCGTGCCGCCTCCAGGATCTGTTCCGACCCGCACCTCCACCACCAGTGGGAGAGGGGACCCGCGAACTCCTCACTGAGGCGGATGCCGACTGACCCGACAACTGTCTAAGCTGGAAGGATGACGGAGAACGAGTCATCCACACGAACCACCAAGGGCGATGTCTACATCGTCGTTGCCTTGTCCGTGTCCTCGGTGCTCTTCGCCGTGCTCTACAGCGCCTCCAGCATTCAGGTCCTCGAAGCCCCCTTGTGGGCGTGCGCCCTTGCGTCAGTGCTTCTCACGGTCCCTCTGCTCTATCGCCGCCGTTATCCGAGTCAGAGCGCTACCGTCATCTGCCTCGTCTATTCGGTGGCGCTGGTCAACAGTGCCATGGAGATCGGTGTCTCGCAGATCATCCTGTTCCTGGGAATCTATTCGATCGGTCCGTGGCAGCGCAGTCGACGAGTGGCCTTCTGGTCGCGTCTGCTGCTGTGCATCGGTATGGCGGTCCTCTTCACGGTGTCGCTGACTGTCCTGTTCCGGACGCTCGGGGACTTCACCGTCCTGCAGTTCGCGGCTTCGGGCGGGGTGTCCTTCTTGACGAATGTCGCCTTCTTCGGTGGAGCGTGGGTCTTCGGCAACAGGGCATGGAAGCAACGCAGACTCATGGCCGATCTCCGAGCCGCCAATGACGAAGTCCGTGCACAGGAGAAGCAGCTGACCCGGCAGGCTCTCGATCTCGAACGGGTGCGCATCGCCCGCGAACTCCACGATGGGGTCGCCCACCACATCGCCGGAGTCGGCATCCACGCCGCAGCCGCACGCCGCAGTCTCGAGAAGAACCCCGACAAAGCCAAAGAATCGCTCAGGGTCATCGAATCCTCGACTCGCGAGACCGTCGACGAACTCCGCGCCCTCGTCTATACGCTGCGCGATACGGACTCCGCGACCGACAGCGCCGCCACAGCGGACGAAACGGCCGCGGCCGGCGACTGTACGGTCGACAGCGCAGCTGCGGCATCGACGAAAGGCAACCCCAGCCTCGGCGACCTTCCGGAACTCATCGAATCGGCCCGACGATTCGACCAAACCGTCGAGTACGCAACGATCGGGAACCCTCGCCCGCTCACTCCGATCACCGAGATGTCGATCTATCGTGTCATCCAGGAATCCCTCACCAACTGTTCCCGCTACGCGGGCACCGGCGCCGAGGTGGCTGTGCGGCTGCGTTATGGCAGCACTGATCTTGAGGTCGAGATCAGCGATTCCCGCCCGGCAGGTGCGACCGCGCCGGCGCAGTCCACAGATTCCCGATCTGTCACCGAGGGGCGCCCCGTGAGCGAAGGGCTCGGCCTCGGCATCGTCGGCATGAGGGAACGCATGACCGCTCTCGGCGGAAGCCTCGAAGCCGGCCCGAAGTCCCGCGGTGGATGGATCGTGCGCGCCCGCATCCCCTATCCGCGCAGCACTGCAGATCACTCGTCCCCCGATACTCCAGCGAAGGCATCCGCATGATCCGAGTCCTCCTCGTCGACGACCAGTCCATGGTTCGCACCGGCTTCCGCACGATCCTCGAAAGCGAGGTCGGCATCGCCGTCGTCGGCGAGGCCGAGAATGGGAAGATCGCCATCGACAAGGCACTCGAACTGTCCCCGGATGTCATCTGTATGGATGTGCAGATGCCGGTCCTGGACGGGCTCGAAGCGACAGAGGAGATCGTCCGCCGCGGCGCTGCCGGAGCCGTCCTCATGCTCACCACCTTCGACCGCGACGACTTCCTATTCCGGGCTCTCGCCGCAGGCGCCAGCGGATTCCTCCTCAAGACTGCCGAGGCCGAACAGCTCATCGACGCAGTCACCGTCCTGGCCGCCGGAGACGGACTGCTCTCCCCCGAGGTCACCCGCCGAGTCATCGAACGCTCCGTGTCCACCCCGGAACCGGCGGCACCGAGCGCGCCCGAACTCGCGCAGCTCACCGACCGTGAGCTCGAGGTGCTGCGGCTGATCGCGACCGGGGCCAGCAATTCCGAGATCGCCGACGGCCTCTTCGTCGGCGAAGCGACCGTGAAGACCCACGTGTCGAATCTGCTGTCGAAGCTCGGCATCCGCGATCGCATCCACGCGGTCATCTGGGCGTACGAGAACGGAGTCATAGCCATCGGTCAGCAGGACCGAATGCGATGAGGTGGTCTGAGTCAGCCGCCTCGGCGAGGCGATCGTCCCTTTCGCCGCAGGCAGCGCATAACAATTTCGGGCAAAGAATTCTCCCCCATCGACAACGGGAGTAATGTTGTTCACGTCGAGTCCCGAAAAGCGACTCGTCCCTCCCCACGGATACCCACCCTCCCATTCACGGTCACCCCCGGCGAACAGGACTGCGGCCCGCACGGCTGCCCCGTTTCGCAGACCGGAAAGGCTGCACCCCCATGCACAGTGTGGACAGTTTCGTCCCCGTCGACCCCGCCTATGACCGCCTCGTGCATCTGGCGCCGACGCGCAGCCGAGAATCGAACCAGATCCTCGATCTGCTCCGCTCCGGTCGCTCCGTCATCGTGGCCTGTCTGACCGGCGACGGTGCCCTGGATTTCGGACGTTCGCTGGCCGTTGCTCTTGGTCGTCCCGGTCAGACTCTGCTGCGGGTCGGTGCGCACACCTCCGCCGAGGAGGTCGCGGAGTTCGTCGGCGCCAGCAGGCTCGGCGGCGGACCGAGGATCATGAGCGGGGCTCACCTGCTCACGGACGACACCGCATCCGTGGTCGACCAGGCCCTCCACGTCTCGCGAGTACCGATCGCCTACCTCGTCGATGGGGATTTTCTGCGTGCGGTTCACCAGGGCGGCAACAGTGTGCTCAAACAGATCGCCTTGAGTTGGAGCGCCGGGGAAATCGATCGCATCGACCTGGCACCACTCACCGGCAGCGAAACCATGGCCCTGGTCGCGGGTCTGTCTGCAACGGCTCCGCTCGATGACCTGCAGCTGCGCACGCTGGCGGCGTTGTGCGGCGGCAGGCCGTTGGTCGCGGCAGATCTCGTCGCCTGGGCGGAGGAGGATCCCGATCGGGTGCCCCGTCACTACCCGCATGCCAGTTTCGGGGCTCCATTCTTCGGCACACGCGTGCTCTCGCGCCTTGCTCCGCTGTATCCGCGGATGCGGGAAACCACACTCATCGCTGCCCGCCGCCTCGGTGATCTCAGCCCCATGCCCACTCGAACGGCCAAACAGCTCTTCGGGGATGCGGTGGTGTCCCGACTCATCGACCTGCGTCTGGCCCGAGAGTTCGAGGTCAGTGGCCAGCTGTCCGTGGCTGTCTCGCCGCTGCACATCGATGCCATGGGCAACCAGTTCATCGGAGAAGCCGATTCCACGGACGAGGAGCAGTTCAATCGCCGTCTCGCAGTTCTGTGGAAGGCCGGCTACCCGGTCGGTGATGCCGCAGAGATCGCTCTGGCACGCCAGGTCATCGGCGAGGGCCGCGAGATCGACCGCTCCGATGTATCGCTCCTGCTGAAAGCGGCGCGCACGCTTAACCGCCTCGGCGATCCGACGGAAGCTTCGATCATGCTCCACATGGTCGAAGGACCGACCGGAAATGATGCGCCGATGCGCCTCGAATGGAAGCTGCAGACGATCACAGCTCGACTGCTGAGCGGCGATCGGACCGGTGCCGTCGAACTCGTCAGAACCGGTCTCGAGCACTGCCCGCCTGGTTTCGAACGCGAACCGGTTTGGTTCGAGCTGCTGTTCACCTCGGCCGCGACGCTCGCGGGAGAACCGGAATTGCCCCGCTGGTGGAAGGACCACCTGCGAAACGCATTGGACCCGGTCATTCCCGGAATCGCGAATCTCGTCACTTCGTTCGCCGGCAGCGGGATGACTCGTGTCGAGGACGCACGCGCGGTCGTCGATTCACCGTTGTCTCCGCATTCCCTGCGCTTCGCTGCATATGCGGCTCTGTGCCAGTATCACCTCAAGACCGACAATGCCGAGGCGCTCGCAGCCGCAGCCAAGGAAGGGTACGAATACCACGTCGAACTCACCGGCGCCAGCCCCACGTCACTCACGGGCTTCACCTACACCATGGCCTGGTACTTCATGGTCGGAGCGACGGTGAATTGCCTGTTGGCCGGAATCGAACCACAGCGATCGGAACTCATCACCCGCAAACTGCTCGAGGCGGCCAGCGGAGCCTCCACTCACAGCGGCTGGCAGCTGAATGCGACAGCATCCTGGTGCATCGGCATCCAACGCCTGCTCGACGGAGAGACCGATCTGGCCGCACGGGACTATGAGGCCGTCGCAGCCACTGTCACCCCAGCACTGCTGGCGGTGGGATGGGGATTGCGCGACACCCTCGGACGGTGGCAACGCAGCAATGCGCCGTACTATCGCCCGAGGTCGGGCGATGGCTCGATTCCGACGCAAGGCTATCGCTTCCACGATGGCTTGGCCGCCTTCCTGCTGGGTCCTGGTGCGTCGAATCCCGGCCCGACGCCTGCGTGGATGCATACCGTGTTCGCTCATGCGCGAGTCCTCGACGGCACCATCACCGCCGTCGAGGCGGTCCAGAGTCTTCCGGACGAATCCGCCGACCTGAATCTGCCCGGACCGCGTGCCGCACGTCGACATCTCGAGGCCTCGGCCGCTGAGGACGCCGAGGCGCTCCTGGCCGCAGGTCTGGAACTGCGGTCCGTCGGCTACCGGGGTGCCGCCCGCCATGCCTTCGCCGAAGCCAGGGCGCTGTTCCTCTCTCAGCGTCTCAGTTCCCGCGCACGGGTAGCCGGTGAGGGGCTCGGTGCTTTGCGCCAGCGAGCGGTCACGCCTCCGGAAGATCCGCAGCCGCGCGAGGACACTGCGATCTCCGATGCCGCAGCTCCTTCCGTCACTCTGACCGAACGAGAGCTCGAGGTGTGCCGGCTCGTCGCTGAAGGCCTGACGAATGTGCAGATCAGTCAGCGTCTCGTCCTGTCTGTGCGCACGGTCGAATCGCATGTGCTACAGGCGCGCGCGAAGCTCGGTGCCGAACGTCGCCGCGATATCCCGACGCAGATGCTCAAGCTCCGCGACACCGGACGGATCAATGCCGCGGGCCGCGCGCGGGCTTAGCCCTCTTCGTACGGGACTGCTCGGCCGCCTCGGCGGGGGTATCGGTCTCTGCCTTCTCACCCTTCGAGCGCACCGGACGCCCGGACCACCAGACGTAGATTCCCGCGGCCACGAGGCCTGCGGCCATGATGACGATCCACCAGGGGAACCCGGGCAGATCGGATTCGGCGAGCCCTGATTCCTGGTCGGCGGCCGGGGTCGGGTAGACGCGTTCGGCGGTGACGAGGATCCGCTGGGAGTTGATGCCCAGAGGCGTGCAGGTGACGAGGGTGACGAGGTCGCGGTCGGAGATCGTGCCCAGGGATTCGGTTTCGTCGGGGTCGACGACCTGGGTGCGCACCACCTGGTAGCTGAGCACCTGGCCGAAGGTCGTCAGTGTGAAACGGTCGCCTTTGCCGACCTTGTCGAGGTTGGTGAACATGGTCGCCTCGGCGAGTCCGCGGTGGCCGGTGATGACCGAGTGGGTGCCGTCTCCGCCGACGGGCAGGCTCGTGCCCTCGAGGTGGCCGAGCCCTTTGAGCAGAGTGTCGTCGTCCGTGCCGTGGTAGACGGGCAGGTCGAGGTCGATGGAAGGGATGCGCAGACGCGTCATCACTCCGGGTCCGCCGTCGTCGAGCACATCCTCATACGCCGGAGCACCAGCGGACGAGATGCCTTTCCCGGACGGCAGACGGTGGTGCGATTCCAGCTGCGCACCCGACTCGAGGGCCCGGTTGTACTTGTGGGCGAGCGCGATCTGACGAGCGTTCTCGGCCTTGTCGCCTTCGGTCACCCCGGCTGCGTTGTCGACGATCTTCGCCTGGTCGAGCTGAGAGAACCACGCTGCCGCACTCGGGTAGGTCCAGATGCCCAGACCGGTCAGGGCGATGAGCGCGATGACGAGGGAGAGAACAGGCACGCGCCAGCGGCGCCCGTCGGTGGACGGACGCCGCGTGGACGTGCCCGGCACGGCAGTCTGGGTGGGCTGCCTGCCGACAGGTGAGTGGGTCACACCTGGTTCTTACGGCGGTTGGCTGCGACGATGCCTGCACCACCGGCGATGAGCATGAGGCCGATTCCGGCGATCATCGCGAGCAGTTTGCCGTCAGCACCGGTCAGCGGCAGGTCGGGGTGGCCCTGCTGGGTGTTGGCGAATTCGTACTTGACTGCGGCAGCGGTCTCGCCGGCCTTCACGGTGACTTCATTGATGCTCTCGTCGAGGATGTAGCCGGTCGGAGCCTTCGTCTCCTTGACCCAGTACTTCTTCTCGGTGACATCGTTGTTGCCGACCCACAGGGTGATCGAAACAGTGCCGTCAGCTGCGGTCTTCACCGAGGCGACCTTGTTCTGTCCGTCCTTGTCAGAGAAGATGTCGAACTCGGCGCCAGCCAGGGTGCGCGCTTTGTCGCCGGCGACGTGCTTGATGATCTGTAGCGAGCCCCAGTTGGTGCTCACTGCCGGGGTTTCGACGGACGAGTCGTTGGTGTTGACCAGCGCGGTGTTCTCGATGGTGCCGTCGCCCTGCGAGGTGACCTTCGTCGTGACGGTTGCAACGACCTTCTGCCCGGTCTCGAGCTTGCCGATGCCGGCTGCGGTGAAGTTGATGGTGATCTTCTGACCAGCTTCATCGATCGTGTAGTCGGTGCCTGCGGTGAAGCCGGCGACCTTGGCTGAGACGAAGCTCAGACGTGGGTCGAGCTGGTCGACGATCGAGAACTTCTTGATGCCGTTGTTCGCGGCCGGAATCGGTGCGGTGATCGTCCAGTCGACGGTCTCACCGAGGACGGGCGCCGAGGGGTTCGAGACCTCCTTGGTCGGTTCCGTGTTGTTCACCGAGTTCTTCGGGTAGACGTTGACGTCGTAAAGCCACTTGCCGTTCGACTGTGCTAACGGCAGGGTGACGAGGAACGGGTCGGTCGTCGACGTCGCGTTCGTCGGAGCCTTGGTCTCTTCCACGAGGTAGAGGCCCAGCGGCAGTCCGCCGAAGGTCGCAAGTCCGCCGTTCGCGGTGGTCTTCGAAACACCGTTGCCCAGCGAGAATCCTCCACCCTTGACATCGGAGGCCTTGAGACCGCTGATGAGGTCCCAGCCTTCGGGGGTCTTGAGGTCGATGGTCTGGCCGTCCTTGGCCGTGACCTGCTTGACCGTGAACTCAGCACCGTCGAGTGGCTTGCCGAGGTTCGAGGTGTCGGTCTTCACCGATCCGTCACCGCCGTCGGTGCCATAGGCGCCGTCGTACTTGTGGACGATGATCGAGCCGGTCTTTCCGGTGTCGATGTTGCCCACGTTGCTGTCGGCCTGCGCCGTGCCGGCCAGGCCGAGCACGCTCAGCGAGGCGATCGCGGCCACCGCGGTCAGACGCCGCAGAAGACCCATTTTCTTAACTTTCATTGTTTCCCTTTCAGTGCTTCCGGTTCCTGCGGCGCAGGCCCTTGAGAAGTGCGATGGCACCGGCGGCTGCGAGCAGTGCTGCTCCGCCGATGAGGTAGATCTGGCTTCCGGTTCCACCCGTGAGTGGCAGCGCCACCTGGGGCTTCTGCTCGTTGGTGTACGACCCAAGCTTCTTGTCGAGCTCGGACCCTGAGACCGTGAACGTGTGTGGGGTGTCGTCGAGGATGTATCCTGCCGGGGCCTTCTTCTCCGTCAGCGTGTAGTCGCCCCATTTGAGGCCGGTGACCGAGAATTTCCCTGCCACCGGGTCCTTGTCCTGACCGTTGCATTCACTCGCCGAGGCGGCTGCGCAGTCCTCGATGGTCAGTTCGGATCCGTCGGGTCCGGTGAGGGTCCACACCGATCCCTTGAGTGCGTTGCCGGATTCGTCGGTCTTGCCCCAGGTCACGGCGCCGGTCTTCGCGGTGTTCGTGATGGTGCAGGTGACGTCGTCACCGGACTTCAGGGTCACGGAGCTCTTGTCAGAGGTGACGACTCCGGAGCCGGAGGTCGGCTTGCACACCCAGTCGGAGGCCTCGTAGCCCTTCGGAGTACCCGCCTCGGACAGTGAGTACTTGCCGGCCTTGACCTTAGCCTTCGTGACTTCGGTCGATCCGGTCTTGCCTTCGATCGTCTTGTTTCCTGAGGCGGTGTCACCGGCTGCCTTGAGTGTCCAGTCGGTGTCCTTGGCGGTGCCGGCGGCGGCCTTGTTGTCGACCTTCTTCACCAGGGTCAGCGCGGTGTCGCTGACCTTGTTGACGTAGGCGCAGTCGACGTTGTCGCCCGGCTTGATTCCGGTGAGATCGGTGCTCTTGTCGCTGGTGAGCTTCTTCGTGTCCTTCGACCCGTCGAGATGGGTGATCTCGCAGGAGCCGCTCTTGAACTCGAAGCCGTCCTGCTGGGTTTCGGAGATCGCAACCGTGGCCCGGCCGGTGGTTTTCGAGAACTTCAGTCCCCACTTCGCGTCGCCGTTAGAGTTGGTCTTCTGTGTGGCAGCGGTGGGGTTTGAGGTCACCGAGTCAGTGGTGGCCGTCGCTTTCGCGCCAACTGTCCAATCCTTGCCCGGCTTCTTGTTCTCACCGTTCTCGTCGACGACGTCCTTATGGATCGAGACATTGGCGGTCAGTGGAGCATTCGTAATCGTGCAGACCACGGCGTCACCGGTGGTGGGAATGGTCACCGTGCCCGAGGTTCCGGTACCGGCGGAACCCGAAAGTGCCTTGCCATCGACGGCGCACGAATAGGTGCTGGCGTAGTTGCCCAGGTCGGCACCTGTGGCAGCGGATTCGGAGAAGACAATCTCGGCGCCGCGCTTGGCGGGCAGTGGTCCGACGATCTCGTCCTGGATCCCGGCCTGAGTCCCAGTGGTTGTGGTGGCACCGAGTTCCGTGCTGCCCTGCTTAAGGGAGAGACCGAACTGATCGCTCGATTTCGCACGCCCGCCCTGCACGTCCTTCTGAAGAGTGATGGTCGCCGGCGAGGAGCACGACGCGAGGTCGGTGCTCGACCAAGATCCGCTGGCGAACGAATGCTTGTTCGACCAGTTGGGCATGTCGTAGCTCGTGATGGTGTCGCCGGTGCCGAGATACGCCTTGCCGGCGGCGTCGAAGGACACGCCATTCACATTGGAGTTCGTCGTGAAGCCCGCGGACTTCGACGAGGAGATGGTGCCGCCGTTTGCCTTCGCCAAGTTGGCCGAAGTCACTGAGAAGACGGTTGTTGTGGTTCCAGATCCCCTGACGATGAAGAGGTTGCCGTTGGTATCGAAGGCGATGTCACCGTTGGCCGCGCCACCGGAGCCGGCGCTCGTATCGATGGTGCCCTTCAACGAGATGCTGTTGTCGGACGAATCGTAAGAGTACAGGCTAAACGTCGTACCTCCGCCGTTGAACCCGCCGAAATAGAAGGTGCCGGTCGACAGATCGACCGCACCGCCGATGAACTGGACACCGCTCCGGCTTTGTTTGGCTCCGGTTGATTTCCAGGACCCTGTCGAAGAATCGAATCGGTAAATCTCGACAGTCTGTGCCGAGTTTGTTCGTTCGTATGCATAAATGGGCGACCCACTTTCGCCGATTCCCAGCCCATTGAACGAAGTCACCGGCACATCGCGGTTGCGATCATCCTTCTTTGTGGCATAGTCACCGACGTTCTGCGAACCGGCAGAGGTAATCTTACGCAGTTGCCCACCGGCCGACACCGAATAGACGACGCCGGGCTCGCAGCTGATCGACACCGGTGCCGCCTGGACAGGAGCGGCCGGCAGCACGATGGCACCGCCGGCGGCAACCAGGAGCACAGCGGTGAGTGCAGCCCACCAGGCGCGCACGCGCAGACCTAACCGGGTCATACATTCCTCATTTCGAAGTCGAGCAAGGTGTTTCAGCTCGCTTCGGGTCCCTGAGCGCGCACGACGAAGTGCGATCGATTTCGGGGATGGGGAGAGAGGAGCTGGTCGAACTCCTCCAAGCTATGGAATCGCAGCCTCAACTTCATTGCTCAGACCCTGCCCTTCAGCAGTATTCGAGTAGTCCGCGACCATCTGAGTAGTTTCGGTTTCGACTACTCAGTAGTTAGCTTTTCAATTACAAAGACGCCGGCCCACCGCCGGCCTCCCCCGCAGGTAGAAGCTCGAATTCACCCTTAAGACTGATCCGCTGGCACCGGTCTCCGCATAGCGTTGAGACATGATCACCTTGGAGAACATCAACCGCAGCTTCGGCGACAAACAGGTGTTGCACGATCTCAGCTTCAACATCGGCGATGGCAGGATGACCGGTTTCGTCGGGTCGAACGGCTCCGGCAAGACCACGACCATGCGGGTCCTCCTCGGCGTGCTGGCCGCGGACTCCGGACGTGTCCTCGTCGACGGCAACCCCATCACCGCCGACCACCGCGGCGCGATCGGCTATATGCCCGAAGAACGCGGCCTCTATCCGAAGATGCCGATCATCGATCAGCTCGTCTACCTCGCCCGCTTCCACGGCCTCACCCGCCAGGCGGCGAAGAAGCGCGGCCTCGACCTCCTCGAACAGCTCGAACTCAAGGGGGAACCCACCGACACCCTCGAATCGGTCAGCCTCGGCAACCAGCAGAAGGTGCAGATCGCGGCGGCACTCATCCACGGCCCGCAGGCGCTCGTCCTCGACGAACCGTTCTCCGGACTCGACCCCGTCGCCGTCGACCGCACTCTGAACGTCCTCACCTCGTTCGCCTCCTCCGGCGCGCGTCCTGTTCTCCAGCCACCAGCTCGACCTCGTCGAACGCCTCGTCGACGACCTCGTCATCATCAATGACGGCCGCCTCGTCGCCGCCGGCACCACCACGGAGCTGCGCCGCCAACGCAGCCTGCCCGAATGGACGCTGCATACCGATGCGGACCTCGGCTGGGTGCGCGGTCTGCCCGATATCTCCGTCGTCGAACTCGACGGCAATTGGGCCCGGTTCACCGCCCCGAATGCCGATGCCGCCGAGGCGGTCCTGCGCCACGCACTCACCGTGTCCTCGGTGACGTCGTTCGCTCCGCACGAAGTCGCCCTCAACCGTCTCTTCCAGGAGGTCACGCAGTCATGAGTACCACCGATACGACCACCGCAGCCGACAGCACCCCCACAGCCCGCACCGCCACGAGCCGTGCCGGCTTCACCACCGCTATGGGGCTCGTCGTCGAACGCGAGATCATGGTCCGTCTCAAGTCGAAGGCCTTCATGGTCTCGACGATCCTGTCCATCGTCCTCTTCGGTGTCCTCGTTGGGGTCTCCGGGGCGCTGCCCTCACTGTTCTCCTCCACGGACGAGGTGGCGGTCACCTCGGCGGGGGCGAAAGCCATCGAAGGGATCGACGATGTCGAACCCGTCGCCGTCGCTGATGTCGACGAGGCGAAAGCCCTCATCAACTCCGAGAAGGTCGAAGCTGCAGTCGTCGAGTCAGAGGATTCGCCGACCGGGGTTGCCGTCCTGTCGCTGCGGTCGGCTCCGGAGTCGCTCATCGGCTCACTCAGCCTCACCCCCGAGGTGGAGCTGCTCGACCCGGATGCCCCGGACCCGGTGCTCACCTACTTCATCGGGCTCGGGCTCGGGCTCGTGTTCTTCATGGCGGCGATGACGTTCGGAAACACGATCGCCTCGTCCGTGGTGGAGGAGAAGCAGTCACGGATCGTCGAGATCCTGCTCGCATCCACCTCGGCGCGGGTGCTCATGTTCGGCAAGGTCATCGCGTGCACGATCCTCGCCTTCGCGCAGATCGGGCTCACCGCCCTCGCGGTCCTTGCGGGCGCCGCCATCAGCGGAAACGACATGGTGTTGGGCAAGGTTGCCGAACCGATCGCTTGGTTCATCCCGCTCTTCATCGTCGGCTTCGTCATGGTCGCCGCGCTCTACGCGGCCGCCGCCTCGATGGTCTCGCGCACCGAGGATCTGCCCTCGACGAGCACGCCGATCATGATGCTCATCTTCCTGCCGTATATGGGCGTCATCATCTTCTCGTCGAATGAAACGGTCATGGCGGTGCTGTCTTACATCCCGTTCTCGGCGGCGGTGGCCGTGCCGATGCGCGTCTTCCTCGGCACCATCGAATGGTGGGAACCGCTGGTGTCCCTGCTCATCCTCATCGTCACCACGTTGCTCGCCCTTCTGCTGGCCACAAGGATCTTCGAGCGCTCGATCCTGAAGTCGGGTCCGAAGCTGTCGTGGGGGCAGGCGCTGAAGCGGTGACAGAGCGAGCATGTCTGAGATGTCGAAAGTTAACAGCTGAGCTCTAACATGTCCTCGACGGCGAATTTCAGTATCACCGATCCTGACAACATCGGCTGTCACAAAATGGCAGACTGGAAGCATGTCCGAGAATTTTTCTGATGACGCCCGGTCGCCGGAGGTCGATCCGCCGCCGGTCAGCCGTCGACAGCGCCGTGAAGAAGAATTCGCGGACTCCCGCTCCCCCTGGAAGCGCCGATTGGGCATCGTCCTTCAGGTGGTCGCGTGGACACTGGCCGGCATCTTCGCGCTCATCATCGTGGTCACGGTTGTGGTGCCGAAAATCATCGGAGCAGAGCCGTTCACGGTGATCTCCGGATCGATGGAGCCGACCATTCCGACCGGCTCGATCGTCGTGTCCAAGCATGCCGAAGCCGGCGAGGTCGCATTCGGCGATGTCGTGACCTATCAGCTGAAGTCCGGAGAGCCTCTGACAGTGACACACCGCGTCGTGGCGGTGGATGTCGTCGAAGGCAAAACTCGCTATCGGACCCAGGGAGATGCGAACAACGCCGAAGATCCCCTCCCTGTCCGCCCCCAACAGATCCGAGGAGTCGTCACTTACCACATTCCCTACGTCGGATACCTCGGCCAGTTAGTGCCGATGGGCAGCCGACAAACCATCGCCACGATCGTCGGAGTCTGCCTCATCGGCTACGCAGTCATCATGTTGATCCGCAGCTTCATCGAGCATCGACGGACGAAACGCCCTTCATCTGACCCCGGTATCAAACAATGAACTCTGCGGTCAAGGTCACTCCTTTTTCGCACAATTTACATTGCCTGTTGTAACTTTCACGGCTACCATCATTCATGGATGCTGAATATGTGCACCATGGCGCAGGTGAAGTTCGGTAAGTGACTATTTGATGACTTCACGCGTCGACAACCACCCCTCCCGTACACACAGGAGCACACGTGAAGAAATCAACGAAGGCACTCATCGCAGGCGGCATCGGCGTCGCTCTCCTCGTCGGCGGTGCCAGCACCGTCTCGTTCTGGACCGACGAAGCAGAAGGCGGCGACGGAGTCATCTCCTCTGGAACTCTCGACCTCGGCACCCCCGCCGGTGGTGGCTGGGAGATCAGCCACGAAGGCGACGGATCCGGCACAGCGACCGAGCCGGTGGCGTTCAACCCCGGTTCTGACCAGATCGTCCCCGGCGACATTCTCACTTACACGCAGTCGATTCCCGTCACCCTCGAAGGCGAGAACATCAAGGCTGAGTTCAACGGCAACCTTGATGTGACGCCTTCTAGCGCCGCTGATGCTGACGCGGCACTTGCCGAAGCCATCACGGCCCAGGATCTCGCGGCCAGCGGCCTGACTGACGCGACCGGAGGCCTCACCCTCGACGGCGAAACGCTCACCGGTGAAGGTGACGGCTCGGTCGAGGTGACGACCACGATCACCTTCCCGTGGGGAACCGAGGGTCAGTACAACGATGCCAAGCTAGGTGCACTCAACTTCGCTGTGGACTACACCCTCACCCAGGTCCCCGGCAACTGATCAACATCACCTTCAGGGTGGGTTCGGCTGTTTCGGACCCACCCTTCGACTCTTCCTCAATCCCCGTCTCTACCTGAGGAGTACGCACATGTCTCTCCGTCGCGCAGTGTTCGCTGCCGCAGCCGCCGCTGCGGCCGGCGCACTGCTCATCGGCGGCGGAGCGACGTATGCGGCGTGGTCTGATTCTGCAGAATCCGAAACTGCGAAGATCAGTGCAGGGAGTCTTGAGGCTGACATCTCTCAGTCGGGTCCCTCGGACGTGTCGTACGGTACGAATCCGAGTATCTACCCCAGTTCAGGCAGCAAGGGAATCATCCCCGGAGTCCAGGCTCAACGGTGGACATACACAATCACGAACTCGACGAAGTCGGCGACCGCTGCAGTGGGGACAGTCGATATCGTCGGGTCTCCGTCGAACGACGATGACTACGCAGCTATGCGTTCCTATCTGCGCGCTTCCGCCACCATCGACGGCACGAAGAAGGTCATTCCCAGCTCCGCTTTCGGTTCCAGCGGGTTCTCCCACAAAATCGATCTCGGCAAGACTCTCAAACCCGGTGGCACGGCGACCTTCACTCTCGATCTGTCGATGCCGGCAACTTCGACGAACTCGGCAGGGAAGAAAGTCGACGTCGCCGTCGAACTTCTCAACCGCCGCAGCGCCAGCCTGGACGTCCAGTCCATCTTCACGATGAGAAACTCGCTACAGCTCAAACAAGCAGGCAAGCCTTGACGCATCGCTTTCCGAAACCGACGACGCGTAAAGCGTGGATGGTCATGGCAATCCTTGCCGCACTTCTGCTGCTCGTCCCAGTGAGCGTAACGACGGCCTACCTCACCAGCCGAGCGACAGCGGGCCAGACCGCTGGCGGCGTCGGTCGCTGGTGCTCGGTTCCCAATCCGACGGAGCACCCTAATGTTTACCGGCTGAACGAATTCGACCGACAGAACTGGGGCGGATCAGAAGTGTCATATATGATCATCGTCCCTGTAGTCCGGAATGGAGAATTCGGCGCTGGCGGAGGGGACGGCCGGCTGGGGATTCGAACCTGGGCCTGCGACTCCAGCCGGTTGACTAACAACTCCAGTCTCAAGGTCACCGCGTGGCGCAACGGAAGTGCATCGACGGACTTCACATGGTTGCCGCCGAAAAACGGTTCTGGACTTCCTTCTCGACGACTCAGTCCTGCTTCTGGCTTTGGGCAGATCATCAGCAAGCTTCATCGGAACGGCACCTCAGGCGGCACTCTGAAAGACAACGACAGACAGTTATACTCCTGGCTTCTGTCCTCAGGGCGCACAAAATCCGATCCGACGAAGGTTCCGCCTTATACAACCCTGACTCACAACTACGATGTCACCCCGGCCCCTACATTCGCCGCAGCGTTCAACGGGGACACCGGGAGCTCAAGGAAATTGACGAACAGTGTCCCGTACCGGGCTAACGCGTATTGGAAGGACGCGGGCACATGGACCGGCTCGTTCTTATCTCAGCCCACCGTTCAAACCGTGAACCTCGCCCCATACGGCAATTATCTTTCAAGCTCCGACGGGCGTCAGGTCGAATGGGTAGTCATGGAATGGTGGGGCTCGACCACTCCAACCGATGACATGGTGCTCGAGGTGTTCGTGGAATGAGCCACCACACTGTTCGAGCCATCATGGCAGCAACAGCCGCATTCGTCCTCAGCTCGGTCCTCGCGACCTTCGCCCCCATCTCGGCAAGCGCCGATGGGCAGATCGTCGTCACCCGTCCCGATGGGAGCGCACCCGGCAAGCTCTTCACCGACCTCACCTTCGTGCCCGGCGACACGAAGACAGAGAAGCTCGTCGTCTCGCAGACGACCGAAGCGGACGTCACGACCGGGATCCGGTTCGAATCCACCTCACCGCATGGCCCACTCCATCACTCCGCCGAGGTCACGATCAGCGGTTTCGGCGACTCTGTATCCTCACCCCTCGGCGAAGCACTTGATACCGAATCCCCATTCTGGCTCGGCACGCTCTCCCCAAGTGACAAGGAATCAATTACGATCTCCGTTCGCCTCCCCGAATCTGCAGGGAACGACACCAAGCGAGAACAAGCGCGATTCCGCGTCATCGTCACCGCTCAAGGCGATGGCGTCGGACCCACGCCTCCGCCGAAGGACTCCACGGCCGATTCCGACGACAGTGCATCGAGCAGTGCAGATGTCTCCGGCTCAGATCAGGATGACGACTCTTCAGCAGACGGCGGCAGCGAAGCCACTGCCACTTCAGATTCGAAAGCGAACGCCGACGAGAGCACCGAGGCCGACGGCGGCTCAGGTTCAGGTGCTGATTCGGACGCTGGAAGTGGAAGCAGTTCAGACGCCGACGGCACAGATCGTGGCGAGTCAGACACAGCTGCGGACACAAACGCAGACTCAGATTCCGATGCCGACGGTTCGCTTCCGCGGACAGGCCTCGGGTCGGTGTCGGTGCTCCTCGTCGGTGCCGGACTGCTGCTCCTCGGCGTCCTTGCCGTCTCCATTGTGCGATGGCGCAGAGGCCGAACTGCGAGTTAACTCAGGCTTCACGTTCCCTCCACTCACCTTGTGTGAATGCTGAGTAGGTTGGAGGCCGTCTGCTCGCACACGACGCTCACGCACTCGTCCGAGCCCTGCCTCCGGCACCGCTCGAATCGTCCCGACAACTCCGCTTCGGTGAGCGTCTGTGCACCTCAACGAAAGGACTGCACATGGCCAGGACAACCCTGCGTCTCGCCGCGGCAACCGGCGCACTCAGCCTCGCACTCTTCGGATTCGCAAGCCCCGCCCAGGCTTCAGGAATCGACGAACCCGGCGGAGCCCGCCAACTCGACGGGGACAACACCGACGCCATCCGCGACGCGGTCGAGGACTCCGGCGCGAAGAACGTCATCCTCCTCATCGGCGACGGCATGGGCGATTCGGAGATCACCGCTGCCCGCAACTATGCGAAGGGCGCCCACGGTCGCTTTGACGGTCTCGATGAGCTGCCCCTGACCGGCCAGTACACGACGTACGCGGTGGACAAGGACACCGGTAAACCGGACTACGTCACCGACTCCGCAGCGAGCGCGACCGGCTGGTCCTCGGGCACGAAGACCTACAACGGGGCGCTCGGCGTCGACCGCAAGGGCAACCCGCACAAGACTCTCATTGAGATGGCCCGCGCCAAGGGCATGAAGACCGGCGACGTCTCGACCGCGGAGATCCAGGACGCGACTCCGGCCGCGCAGCTCGCCCACATCAGCCAACGCGGCTGCTACGGCCCCGAGGAGACGGCCAAGGACTGCTCTGGTGAGGCGCTGGAGAACGGCGGCCTCGGGTCGATCAGCGAGCAGATCCTCAATGCTCGCGCCGATGTCACTCTCGGCGGCGGTTCGGCCTCCTTCGAGCAGAAGGCCACCGCCGGCGATTGGAAGGACAAGACGCTGCGTGAGCAGGCGCAGGACCGCGGCTACCAGCTCGTCGACGACTCCGACTCACTCGATTCCGTCACCGAGGCGAACCAAGATGCACCGGTACTCGGTCTCTTCACAGAGGGCAATTTCCCCGTTCGCTGGGAGGGACCGAAGGCCACCCACGGAGGCGGCACCGAACCGGCCGTGAAGTGCAAGAACAACCCGGAGCGCACCTCGGACGTGCCGAAGCTCGATCAACTGACGAACAAGGCCGTCGATCTGCTCGACAATGACAAGGGCTTTTTCCTCCAGGTCGAGGGGGCGAGCATCGACAAGCAGGATCACGCAGCCAACCCGTGCGGTCAGATCGGTGAGACCGTCGACCTCGACGAGGCGGTCAAGACAGCCCTCGACTTCGCGAAGGAGGACGGCGAAACTCTCGTCATCACCACCGCAGATCATGCTCACACCAGCCAGATCGTCAGCGCCGGTTCGGACACCCCGGGTCTCACCCGGACCCTGACCACCGCCGACGGCTCCGACATGACGATGAACTACGCGACCGCCGACGAAGAGGAGTCGCAGGGTCACACCGGCACGCAAATCCGCATCGCCGCCTACGGCCCGGGTGCGGCCAATGTCGTCGGACTGACCGACCAGACCGACATGCACCACACGATCGCCGACGGCCTGGGACTCGATCCCGACGCCGAAGTGCCCGGCGACCCGGGCGACGACGCGAACGGCAACGACGACTCGAACGGATCTGATGACGCAAACGGCTACGACGATGCCGCAGGCTCGTCCGATGCCAGTGGCAACGATGGTGCGGCAGGCAGCGACGACTCGAACGGGTCCGAGGACTCCAACGGATCGTCCGATTCTGCCGGAGGCGGAGCGGACGCGAACGGCGGAGACGAAGGCGGCGAAGGCAATGCATCGACCGGCGGCGGAGACGAAGGTCCGGGCCTGGCGGGCGGTGGCGGTGGAACCCTGCCGCGCACCGGCGTCGAGATCGGTGCGGCGATCTTCTTCGGCGTGGCCGCAATCATCGGCGGATCAGCCCTGATCCGCATGGCCAAGCGCCGCGGAATCCTCACCGCCTGACATAGCCCGACTGCGGCCAGACTGACAACGGTGCCGGACGCTTCCCAGCGAAGCGTCCGGCACCGTTCGTCTTTCCCACAGGTCGACCTGGCACAGTGGGCACATGGAACCCCTCGACTTCCCGCTGACCACCGACCGCTTGCGACTGCGCACCTACGTCGAATCGGATGCCGAGGAGCAGCTGCGGATCTTCTCCCGCGAAGACGTCGCCCAGTTCCTCCTCGAAGATCCCTGGACCGCCGAGGTGGCCCGGACCAAGGTCTCAGAACGCATCCCGAGAACGGGGCTCGAGACCGAATCCCGTGCCCTGGCCCTGGTCGTCGAAACCGCTGACGGACTCAAAGACATCGAGGGATCACGCGTCATCGGCGACATTGCGATCTGGCTCGACAACGACAGCGATGAGAAGGCGGAGGTCGGGTGGATCCTCGATCCCGCTGCCAGTGGTCATGGATTCGCCACCGAGGCGGCCATCGCCGTCCTCAACGTAGCCTTCGATCACTACGGCCTCCACCGGGTGTTCGCGCAGATGGATGCTCGGAACACCACCTCGGCGAACTTGGCGAAGAGGATCGGGATGCGGCAGGAAGCGCACCTGCGCAAGGACTTGTGGTCCAAAGGCGAATGGACCGACACACTTGTCTTCGGGATGCTCTCCAGCGACCGGCACCAGGCGTAACCGATCCGCCACCACGCCGGTCCGAGCTGATTTTCTGAGATCTCCGCCTCTTTGTGTCACCCTCCGTAGTCGCCTGCCCCTCCGATATGAGACTCTGAGGTGGCCGCAGACGCTCCTTCCGGATCCAGAGGGCAAGCCGGTCACGGGCAGCCCACGAGAAGAGGACAGCAGACACCGATGGCATCAGCCGACCACGACCGCACTGAGTCGCGTCCCACCGCCGAATCCACCGCCTCCACCGCACCCGTCGAAGATGAAGGCAACGCCGGTCTGAAGAGGGGCCTGACTGCCCGCCATATCCGGTTCATGGCGTTGGGCTCCGCCATCGGCACAGGACTGTTCATGGGTTCCTCGGAATCCATCCAAGCCGCCGGACCCGCCGTGCTGCTCGCCTACATCATCGGCGGAGCTGCCGTGTTCATGGTCATGCGGGCACTTGGCGAACTCGTCGTCCGCCACCCCGTCTCCGGCTCCTTCGGCCAGTTCGCCTCCACCTATATCCACCCCTTCGCAGGGTTCCTCGTCGGTTGGACGTTCGCCTTTGAAATGGTCCTCGTCGCCGTCTTCGACGCCACCGCGATCGGCGTCTACATGGGCTTCTGGTTCCCGGATGTGCCCAAGTGGATCTGGGTGCTCGCCGTCGTGTTCTTCATCGCCGCGATCAATATGCTCGGCGTCAAGGTCTTCGGTGAGCTCGAGTTCTGGTTCGCACTCATCAAGATCGCCGCGATCATCGCCCTCATCGTCGCAGGCGTAGGCATCATCATCTTCGGCTTCGGCATCGTCGACCATGACCAGATGGGGCCGCAGGCGCTGTTCCACAACGGCGGCTTCTTCCCCAACGGGTTCTGGGGTCTGCTCTCGTCGTTCACCATCGTCATGTTCGCCTTCGGCGGCGTCGAGATCATCGGCGTCACCGCTGGTGAGGCAAAGAATCCGAAGCAGGTGATCCCGGCCGCGATCAACTCGGTGCCGGTGCGCATCCTCCTCTTCTACGTCCTCACCCTCGGCGTCATCATGTGCATCCTGCCGTGGAATCAGATCACCTCCGAGATCAGTCCCTTCGTGGCGATCTTCGACTCCGTCGGCTTCACCGCGGCCGCCGCCATCCTCCAGATCGTCCTCATCACCGCTGCCCTGTCCGCCATGAACGCCGATATCTTCGGCGCCGGACGGATGCTCCACGGCCTTGCCGAACAGGGGCAAGCTCCACGGTCCTTCGCCCGCACCTCCCGCAATGGCGTGCCGGTGATGACCGTGATCACGATGATCATCGCCCTCCTGGCCGGCGTCGTCCTCAATTACCTCTACCCCGATCAGGCGCTGTTCCTCCTCGGCGCGCTCGCGACCTTCGCCACGGTCCTCGTCTGGCTGATCATCCTCGTCGCCCATATCCGGATGAAGAAGGTGATCGCCGAGGAGGCCCGCCTTCCCAGCGAATTCCCTGTTCCGCTGTGGCCGGTGGGGTCGTGGGTGACGCTCGCGTTCATCGTCTTCATCGTCGTCATGATCGGGGTCGTCCCCGATTCCCGCCCGGCCCTGTGGGTCGGTCTGCTGTGGGTGGCGGCACTGTGGCTGTGCTACATCGCGTTCGTCCGCGGGCAGGGACGTCGGCCATTCGCGCTCACCGACCGCACCGAACCCATGGGCTCCGGAAGGAGCTGACGACCCGGCTCGTGAGGTCGCTGCGACTCACGGCGTCCGGCGGCGCAGCGTCAGCGACCCGACGGTGACGGCTCCGACGATCCAACAGGCGATGAAGCCCACCCGCAGCCAGATGTAGGCATCGTCCTCACTGCCCGTCGACACCGCGACGTTGGCTGCTCCACCGTCCGAGTCCGAGGAGACTCAGACAGGACACCACAGTGGCGAGAACAGCGAAGGTGACCGTCGACGCAACAAGTCCAGTGAGCACCGCCAGCACGCCGACCCCGATGATCGGAGCCGACATCGCCAGATAGGCGAGAATGAAGTACGACGTCGTCACGGCTGTCCGGTTGCGGACCTCGGTGACGGCGGTGATCGCCCTCATCCCCGTAGCAAATAGGAAACCCTGGCCAGCTCCGCCAAAGAGAGCGGAGACGACGAGAAGTACAGTCGAGTCAGTCAGCAACGCAGCCGCCAGAGAACCCATGCTGGCGATCTGGATGATGCCACCACACAGGACCAGAGTCCGGTCAGCCAAGCTCTGGAACAGCAGCTGACACGCCGCAGAAGCTCCGAACAGTGCGAAGACCACCGCTCCGATGACAGCCGACGACTGAATGCCGAGGGCTTGATGCATGAAGCTCGGGGCGACGGCCGAATACAATCCGGCAATGGCGAAGCTCGACACAGCTCCAGGTGCAGCCCGAATGAAGACAACGCGGGACTCTGGCGGGATCGCCGGAAGCTGCATGGCCAGAGAGTGCGAACGGGTCGTCACGCTCTCCCTCACACCCAGCAGCGCAGCGCCTGCGAGGCCGAGGAGGATCACGTGGATGAGGAACGGTGTGAACAGGGGTCGCGGCAGCGCTGCCGCGACCGCTCCCGACATGAGGTTTCCGAGCCCGAGACCTCCGATATTTGCGGCCGTCGCGAGCGAGGTCGCCAAACGGCGACGGCCCTCAGGGGCGTTCTCCAGCACAGCCACCGTTCCGGTCGCAGTGAAGATGCCCGCCGCGACTCCAGACATCACACGCCCCGTGTACAGCAATCCGAGGTGACTGCCGTACATGAAGAGCAGGGCGGAGACCACTGACAAGAGGACTCCAGCGCTCAGCAGCGGCTTGCGCCCCCAGGCCTCGGACAATCTGCCGAAGAAGATGAGAGAGACGATGACAGCTACGGCATAGACCGAGAACAATAGAGTCGTCTGTGTGCTGCCGAACCCGAATTCTGCCTGGTAGCGAGGGTACAGCGGGGTCGGCAGGGTGACACCGATCATCACCACGGCGAACACATAGGTCGACGCAGCCAGAGTCCACCCACTGCCTGTGCGTCGACTATTCGATACGACCGCCGCCTCCGCTCTGCGTTGTTCGCTCACAGTGCCCTGTCACCTCCGCTCACATTCTCTCCTTCCAGTATCTCCTCCACCACTCTCGCCTGTCACAGCGAGGGGCGATGGTGCCCGTGCCCCGTCGCCGCCTCGAAGCAGCGAGCGACGTGGAGGACCATCTCCTCACCGCCGACGGGGCCGATGATCTGCAGTCCGATCGGCAGTCCGGAAGCGCTGAAACCGGCAGGCACGCTCAGTGCCGGGCACCCGGTGGCGGAGAACAGCGTTGTGGAATCGACCCATGCCATATAGTCCTCGACCGGACGCGAGTTGATCATCTTCGGATACTCGTCCTCGGCGGAGAACGGCAGCACTTGGGCCGTGGTGGTGACGAGGACGTCGTGTGTGGTGAAGTAATCATTCATCGCCGAGCACAACCGCACGCGCGCACGATCGAAGTCGAAGAGATCATCGGCAGTCAACGCCAACCCGGCGTCGACATCAGCCTGGAGCGAGGCCTTCAGAGTCCCGGGATTCTCCCGGTTGATGTCGCGCAGGTTGGCCGCGAACTCATAGGCTCTGGCGGTGCGGAACACGTTTCGGGCCTCGCGGAGATCAGGCACGGACTCGCTGAGTCTCGCCCCGAGCCCGGTGAGAACCGGCCCCGCCGCCTCCACCACGGTCTGCACCTCGGCTTCGAGTTCCAGCCGCCCTGCGAGATCGGGCGAGAAGCCTGCCATAATGCCCTGCAGGTCGACTGCGCCGCGGGACAGGATTTCCGACCCGCGCATGTCTCGGCGCTGTGCGCTCGGACTGGTCAGCTCCATGAGCCACGCGACGTCGTCGACAGTGCGTGCCAGGAACCCCGGTTGGCTCAGCCATTGCCACGGGTCCTCCGGCGGCACCTTCGGCAGACGGCCGTGCGAGGGGCGGAGGCCGACGATGTTGGCGAAGGAGGCCGGCAGACGCAATGATCCGCCGGTGTCCGATCCGTCTCCGGCGGCCTGAATGCCACTGGCGATGGCCACAGCCGCTCCGCCGGACGACCCCGCAGCGGAACGGGTGAGGTCATAGGGATTGAGCGTCGTGCCGAACACGCGGTTGGAGGTGTGCGCTCCTGCCGCGAACTCGGGGACATTCGACTTGCCGGTGGAGATCACCCCCGCCGCCTGCAGACGGGCGACGATGGAGCTGCTGCGCTGCGGAACATGATCGGCGAAGATCTCACTGCCATAGGTCGTGCGCATCCCCGCGGTGTCGTGGGTGTCCTTGTGGGTCATCGGAATCCCGAGGAGCGGCGGCAGGTCGTCACCTCCTGCCATACGTCGTCGATCCGCTTCTCTGGCGCCGGCGATCGCCCGCTCGGGTTCGAACGTCACGATGGCGTTCGTGACCGGATTGACCTTCTCGATGCGGTCAAGGTGCGCGGTCACCAATTCGACGCTGCTGATCTCACGGCGTTCGAGTGCAGCCGCCTGTTCGGTCAGGGAGAGCCAGGTCAGAGCCTCAGAGGTCACCGACGACCGGCCACGATGCCGAGGCAGACGCCGAGCAGCGCCGCACCCGCTCCGACGGCAGCCCCCGCGAGGAAGCTGTCTCCGACTGGTCGGCACGCCCCCGGCGCACAGCAGTTCGCGCTGGTCCCGGGGCCTGCCTGCGCACCGACGGCCTCCGGGGCACCGAGCCCGGACGCGCTCCCGCGCCCGGCAGCCTCGGCGCCGTTGCCGGCGGCGAGAACGGTGCCCTCCTCTGCTGGACTCCCAGCGTCTCGGGACATGGCTGCCTCCGGAACGCCGTCGCGGATCGCGGCGTCGATATCGGCGAAGAACTTCTTGGCGATGCGTTTGGCGACTCCGCCGAGCATCCTCTGGCCGACTCCGCCGATGGGTCCGCCGAGGACGGCGTCGGCCTCCCAGGTGATGTCGCTGCCGCCGTCGGCGCCGGGCGCCAGGGCCACCGAGATGTCCGCACCGATGGTGCCGGGCCCGCCCGCCCCCTTCGCGCTGAGAACGAACGACGTGTCTGCGACCTCCTCGGAGAACGCGACTGTGCCTTTGTACGTTCCCTTGATCGCGGCGACGCCCATGGTGAGGACGACGTCGAAGCTGTTCTCACCGGTTCGGGTGAAGCTTTCGACGCCGGGGATCGTCGCGGCCAGGATCTTCTCGTCGTGGAAGGCGGCGTACGCCGTAGCCGGATCTGCGGTCATGGTGGCCGTGGAAGCAATGAGCATGAGTATCGGTCCTTCGTGTCCGGTTGAGGTCAGCGGGAGTGGGCGGCGTCAGCGGCGTGGTCCGCCCGCATGTGCCACAGCGTCGAGGGATCCAGCGGCATGGATCGGATCGCAATCCCTTCGGCGTCTTCGATCGCCGAAGCGATGGCGGTGGCAGCGGGGATTGTTCCGGCCTCGCCGGCGCCCTTGATCCCCAGTGGGTTGAGTGGGCTCGGCGTCTCGAGATGGTCGGTTTCGACGTGCGGGATCTCGGAGGCGAAGGGCATGAGGAAGTCCATGAATGACGCGTTGAGCAGCTGGCCGTCGGTGTCATAGGCCATCTTCTCGTAGAGCGCTCCGCCGACACCTTGGGCGACTCCGCCGTGGACCTGGCCTTCGACGACGAGCGGATTGACCATCGGCCCGCAGTCATGGACGACGCAGTATCGGAGTATCCGGATATCCGCCGTCTCCGGGTCGGTTTCGACGATCGCGGCATGGATGCCGTTGGCAACGGTCGAGCGCAGAGGCGAGAAGAACTCCTGCTCTTCGAGCCCCGGCTGCTCCCCCGGACGGATCGACGGCTCGTCCTCGTCAGATTCCTTGGCGAATTGCGTGGCGGCGCGTGCACTCTCGTCGAACGCATAGCGAAGCGGATTCGACAGGACTGACACCGCTGCCAACGGCATCGACGCACTCGCATCGCCCTTGACCTGGACCATTCCCTCGACGATCTCCAGATCTTCGGGGTCGGCTTCGAGAGATTCACCCGCGATCCGCAGCGCCTTCTCACGCACCTTCTTCGCGGTGAGATGAAGTGCATTGCCTGCCATTACCGCCCCGCGCGAGCCCCATGTGCCCACCGAGTACGGCAGTTTGCGCGTATCTCCGGTCGTGACGTGGACCGTGTCGAGCGGGACTCCCAGTTCATCGGCGACGATCTGAGCGAATACCGTTGCATGGGCTTGGCCGTGTGAGGTCAGCCCCGTCCACACGTTGACCCGTCCTGAGGACTCGATCTCGATGTGGCCGCCTTCATAGGGCCCGGCTCCTGTGCTCTCGATATAGCAGGCGAGTCCGATTCCGACCTGGCGGCCTTCGCTGCGCGCCTGCTCACGATACGACTCGAACTCATCCCAGCCGACGAGTGACTTGAGCTTGTCGAGCGACGTGACGAAGTCGCCGGAGTCAATGCAGCCTTCCGCTCCGTCCTGCATCCGCAGGCCCATGGGATGGGGGAATTCGCGGACGAAGTTGCGCAGACGCACTTCGGCCCGGTCGAGGCCCAGTTCGGCCGCGATCGCGTCCATCGTCCTCTCCATCATGAACACGGCGTGAGCTCTGCCCGCGCCGCGATACGGGGTGACCATGACGGTGTTCGTGTAGAGCGACCAGTACTCGACGCGGAACGCCGGGATCGCGTAGGGGCCCATGATGTGCGTCGAGGTGTTGAGCGGGACGATCACCCCATAGGGCAGGTAGGCGCCGTTGTCATGCCAGAACTTGACGTCGAGCCCGAGGATCCGGCCCTCGTCATCGAAGCCGACCCTGACCCACTGGGTCTGGGCCCTCTCGTGGGCGGAGGAGATGAAGTGCTCGCGACGGTCCTCTGTCCATTTGACCGTGGTCTCGAGCGCTCGGGCGGCGCAGGCCACGGCGAGTTCCTCCGGCCAGGGATGGTTGATCTTCACTCCGAAGGCTCCGCCGACATCAGGTGTGATGACCTCGACCTTAGTCAGCGGAAGTTCGAGCTTGGCGGCCAGAACGGCCCGCAGACCGGTGCTCGTCTGCGTCGAGGAGTGAACTTCGAGGCTGCCGTCGCCGGAATCCCACCGTGCGACGACGCCTTTGCCTTCCATCGGCATGCAGGCGCTGCGTTCGAACTCGAGGTCGAGTTCGAGGACGTGGGGTGCTCCCCCGAGTCCCGAATCGATGTCGCCGACCTCCTGCACCAGGTGCGCGGCGACGTTGTCGGTCATTCCCTCATGGACGATTCGCGTCCCGGCGCGCGAGGCTTCGACGCCGACGACCGGATCACAGAAGCGGTAGTCGACTTCGATGCGGTTCGCTGCGTCTTCGGCGATATAGCGGTTCTCGGCCACGACCATGACGATGGGCTCGCCGACGAAATTCACATGGTCCTTGGCCAGCGCGTACCCGGTGTGAGGGGCGACGATCGAGGGATGCGGGATGAGCATCGGCAGCCGCTGGGCGGCCTCGCCGGGCAGGTCCTCGTGCGTCCACACCGCAATGACGCCGTCGACGTCGAGGGCGCCGGAGACATCGATGTCGATGATGTCCGCATGGGCGTGTGGACTGCGCACGAATGCCGCTGCAATCGCCGAGCCGGAGACATCATCGACATAGCGTCCGTGACCGGTGAGCAGACGGGGGTCTTCGCGCCGGGTGATCTTCTGGCCGAAGAGGCGGGTGGTCATTGCGAAGCCCCCTCAGCGCGCAGCTCGGCGGCTCGTTGCACGGCGGAGACGATGTTCTGATACCCGGTGCAGCGGCAGAGGTTTCCGGACACCGCCTCCCGCGCTTCCTCCTCGCTCGGGTGCGGGTTCTCGTCGATATAGGCATCGATGGTCGTGATGAAGCCGGGGGTGCAGAAGCCGCATTGGAGCCCATGGCAGTCAATGAATGCCTGCTGCACATCGGCCGGATGCTCGGGATCGTCGCCGATGCCCTCGACCGTCGTCACCTCATGGCCCTGCGCCGAGCCGGCGAACATGAGACAGGAGCGCACAGGTTCCCCGTCGAGCTGGACGGTGCAGGCCCCGCATACTCCGTGTTCGCAGCCGACATGTGTTCCGGTGAGCTCCAGATCCTGCCGCAGCACATCGGAGAGCAGCTTCCGGTCGGGGACTTCGAGCACGTGCAGAGTGCCGTTGACGGTGAGACGGATGGTCGATGTCGGTTCGGTGTCGAGGCTCTCTGTCATGCTCGTCCTCTCTTCGTGTCGGTTGCTGGTCTCCGGGTGCCGCCGGCCCGCTTCCGTGGGTTCTCACCGCGGCACAGGCGTCGGAACAGTCGAGATGCGAGCACTCCGGTGAGGTGGCGACGGTAGTCAGCCGAGGCGTGGATGTCCCCGCCGGGATCGATGAAGTTCCGCACCGCATCGACGACTGCATCGGCGGCCTCGGGTGCATCGTTGAGCCCGGTCCCGGACACGAGAGCGTCGAGGTTGAGGATTTCGGGGACGTCGGTGACTGAGATGAAGCCGCAGCGCAGGCCCGTCACGGTGTCGTCGTCGACGTCGACGATCATTCCCACGCCCGCAAGTCCGTAGTCCCCGCTGCGCCGGGCGAGTTCGTCGAAGCCGGCCCGAGCCCCGGCCGGCAGACCGGGGAAGACCGCGCGGGTGATGAGTTCGTCAGCTTCGAGACAGGTCTCCAAGGGGCCGACGTTCAGCTCGTCGGCTTCCAGGGACCTTTCTCCCCGGGTGCTGCGAACGTCGACCCGTCCGCCGGTGAGCGCAAGGATCATGGGCATCTCACCATTGGGGTCGGCATGAGCGATGGAGCCGACCGTCGTCCCCCTGTTGCGCACCGCCGGATGGGCGACGAAACGCAGCGCCTCACCGAGGAGGGGATTGGCCGCGGCGATCTCCGCGGAGCGTTCGACCCGGCGATGCGTGGCCCTGGCCCCCACGATGATCTCGGTCTGCCCGTCATCGCCGGTGACCAAGAGTTCGTCGAGTCCGGACACTGCGGTGATATCGATGAGATCGCTGGGAGCGGCGAGCCGCATGTTTAGTACGGGGACGAGACTCTGGCCTCCGGCGAGCACCTTGCCCGCGGCCGAGTGCTCACTCAGCAGATCGAGGGTGTCCTCAAGCGTCGTCGGCCGGTGGATCCGCAATGGTGGTGGCTTCATCGTTCTTATTCGCTCGATTCCGGTTCGCGACGACCACGGTTGTGCTCAACCGTGGCGGCGACCTGTGCTTGGTGCCCTTCTCTGCCGACGGACAGCACTGCTCCCCCGGCTCCCCTTTCGGAATCATCGCGCAGGCCAGCAGGTGCCAGCCACCGCGCAACATGGTACATGACCAGCATAGATATCGTTCCCAACGCGATTCCGGAGAGCACGAAGTCTTCGCTGAATTTCAGGCTCACGTCGCCGATGGCGATGATGAGTCCCGCAGACACGGGCACTATGTTGAGCGGATTGGCGAAGTTCACGCGGTTCTCAATCCAGATCTTCGCGCCGAGCATGCCGATCATGCCGTAGAGGACGACGGTGATGCCTCCGAGCACTCCGCCCGGCACGGCAGAGATGAGAGCACCGAACTTCGGTGAGAGACCGAAGAGGATCGCCACGAGCGCCGCAACCCAATACGCGGCAGTGGAGTAGACCCTGGTTGCGGCCATCACACCGATGTTCTCTGCATAGGTCGTCGTCGGTGAGCCGCCGACCGACGTTGCGACGACTGTGGCAACGCCATCGCCGATGACCGCCCGACCCATGTACTTGTCGAGTCGGTCGCCGGTCATCTCCTCCACCGCTTTGACGTGACCGACGTTCTCGGCCACGAGGGCGATGATGCCCGGCAGCATGACGACGATGGCCGCCGCGTTGAAGACGGGGAGGTGGACTCCGACGACTCCGGCCGCCGTGTCGGTCATGGGAGGAAATCCGATCCACGGGGCCGAGGCGACACCCGAGAAGTCGACTCGGAAGTGTGTCGTCACTTCTCCGGCGGTCGCGCTGAAGGAGGTGATCTCACCGAAGACGCGGTCGAAGATCCAGGAGAGGGCATAGCCGAGGACCAGACCGAGGAACACTGCGATCCGCCCCAAGAAGCCGCGCACCCACACGGAGACGAAGACGATGAAGATCATGACGATGACGGCGATCCACTGATCCTGCGGCCAATAGGTGCTCGCCACCACCGGAGCGAGGTTGAAGCCGATGAGCATGACGACGCCGCCGGTGACCACAGGCGGGAGCACCTTCATGAGCGCTCCGGAGCCGACGAAGTGGATGAACGTGCCCACGAGCGCGAGAATCACGCCTGAGACCATGATCGCACCGGTCACCTCGGCGGGTGTGCCGCCTTGGGCAGTCACGGCGGTGACACCGCCGACGAACGCCGCGGAGGTGCCGACGTAGCTGGGGACCTTGCCTTTGACGATGAGCAGGAAGATGATGGTGCCCACACCGGACATCATCACGGCCAGCTGCGGATTGAGCCCCATGATGATCGGGAAGACGAAAGTCGCACCGAACATGGCCACGACGTGCTGGACGCCGAGGCCGACCGTTCTGCCCCAGCTCAGGCGCTCACCTGGGGCGACGGCACCTCCCGGCGCAATGGTCTTTCCATCTCCGTGAAGTGTCCAGGAAAACATCGACATATGCCTCTCCTCGCCCTCGGGCATCACAGCGAACGATCCCCTACTCGCGGTGGAATGGCCACCAGAGCTGACAACCAGGTGCTGACGGACCGTTCCAGCTTAGGTTCAGACTCTATTGCCCCAGTGAGTCATACATCACGTCATTATCTGACAAATACGCCGCATTCCCTTCGGCATTCTTCGCCAGAGTCTGCGATCACGGCAGCTTCATGATCTGGAGTGCGAGCGCCAGAGACAGGCGCAGACCTGGATCTTCGGTGAAGGGACCGACGATGTTCTCGAGTTTGCTGATCCGATAGCGCAGCGTGTTGTAGTGGAAGAAGAGCGCACGGGCGGTCTCCGCAACATTGAGATTGTGGTCGAGCAGCATCTGCAGAGTCTCACGCAGACCCGCATATTCCTCTTTGGCGTCGGTAGCAAGCGGCCCCAGGACCTCCTCGGCGAATCTCCGCAGCTCGGCCTGCTCTCCGACCTGCAGCAGCAGTCGATAGACTCCCAGCGAATCATAGTGGCGAAGCCCCTGGCCGCCAGCGAGCTGACGCCCGACCTCCAAGGCGCGCATGGCCTCCTGATAGGCCGCGGCCAATCGTGAGACGTCATCGGCCGGACGAGAGATTCCGACGGAGAACTCCCGCCGACCGCCCCCGCCCAGTCCGCGGACCGACGATGAGAAATCACGCAGACGTGCGATGACGTCCTCGCGTGATTCCGCTGCCAGCAGCAGGATCACCTGGTCACCCGATCCGACGACCGCTGCGTGCGGATCGTGCTGGGCGACGGTCTTCGCCCAGGCGTCGGAGAACAAAGATTGCATCGCACGTTTGTCTCGGGCTTCGGTCATGTCGGATTCGGTATCGATCTCAGCGACAGCCACGCTGATCGGGCGATTGAGGTTCCACCCCAGAGAGTCCGCACGTGAGAGCACTCTGTCCGTCGACACGATGTGCCCGCGCAGCACCTCGAGGACGAAGTCGGTGCGATATTTGCTCTCGACCTCCGTGATGGCCCGCTCACGCGTGATGACCAAAGCGGCAGCCGCCGCGGCCTGTTCGAGCAGTCGGAAGTCGTCTGCGCCCAGCTTCCGATCGCTGAAGGCAACGACGCGACCGAGCGTCTGCGAATTCGTCGGCACCTCACTGTCGGACCGGCGGCCACCTTCGATGACGACGTTCGCCCAGGTAGGACCCGATACGGGTCCAGGGCGACTGCGTCCGGACGGTTCATCTTCGACCCGGAAGCGGCCGGAGGAGTCGAAACACGACAGTCCGAGGACATCATCGTTCGAGTAGTCGCCTGCATTTGAACAGATCGACCGCACCCGACCGTCGAGCGTCGTCACTGCGGCGGCCACCCCAGTCCACTGCGCGAGCATCCGACACACATCATCCAATTCTCCTCCGCCGATGATGACGTCGACGAGTTCGCGCATCGTCTGTTCCGTCCGCGCGATGACCTTCGCCCGCCTGTCGAGGCTGCCGGTGAGCACCTCGTGCATGATCTCGTCGAACCCCACGCCTTCGCCCAGGTGGATGAGGGGGAGGCCGAGGGAGTCGGCTGCGGCGATCGCGGAATCGGGAATCTCTGCCATATAGCGTCCCGATTTGATTCCGATCGCCGAGATTCCATGCTCGTCGAAGGTCTCGAGCAGACCGGCGAGGTTCTCAGGATGCTCGCGGATCGGGTATGCGGTGGTCAGCAGCAGCTCGTGCGGCTTCACCCAGGGCAGGATGTCGGGGACTTCCATGACGTTGGTCATCTCCACCGGCCGCTCGAGCCCCGAGGCACCGGCGACGAGCCGTGTGCCCTGCATGCTCGGCAGCTTGAGAACATCGGCGACCGTGAAGGTCCCGGAGGCGAATGTGCGGTCACCGCGAACCATGGATGTCAATTCCTGCTGACTGGCAATCGATTCCTTGGCATCATTTGACATCCATTGACGATAGCAGGCCGGGATACTCTGTCGAAATGAGGTCTCGGTCCGTGATTCTGCCTGGCACCGCCTCGGTGCTGCCGTGTCCCAGGATCCCAGGGGATGCGACCGCGCGTGCCTCGCGTCGCCCGACCGCACAGCGCGATCTCACGTGCGAAGCCGAGGTCATTCAGACCTTCGCTTCCGGCTTCTACCTCGCCGTCGACGACCCCGGCCCTCACGCACCACCTCACCGGTGGATGCTCCCGATCATGGGGCCCGAGGCCATGGTGCTGCCTTTCGGCGTCGTCGTTCCCACGCTCGACAGCACCCATCTTCGGTCTCTGCAGACCGGGACCCGCGCATCGGTTGTCTGGGAGCCCCCACCGGCTCGGCCGCAGAGCTCGCACCCACGCACGGCTGCGCACGGCAGCCAGCCGACAGAACCGCCGGTCATCCGAGAGATCGAATTGCCCGACTTCACCGTCGATGTCGTCCGCGAACACCGGCCGATGCGGGTTCCCGCGCTCCGTTGGCCCGACATCGACCGCGCACGCGTCACGGAGCTGAGCAGGCGCCTGCACCCGGGATCTCCCGATCTTGCGGACCGCTCCCTCGCTCTCGCATCGGCGCTGTGCACAGGTGATGCGGCAGGTGCTCAAGCCGGTGTGAAGGCACTTGTCGGGTTCGGGACCGGCAGCACCCCCAGCGGCGACGACGCCTTGTGCGGAATCGCTCTCGGCCTCCGCTGCCTGGGGAAAGACAGGGACGTGGATCTGCTGCGGCAAGTCCTCGATCCGATGCCGCTGGCGACGATGACTCCCGTCATCTCCGGCGCGCTCATCCGTGCCGCGGTCTCCGGCTTCTGCGTGCCCGCGGTCGCAGCCGCAATCCGTACCTGCCACCGCCTCCACGCCTCAACCTCCGGCGGCGAATCCCTCGTCGGCGACGTTCTGGAGCCTCTCGACAGGATCGGCCACAGCTCCGGTCATGATCTGTTCACCGGCTTCCTTTCCGTGCTCACCACCGCCTCGGGCACCCGCGCTCCGCATTCTCCGCTCCGCTCCGTGACAGAGTCTTCTTCGAAAGGATCCTCACCATGCCTCGTTCACTGATCGTTCGACACGGCGTCTATGTCGACTCCGTTGCTCTCATGCAGGTGTCAACGGATATCAAGGCCACTGAGGGAGTCGACGATGCCCTCATCGGCATGGGCTCCGAGCTCAATCTCGAGCTCATCTGCGCCGCAGGATTCAGCATCGAAGAAGACATGACTCCGAACGATCTGCTCATCGCGGTGAACGCTCGGTCCGAGGAGGCGCTCGCCGCAGGACTGGCTGCCGTGGACGCGGCTTTCGACAGGCTTGCCGCCGCAGGCCGCGACGCGTCGGGCCTCGGCGGAACCGTGCAGCCGGCACTCACAGTCGAATCCGCTGCAGCCCGATCCGATGCCGCTCTCACCTTCGTCTCCGTTCCCGGCGCGTATGCCGGAGTCGAGACCCTCGCAGCCTTGGATTCCGGCTCCTCCGTGCTGCTGTTCAGCGACAATGTCGATCTGGAGACCGAGGTCGACCTCAAGACACGCGCTGCCGCCGACGATCTCATCGTCATGGGCCCCGACTGCGGAACGGCGATCATCTCCGGAGTGGGTCTCGGGTTCTCCAACCAGGTCCGCCAGGGCAGCTTCGGCGTCATCGCGGCCTCGGGCACGGGCGCCCAACAGGTGTCGGTCCTTCTCGACGCGGCCGGAGTCGGCGTCAGCCACCTCATCGGCACCGGCGGTCGCGATCTGTCTCGTGAAGTGGGCGGCATCAGCGCCCGCCAGGCGCTGCGAGCTCTCGCCGCCGATGCCGACACCGAGCAGATCCTCGTCGTGTCGAAGCCGGCCGACACCGGAGTGGTCGCAGAGATGGAAGCTCTCGCTGCCGAACTCGGCGTCACGGTCACCTGGGCGGTTCTCGGCCCCGATTCGCCCAACCTCACAGCGGGAGTCGAATCCACCCTTGCGGCCGCCGGGCACACTGTCCCGGTATGGCCGAATTGGGGAGTCTCCGGATCCCCGACGCCGCGTTCGGGCTCGCTCATCGGCCTCTTCTGCGGAGGCACCCTCGCCGACGAGGCGATGCTCATCGCCCGGTCCGCGCTCGGCCCGATCACCTCGAACATTCCGCTTCCGGGCGCCCCGTACGTGAGCGGGACCGAAGCGAGCGGCGAAACCCATACCGTCATCGACTTCGGCGATGACGAGATGACCGCCGGGCGCGCACATCCGATGATCGACCCCTCACTGCGCCTGCAGGCGATTCGGGACCTCGGGCCCCGCGCAGGTGTGCTTCTGCTCGACCTCGTCCTCGGTTACGGGGCACATCCGGATCCTGCTGGTGATCTCGCCGCTGCGATCTCAGAGGTGCGCACGTCGGCTGTTGAGGCCGGACACGATCTCCCCGTCGTCGTCAGCCTCATCGGCACGGATGCCGACCCTCAGGGTCTCGAGGTCGCAGCGAATGCTCTCACCTCTGCCGGCGCCGAGGTGTTCCTCTCCAACGCCGAGGCCAGTCATCGGGCGCTCGCCCACCTCGGACACGCTGACACTGCGGTCTCCGAGCGAGGATCAGCGGTGACCGGCCAGCCGGCCGCCGGTGCCACGCCCACCGCACGGCGGTCGAATGATTCTGCAGCCGCGGCACCGCTGTCCGGCCTGCTGGAGACCGCTCCCGCGGTCGTCTCCGTGGGTCTCGGACTCTTCGCCGAGGCACTGCGCGCCCAGGCAGTGGACGTGACCGAGGTCGACTGGAAGCCGCCCCTCGGGGACCCGGTCGCACTTTACTCGGCCATGGCCGACTCGCGCCGGCACGAGGCGAACGCCGTGGCGATGGAGCGCATGCTCGCGGCTGGAGCAGAGCTCGTCGGCTTGCGGCCGGCCAGCGAATGCCTGGGATTGCGCGAGAACGAATTCCTCCACTCCGGCCCGCCGCTGGAATGGGAGCGGGCTTCAGGACCGATGCGCGGGGCCTTGGCCGGAGCAGTCGTCTTCGAGGGACTCGCAGACACGCTCGACGAGGCCGAAGCCGGGCTCGCCGACGGACGTTTCTCCTTCGCACCCTGCCATTCTCGTGACGCCGTCGGCCCGATGGCGGGAGTCGTCAGCCCCTCGATGTGGATGTTCGAGCTCGTCGACCCCGTCTACGGCAACCGCGCCTACTGTTCGCTCAACGAAGGCCTCGGCAAGGTGCTGCGTTACGGGGCGAACAGCGAAGAAGTGCTCACTCGCCTGCGATGGATGCGCGATGTGCTCGGTCCGGTGCTGGCGGCAGCGCTCAAGGCCACGGGACCGCTGGACACGAAGAGCTACGTCACGCAGATGCTCCAGTCCGGAGACGAGGGACACAATCGCAACCGGACTGCGACGCTGCTCTTCCTCCGCGAGATCATGCCGACTCTGTTCACTCTGGACTTCCCTGCCGACGACCTCGCCGAGGTCGCGCGCTTCCTCGGCGCCAACGACTATTTCGCTCTCAATCTCGTCATGCCCACATGCAAGCTCGCCATGGCGGCGGCGAAGGGCATCCCCGGCTCCACACTCGTCGTCACCATGGCCCGGAACGGCACGGACTTCGGCATTCAGCTCGCCGGCACCGGCGACCAGTGGTACACGGGCCCGGCACAGATCGCCGAGGGACTCTATCTGGGGTCCTACGGTGTCGACGATGCCAATCCCGACATCGGCGACTCGGCCATCACGGAGACAGCCGGAATCGGCGGCCTCGCGATGGCTGCGGCTCCCGCGGTCGTGCGCTTGGTCGGAGGGGACGTCGCCTTCGCAGTCGACACCACGCGGCGGATGTACGAGATCACTCTCGGCGAGCATCCGCAGCACCAGATCCCCGTGCTCGAATTCCGTGGGGTTCCCAGCGGAATCGATCTCACGAAGGTGCTCCGCACGCAGGTGCTGCCGCAGATCAACACGGGCATGGCGGGGAAGGTGGCCGGCGTCGGTCAGGTGGGCGCGGGTCTCGTCACCCCGCCGATGGAATGCTTCACCACCGCCGTCGAGGGACTGAACGCACAGCGCGTCTCACCCGACCCTGAATGCGCTCCGCTCACCTGACCCGAGCGCAGTGCACCCCACGAGAGGCGTGGTCGGCGAACGCGGGATGCGCCGTCGGCGAACGCGGGATGCGCCGTCGGGGATGGCGAAGTGCGCCGTCAGCGGTGGATCTGGCCGGTCGTCGTCCTCAGTGAGGCGCCGGTTGCGCCCGATACCTCGGCGAGCACCTCGGCGAAGATCGAGAGCGCAGTGGCCTCGGGCGATCTGGCACCGAGGTCGAGGCCGATCGGTCCGTGGATCCGGGCGATCTCCGCCTCGGCGGCACCGGCCTCGCGCAGGGCATCTGTGCGCTGAGCGTGGGTGCGTCGACTGCCGAGAGCGCCCACGTAGCCGGCCTCCGAACGGATCGCTTCGAGGAGGACGGGAACATCGAACTTGAGGTCGTGGGTGAGCACCGCGACGACGGTGGAGTCGTTCACTCGTCCGGCGGCCGCCTCGGCGGCGAAGTAGCGGTGGGGCCAGCTGACCACGACTTCGTGAGCTGCGGGGAACCGTGCGGAGGTGGTGAAGACCTCCCTCGCGTCGCAGACCGTCACGTGATATCCGAGGAAGCGCCCCAACTCCGCCAACGCGGCCGCATAGTCGATCGCTCCGAAGATGAGCAGCCTCGGCGGTGGGGTCGAGGTCGTCACGAAGATGCGGGTGCCCGCGCCGAGGCGCCGACCCGTGTCGTCGAATTCGAGAGTTCCAGTGGATCCGGCGGCGATCATCGCTGCCGCGTCGGTGGCGATGTGCTCAGTGAGGCGGGGGTGGCCGAAGTCCCCGTGCACGATCCCGTGCTCGTCGAGAGCGAGACTGCGGCTGGGTCCGCTCAGGCTGCCGCTGACCTCCTCGGTGGGGCCCGGCAGCTCGAGGGCGAGGGCTGCGGCCTGTGCACCGGCGACCGCCTCGAGGTAGATCCGCAGACTCGACGCCTGTGCTCCATCGAGGACGGGCGTGACGAGCACGTCGATCTGACCGCCGCAGGCGAGCCCGACTGCGAAGGCGTCCTCGTCACTCGTGCCATAGTGCGCCGTGGCCGCGCGACGGGTTGCCAGACAGTCGAGGGCGAGTTCGTGCACGGCGGATTCGACGCACCCGCCGGACAGGCTGCCGATGACTTCGCCGTCTGCGGCGACGGCCATCATCGCGCCGGCGGGTCGCGGTGCCGATGACCAGGTCTTCGTCACCACGGCGAGTGCGAAGTCGCGATGAGCACCGAGCCAGCTGAGGATGGATGCGGCCTCGTTCACGCGCGGACCTCCGATCCGCCTCTGACGGCAGAGCGCTCGCCGTGGTGCTGGGCTCGTGCGGCGATCGCATCCGCCGCCACCTGCCATTGCGCGACGGTCGTCGCCGGCAGAACCGCGTGAGCGTGAACGGCGGCGACGCTCAGTCCTCGCGTGCGGGCTGCGAACCCCGCGCGTCCGGCGCGTGGATTCACCCAGAGGAACCTGTGGCTGAGTCGGGCCAGGCGTGCGCACGATCGTTCCAGCTCCGCGCAGTCGCCCTGCTCCCAGCCATCGCTGATGACGACGAGAACGCTGCCCCGGACGAGGTCCTTTCTGCGACCGGTGAGCAGCTCACCCAGAGAATCGCCGAGGCGGGTCCCGCTCCCCGCGTCGAGGACATCGGTCAATCCCGTTCGCAGACGACCGCGACCCGACCGTGTGTTCGCGCTGGCGTGGGGTCTGTCCACCCTGGTCAGCCGTGTACCTGCGGTGAAGCAGCGCGCCCTGAGCTGGTCGGCGCCGCGGTCGAGGAACCTGAGCACGGACTCGCGCCAGGGCGACATCGATGCCGACACATCGGCGACGAGGGTGACTTGGCGCAGACGGTGGAGGGAGCGTCGGCGCGGGATGGACGAGAGTTCCTCGGCTCTGACGAGCTGGCGCAGCATGCGGCGTGAGTCGATGTCGCCGGCATGCCAGGGCCGTGACCTGTACGGCGATCCGAGTGGACGTCCGAAGGTCAGGCGGTCGATGAGGGCTGCGGCTTCGGCAGTGTCGTCGAGTCCGAGATCGACGTGGCGCAACCGCTCCCGGCGGCTGGCCGCCGTGATCTCGGCCGACTCGGCTTCACCGGCGCCGTCGAGACTGAGATGCGGCTGGGGGATCTCAACCTGGATCCCGGAATCCTCTGCTGCGCCCGCGACCCGGAGTCCGAAGGTCGAGTCGAAGACAGCGTCATGGATGCGCAGATGCTCGTGCCGGGTGCACGTCAGCGACCGCGACGCGGCGCGGATCTGTCGCGGGTCGAACGGATCGAGGGATGCCGCTGCCGTGAGCAGCGAGCGCACCGCTTCCATATCTGCCGGCAGTCCCGCCGCGCGCAACCGGGCACTCAGGAGGATCAGCGTGTCTGCAAGGTTCGTCACCGGCTGCCGCCTCCGAGTGATCTCAGGGCAGAGCCGGCGGGATCGAGGTCATCCGCTTCCTTGAGGACAGCGGAGAGGGTCGCGGCTGCCGACGGTTCATCGAGTTCTTCGAGACCGAGGCTGTGCAGGGCCCGGAGCCAATCGATGGTCTCCGCTGTCCCGGGCGGTTTGATGAGATCGACCCTGCGCAGTCGATTCGCCGCATCGATGACAGCCTCGCGCAGGGACGACTCCGCCTGTGGCACATGCAGCGACAAGATCCGTGATTCTGCTGCGGCATCCGGTTGTTCGAACCAGTGGTAGAGACAGCGTCGGCGCAGCGCATCGTGGAGATCTCGCGTGCGGTTCGAGGTGAGGATGACCAGCGGAGGGGTCTCGGTCGAGATCGTGCCGAGTTCGGGGATGCTGATCGACCAGTCGGCGAGGGCTTCGAGCAGAAGAGCGTCGAATTCGTCTCCTGCGCGGTCGACCTCGTCGATGAGCAGCACGGGCCTCGGATCGTCTGATCCCAGACCCTGTGAGTCTTCGATGGCCTGCAGTATCGGGCGCGCCAGGAGGAAAGCTCGATCGTGGAGTTCGTCGTCGAGGCGCAGCGCATCGATCGGCTCGCCCGCCACCGTCGAGGCCGCTTCGATCGTTCTCACATGGAGGATCTGCTTCGCGAAGTCCCAGTCATAGAGAGCTTGGCTGGATTCGAGACCGTCGTGACATTGCAGGCGGATGAGCGGGCCACCTGAGGCGCGGGCGAGCGCTCGAGCCAAGCTCGTCTTGCCGACGCCCGGAACGCCTTCGCACAGGAGCGGCTTCCCGAGCCGATGGGCGAGCACGCAGGCGGTCGCCAGTTCGGACGTGACGATGTGTCCTGCCCGTTCCAATGCCTGCTCCAGGGATCGGGGATCACTGAAAATCGTCATGTCGCCATCGTCTCCTCTGACTTGATTCTACCGATCGTCCGAGGTCACCACGGTGCCGACAGTTCCGGACACGGCGGCCGCGAGCTGGGCGAGCTCGGTGATGACGGCTCGCTGTCCGCCGTTGTCGACGAAGTCGATGATCGCGTCGACCTTCGGCCCCATCGACCCGGAGGCGAATGTGCCTGTGCTGCGCAGCTCCTTGAGCTGTGCCGCGCTCACGGCTCCGACGTCGCGTGCCTGAGGTGTGCCGTAGCCGGCAACGGCACAGGGGACATCGGTGGCGATGATGAGCAGGTCGGCGCCGACTGAGGCGGCGAGCTTCGCGGCACTGAGGTCTTTGTCGATGACGGCGGAGATCCCGGTGCTTCCTCCTTCTGCAGGAACAACGGGGATCCCGCCGCCGCCCGCAGCGACGACGACCCAACCGGAATCGGCGAGGAAAGAGACCATCGGAGTCTCGAGGATCTCCACCGGTCTGGGCGAGGCCACAACCCGGCGCCATCCTTTCTCCCCGAAGTCCTTCCACGTCTGTCCGTGCGCCGTCATCTCGGCGGCGAAGGCAGCGTCTTGGTACGAGCCGATCGGCTTGACCGGGTCGGCGAACGCAGGATCGTCAGGGTCGACGACCGTCCGCGTCACCACAGCGGCGACCTTGCTGTCGAGTCCCCGGGTGCAGAGTTCACGTTCGAGTTCGCTCACGATCGTGAACCCGAGCGTGCCCTGTGTCTGCGCTCCGCACCAGTCCAAGCCCACCGGCGGAAGTTCGTGCGCTGAGAGTTCGTTCTTGCGCAGGATGTTCCCGACCTGCGGGCCGTTCCCATGGGTGATGACGAGTTCATGTCCGGCTGCTGTGAGGTCGGCCAGATGAGCTGCCGCGGCGGCGATCGCACGCTGCTGGGCGGGCGGAGAGGCGTCTCCGCCCGGTCCCGTCATCGCGTTGCCCCCGAGGGCGACGAGGACTCTCACAGCCAGTCGACCGCCGCGGCTGCGGACCCATCGCCGGAGAGCTGAGCGTAGCCGGGTCCCCGGTCGAAGAAGGGCCTGTTCTCCTCACGGTCACCGCGCATCTGCGCACGCAGCGTCTGCGTTGCCGCCTCATCGACCTGTGCATCGTCGACGCCGGCCGCATCGGCGCCGACCGTGGAACTCAGGTCGGCGGTGATGACGACACCGTAGGCCTCACGGGCGCCGTCGATGCTCACCTTGCCCCATCGCACGTCACGCAGAACTTCGTCGCTCGGACGATCGAGGGGGTCTCCCCAGCCTCCCCCGCCGGTGGTTCTGATGCGCACGATCTCTCCGGCGCGGATCTCTTCGGCGTCGGCGAGCGCATCGACCTCACGCTCGTTCGGACCGCCCGGGTCGATGGTCACTTGGAACGGTCGGCCTGCCTTTCCTCCCTTGACACCCCAGCAGGCCAAGATCGAGCGGTCGGCGATCGACATGAAGTGAGCGTCCTTGAGCATCCGAATGTGCTTTTCGTAGCCGAGGCCCCCACGGTAGCGGCCTGCACCGCCCGAGTCGACAGCCAGTCCGAGCCGCTCGACACGGAAGGGGAAGCGGGACTCCGTGAATTCCGTCGGCAGGTTCCGAGAATCCGGGACGACATGGATTGTGTCTTCGCCATCGGAGTAGTAGCGTCCGCCCGATCCCCCGCCGAGGACCTCGCGCATGAGGTAGTCCTTGCCGTCTCGATCCTTCCCGTAGACACCGGTGTAGCGGATCGTCTCCTGGTCAGCCGGCATGCGACCGTCCACGGCCTTGGCGACGACGCCCGCGAGGACACCGAGGAGGCGGAGGATGACGAATGTGCGCGCATTGGTCGGGCCGGGGAATTCAGGAGTGAGCAGGGTGCCTTTCTCCGGGAATCGCATCTCGATGAGGGGGACGATCCCCTCGTTGACATCGAGCTCGGCCATGCGCTCAGGGGTATCGGCGAGATTGCGCAGGATCGGGGCGAGCCACTTCTTGAGGAAGTTCCCTCCCACATAGTCTCCGCAGTGGTTGATCGGGCCTGCCGCCTGCGCGGCTGTTCCCGTGAAGTCGACGATGAGTCGGGGGCCATCGTCGGGACCGCCGGTCGCCGTCTTCGTCAAGGTGATGCGCTGCGTGTGGAGCATCGGGTCGGAGACGCCGTCGTGCTCCGCGTAGTCCTCCCAGACATATTGGCCGTCCGGAATCTTCGACAGGATCTCGCGGCGATAGATCTCGGTGGAATTCTGCAGAATCGTGTCGAAGGCGGTTTCGACGGTCTCAACTCCATAGCGGGTGAAGAGCTCGGACAGACGGCGCGCCCCCATGAGGCAGGCCGAGCATTCGGCGTCGAGGTCGGCCGAAAGCGAATCGGGCATCCGTGAATTGCGCGTCATGATCCGCAGTGCTGAGGCGTTCGGGGTGCCTTCGGACCAGAGTCTGATCGGCGGGATCATCAGCCCCTCTTCGAAGACGCTCGTGGCCCCCGAAGGCATCGAACCCGGGCAGGCGCCTCCGATGTCGTCATGGTGGCCGAAGGCCTGGACGAAGCATACGACGCGCCCTTCGGCGAACACAGGAACGGTCACGCACATATCAGGGAGGTGGCCGATGCCGCCTTCGGATTCGTAGACGTCGTTGTGGAAGAAGACATCCCCTTCCCGCATCTCCTCGATGGGGAAGTCACGCACGACCGGATGGACCAGCGCTGAGTATGAGCGCCCCGTGAGCTTGCGCAGCTGGCGATCGTGGATGCCTGCACGGAAGTCGTGGGCGTCGCGGATCATCGGCGAACGTGAAGTGCGCGCTATCGAGGTTTCGACTTCCATCTCCACGCTCGCGAGTGTGCCTTCGACGATCTCGACGATGATCGGATCGACGCTCGACCCCGGCGCGGTCAGGCGATTGCCGTGCTCATAGGCGGTCGGCAGCCCTGCGGGGTTGATCGGTGAGGCGGCGATGTAGTCGGCGAGCTCTTGGCCCTTCAGGGCTTCGGTGCGCAGCATCGATCCCGAGTCGACGGCCGATGTGCCTGCAGCTGTGGTGGTCATTTGCTGTCCTCCTGACCGGTCGTGCGGGTGATGATGATGTTCGCGGCGCGATCGATGCGCGCGGTGAAATTCGGATGGAGCGGCACCGTGGAGCCGAACTCCTCGATGACCGCCGGTCCGACGATCTCATCGCCGTTGAGCAGGTGCTCACGCCAGTAGACCGGGGTGTCGACGAAGTCCTCGGCCGCGTCGAAGCAGACGGGGCGGCGACCGGTCTGTGCCCTCTCGTCGAGAGCCGGCGCATTCTCTGCCGACTCGATGTGGCGGGTCTGGGGCCGGGTGATCGGCCCGATACCGGACACCCTGAGGTTGACCCATTCGACGAACTGATCGTCTTTGTCGGCGAAGTCGTAGCCGTAGAGCTTGCGGTGCTCGGCGTGGAATGCCTGTGTGACCTCATCGGCCCAGTCCCTGGTGATCGGCCCCGCCGGCGCAGGGACGCGGACTTCAAAGGCCTGTCCGAAGTACCGCAGGTCGACCGTGCGGTCGAATTGGTGGTCGTCGCTCGGGAAGCCCTCGTTGTCCAGAGCCTCGGCAGCCCGATGCGTCAGTCCCGCGAAGATCGCGGAGACCTCGTCGATATCGAGGCGGTCATCGCGGCTGACATGTGTCTGCACGTAGTCGTTCTTCACGTCGACGGTGAGCAGACCGAAGGCGGAGACGTTGCCGGGGTTGAGAGGAACGACGACTCCGGCGAGGTCGAGGACGTCGACGAGGGTGCAGGCGAGCAGCGAGCCCGATCCGCCGAAAGTTGCGAGCATGAAGTCGCGGACATCGAGCCCCCGCTGCACCGAGATCTGACGCAGAGCATTCGCCTGGTTCCAGGCTGAGATCTCGAGGATGCCGGTTGCCGCCTTCTCCGCGGTCAGCCCGAGTCGCTGAGCGATCTCGTCGATGCCGGACCTGGCGGCCTCGACGTCGAGCGGGATTTCTCCGCCGAGGAGGTGGGGCGGGATCCGCCCGAGGTAGACGTGGGCATCGGTGATCGTCGGCTCGGTGCCGCCGTTTCCGTAGCAGATGGGGCCCGGGTCGGCGCCCGCCGACTGGGGACCGACCTTGAGCTGGCCCTCTGGGGTCGTCCACGCGATCGATCCGCCGCCGGCGCCGACGGTCACAACGTCGATCATCGGGATCTTCGATGGGTATACGCCGACGCTGCCTTCGGTCGTCAGGGCCGGCTCACCGTCGATGACGACGGTGACATCCGTCGAGGTACCCCCGCCGTCGCAGGTGAGCACCTTGTCGAATCCGGCTTCCCGGGCGATGAGACCGGCGCCAAGGGCTCCAGCGGCCGGGCCGGAGAGTACGGTGGTGATCGGCTGGTTGACGACTTCTTCGGCAGACAGGACTCCGCCGTTGGACTTCATGATGTAGAACGGCAGCGCGGAGTCTGCGCCGACGCCGGTGTAGGCGTCGAGGCGGTCGTGGATGTTGCGCACATACTTCGAGACCTTCGGCTTGACGGCCGCGTCGACGAGCGTCGTCATCGACCGCTCGTACTCTCGATACTCTCGCAGCACCTCGGAGCTCAACGACACCGTCGCCTCAGGGTGGATCTCGGTGAGGATCTCGCGCATCTTCTGCTCGTGAGCCGGGTTGGCGTAGGCGTGGAGGAAGTTCACGCCCAGTGTCATGACGCCCTGATCTTTGAACCACTGGGCGACCTCGCGCGCCTGAGCCTCGTCGAACGGGCGGACTTCGCCGCCCTCGAAATCGAGACGCCCCGAGACGGTCTTGACCAGATCGGCAGGGACGATGCGCTCCGGCTTGACCCAGAAGTACGAGTTGCCGTAGCCGTCGGGCACTGCCTGACGTGCGATCTCGAGGACGAATTCGTAGCCTTCGGTCGTGATGAAGCCGAGGCGGTCGAGCTTGCCTTCGAGGAGTTGGTTGGTGGCCACAGTCGTTCCGTGGCTGACAGCGCTGATGTGCTCCGCTGTGACGGAATCGCCGAGCATCGCCAGCACTTTGTCGATGCCGTTGATGAAGCCGTCGGCCGGGTTCGAAGGCGTCGACGGCGTCTTCGTCGTCGTCAGTGTGCCGCTGGTTTCGTCGAAGGCGACGATATCGGTGAATGTTCCACCGGTATCGATGCCGATGCGGATTCGAGGAGCGTTGGGCGACATCGTCGTCCTTCCTGGTCGCGTGGGATTTGTCACCATCTTTCCCTGTGACTGGGCTCACTGAACCGGCAAGAGCTGACAAATAGCACGAAGCTTGTTGGCGAGATTTCACAGTCACGTGGCGGGTGGTGACTCGTGCGGCGGGACTCGCCTCAGGCGACGAGCAGCTCCTCCGCGAGCACCTCGTCGAGGCCGCGAGCATCTCGTCCGAGGATGGCGGGGATCCCCGCCGCCCCACAGGGCAGGCCATAGCGGTCATAGTAGGCGAACATCGCCGTCAGCCATTCTCGTTCGCGCGCATCGAGTCCGCTGCCGTTGTGCTCCTGCCCGGCCGCCCACGCGCGTGGACTCGTCACCTCGAGAGCCACCTCGGTGCCGAGCACTGCCTCCGCGGCTCGGGCCACATCGCGCACCGTCACGAGCTGCGGTCCGCCGATTTCGAGAGTCGCCCCGATATGACTGTCGCCTGCGAGCAGGTGCGCGGCCGCTTCACCGACGTCGCGCAGGCTGATGAGCCCGAAGGGAGTATCCGGGTCGTACGGGACGGTGATCTGAGGGTCATGACCGCGCAGCCCGGGCAGGAAGTTGTCGATATACGCGCAGGGTTCGACGATGGTGAAGGGCAGCGAACTGCGGCGCACGCGGTCCTCGGACTCGGCCTTGGCGAGATGGTGCGGCATCGCCGGGGCGTATGGTGAGGCCACCGAGTGGTAGACGATCCGTTCGACACCGGCGGCGTGGCAAGCCCCAAGGAGCATCTCGATGAAGCCGACTTCATCGCTGTGCAGGTTCGGCGCCATGAGGTAGACGGATCGGCATCCCTGCAGCGCGGTGATGGGATCGGCGAGGTCTGCCCGCCCCAAAGTCACTGGCACGCCGCCTGCGGAGCTCACAGCTGCCGCGACGGCACGGCCTGTCTTCCCGGTTCCGGAGACGATGCCGATCCTGTCCGCTCTGGCTTGTGGTTTCACGATGAGCTTCCGTTCATGAGTGGATGTCTGCGAGGTGCAGTCCGAATCGGGCTGCGGCCTCCGGGGTGTCGATGTCGGCCAGCCCGTCTCGACCGGCTGGCAGCAGGTCCGCGCATTCGATGCCGGAGACGCCGCCGCGGCTGGAGTGGCGGCGGAGCATGACCCGCAGTCCTTCGTCCCCGGCAGCGGCCGCGTGCGCTTCGGCGATGTGTGCACGACCGAGGCCGACGGGGTGACCGGGAACCGAGTTCCAGTGTGCGCGGGCGAGGTGCTCCGGAACCGTCGCATCGAGCAGGCGACCGTAGGCCTCAGCTGGGACATCGGGAAGATCGAGCAGAGAGATGACGACTCCGGCAGCTATGTTCGGCACCGCGCTCAGCCCAGCGCGCAGCGAGGTGCTCAGGCCCTGTCGGTGCTCAGGGTTCTCGACGATCCGTGCTCGGCCCGGCACCAGTCGGGAGGCCCGATCAGCCGCCGGGCCGAGCACGACGATGACGTTCGAGTCGCATCCTCGGGCGGTAGCCGCGGTCAGCATCCTTTCGACCTGCACGGTCAGCAGCGCGGTGCCGTCCGCGTATTTGAGCAGTGCCTTCGGCCCGCCCATCCGAGTTCCGCTGCCGGCCGCCAACAGCAGCAGACTCGGGATCTCTCTCACCTGCTCCATGTGCTCAGACTGGCACCATTGTCACCTTCGCGCCACTGCACAAGTCACCAAAGACGGCCCGCCTTCGTCGTCAGATCTCGTGGTAGCCGACCGCGGCCTCTGTACGTATCGCTCACGGCGTCCGGCGTCGCAGCGTCAGCGAGCCGACGATGACGGCGCCGACGATCCAGCAGGCGATAAAGAGCACCCGCAGCCAGATGTAGGCATCGTCCTCACTGCCCGTCGACACCGCGCTCAGCGCATCGATCGCATGGGACAGCGGCAGCCAGTCGCCGATCACTTCGAGCACATCGGGCAGCTGATCGCGCGGGAGGAAGATCCCGCCGAGCAGGATCTGCGGGAACACGAAGACCGGCATGAACTGCACGACCTGGAACTCTGTGCGAGCAAAAGCACTGGCCAGCAGGCCCAAGGCCGTGCCCAGCAGCGCGTCGGCGATCGCGACGACGAAGAGCAGCCAGACCGGCCCGTCGATCTCGAGACCGCAGACCAGAGTCGCGTAGCCGACGGCCACGGCCGTCTGCACGACGGCGAGCAGGCCGAACGCGAGGGTGTAGCCGAGGATGAATTCGCCGCGCCCCAACGGCATCGACAGCAGACGTTCGAGCGTTCCGCTGCGGCGTTCGCGCAGGGTCGCGATGCTCGTGACGAGGAACATGACGATGAACGGGAAGAGCGCAAGCATCGCCGGCCCGATGTCGGCGAACACCTCGGTCTCGGCGAAGATCCAGGCCACGAGCCCGATCAGCAGGCTCGGCACGATGAGCAGCAGGGCGATCGTGCGCGGATCGTTCCGGATCTGGACGAGCACACGTCCCGTCGTCGCCAGAGTGCGCAGCGGGCTCATCGCCGGCCTCCCTTCCCCGCGCCGCGGCCCGCGCCGCCGCGACCGCCTCGGGAGAGCAGTCGGGTCCCCGACCGACGGCTCCGTCCGGACGGTCCCGCCCCGTTCGCATCCGCTTCGATGATGTCGAGGAACGCTTCCTCCGCCGAGGCGGCCCCCGTGCTGGCGAGCAGATCATTCGGTGTCGTATCGGCGATGATCGCCCCCTCCCGCATGAGCAGCAGCCGATCACAGCGCGTCGCCTCATCCATGACATGGCTCGAGACCAGCAGAGTCGTCCCCTCGTCGGCGAGGCCGCGGAAGAGGTCCCACAGATCACTGCGCAGAACAGGATCGAGACCCACGGTCGGTTCGTCGAGGACCAGCAGGTCCGGGGATCCGAGCATCGCCGCGGCCAAGGACACCCGGTTGGCCTGACCGCCCGACAGCGTCCTGGCCATCTGATCGGCCTGACCGGTCAGGTCCGTCCGCTCGAGGACCCGCTCGACATCGGCCTTCGACGCTCCCTGCACCCGTGCGAAGTAGCGCAGATTCGCCCGCACGCTCAGGTCCTCATAGATGCTCGCCGATTGGGTCATATAGCCGACCCGATGCCGCAGATCCGCAGATCCGGCGGCCCGGCCCAGCACCTGCACCCGCCCGCCCGCGACGATCTGGACCCCGACGATGGCGCGCATCAGCGTCGTCTTCCCGCTGCCGCTGGGCCCCAACAGCCCGACGATATCGCCTCTGGACACCGCGAGGTCCAGTGAATCGATGACTGTCGTGCGGCCACGGCGGATCGTCAGTCCTCGGGCTTCCACCGAATTATTCATCATGTGATGAATATGGTATCCGGGAGTGCTGTGGTCAAGGGTTCTCACGAAGAGATCTCATGACCGCCGCCCCTTCACCGGTCAGCGGCGGCCGCGCTGGAGCCCAGCGGGCTCATTCCACGTCGCCGACCCCATCGATATGGCACTGCACCGCCGGTGCCAGTCGTGCGATGAGATCGTCGACCGGCATCGACGCCAGCGGTTCGAGTTCGAGGACGTGGCGGAAGATGAGCGCACCCGCCATCTGGGTGAGGACGAGAGTGGCCCGAACATCCGCCTCTGCCGGGTCGACGCCGCTCGACTCGAGCCTGCCCGCCACCGCTCCTTTGAGCTCACGCAGCAGAAACTGCCTGATCAGACGGCCGGCCGCCGAGTCGCTCACGGCAGAGCGCAGAACTGTCACCCCGATAGACTTCACGGTCGAACGTTCCCAGGCGCTGAGCACCGTGCGCACGAGGGACTCGCCGAGGCGGTCATCGTCGGTATCCAAGGCCGAGCGGACGATGCGGTCCGGTCGCACGGGAAGCTTGACCACCTCGGCGAACAGTCCGGCCTTGGACTCGAAGTAGTGGTGGACGAGCGCGGAGTCGACCTGGGCCCGACGGGCGATGCCGCGAATCGACGTCTTGTCATAGCCCTTTTCGGCGAATTCGGCCGAGGCGGCGTCAGCAATCGCCGTCCGCGCGTCGCTGCTGCTGTCCTTGCGCGGGCGCCCTCTCCGGCGGGGCCCCGGGTTCACATCCGCCATGCCTCCCAGAGTATCGTGAGCCCCATCTGCAAAAGGTCTGCACAACGGTCCTCCGAACCGAGCAAAGGTCTGGGAAACGGGCCTCTGTTTGGTCAGAACCACCTCGGCGGGGGTCCTAGCGTGGAGGTAGCAGCAGTCGTATGAAAGGTTTTCCGGTTCACATGTTCAGGCAGTCGTCGAAGTTGGCCAATGTCCTCTATGACATTCGAGGACCCGTCCTCGAAGAGGCCCAGGCGATGGAAGCCGCCGGGCACACGATCCTCAAGCTCAACATCGGCAACCCTGCCCCCTTCGGATTCGAAGCCCCCGAGGCGATCGTCCAGGACATCGCCGCGAACCTGCCGGTGACGCAGGGCTATTCCGACTCGCGGGGAATCCTCTCCGCCCGTCGCGCGGTCGTCCAGTACTACGAGACCCGCGGCATCCACAATCTCGGCACCGACGAGGTCTACCTCGGCAACGGAGTCAGCGAACTCATCACCTTGAGTCTGCAGGCGCTGTGCAATCCCGGCGATGAGATCCTCGTGCCCGGCCCTGACTACCCGCTGTGGACCGCCTCGGTGGCACTGTCCGGCGGCACCCCGGTCCACTACCGCTGCGCGGAAGAGGACGCCTGGCAGCCTGACCTGGCCGACCTCGAAGCCCGGATCACCGATCGCACCCGCGGCATCGTCGTCATCAACCCGAACAACCCGACCGGCGCCGTGTACTCGAAGGAGACGCTGCAGAAGATCGCGGACATCGCCCGCCGCCACGGCCTCATCGTCTTCTCCGATGAGATCTACGAGAAGATCACCTACAACGGCGTCGAGCTGGTCAACATGGCCACCCTCACCGGCGACGACGTTCTGTGCCTGACCTTCTCCGGACTCTCGAAGGCCTACCGGGTCGCCGGCTACCGTTCCGGCTGGCTGGCGATCACCGGACCGCTGGACGAGGCGCACAGCTACCTCGAGGGCATCAAGCTGCTGGCGAATATGCGCATGTGCTCGAACGTTCCGGCCCAGCACGCGATCCAAGCGGCCCTGGGCGGGAAGCAGTCGATCGACGATCTCGTTCTGCCGACCGGCCGCCTCGGCGCGCAGATGCAGGTAGCCTACGAGGGGCTCAATTCGATCGACGGCGTCTCGGCTCACCGGGCCGACGGCGCGCTGTACATGTTCGCGAAGCTCGATGTCGAGAAGTTCGGCATCACCGATGACGAGCAGTTCGCCCTCGACCTCCTGCGCGAACAGAAGATCCTCGTCTCCCACGGCACGGCCTTCAACTGGCCCAAGCCCGACCATTTCCGACTCGTCACCCTGCCCTCGGTCGAGGTGCTCACCGAGGCGATCGAACGCCTCGACACGTTCCTCTCCGGCTACCGGCAGGTCGCTCCCACGACGTGCGAGCTGCCTGTGGTGCGCGAACATGAGGTACGCGGAGCCGCAGCCGCCGGTTGACGGCGTCGATCGCTCGGGCGAAGCACCCATCCGATGCCGGGTGCGGCGGAGGCACCGAGCCCCTGCGACACTGGTCTCATGACAGAGATCGATGATGAGCCGGGGACCGTGTCCGCCACCGCCGTGGCCGAGATCGTCGGAGCTCTCTCCCGCGGGGTAGATCTGGACCGCGCTGCCCTGGCCCGCTGTTTTGAGCACCACCCCGACCTCATCGACTCCTTCTCCGATCTCTCGGCGACCATGACCCGGTGGAAGCAGAAAGATCGCGAGCGTTCGGCCCTCCTGGAAAGCGCCTCGGAGCTCATCCGCGTGCGCGACACCGAGAAGCTGCTGCAGAAGCTCGTCGACCGTGCCCGAACACTCATCGGATGCGATATCGCCTACCTCTCCCAGTACTATCCGGAGACCGACGACCTGCGTGTTCAGGCAAGTCGCGGAGCGATCTCGGCGAATCTCAAAGAACTGCGAGTGCCTCCCGGCGTCGGACTGGCAGGACAGGTCGTGCGTGATCGCTCCGCACAGTGGACGTCGAACTACGATCTGACCCGACTGCCTCACGAAAGACGCGTCGACTCCGCGGTGAAGGCCGAGCGCATGGAATCACTCCTCGGAGTGCCGATGCTCGTCGACGGCGAAGTCCTCGGCGCCCTCTTCGCGGCCAACCGCTACCCACATGACTTCACCACCGACGAGATCACCCTGCTGTCGGCTCTCGCGGACCATGCTTCCGTGGTGCTGAAGACGGCGCAGCTGATGGGAGACCTCGCAGAGGCGGCCCAAGCCTCCGCGGAAGCCGAGGAGACGGCAGCCGCGCAGGCCAGCACCCTCCAACGGCTCGTCGAGGTCGAGGAGCAGCTGACGCAGCTCGTCCTGCAGGGACAAGGAGTCCCCGCAGTTCTCGCCGCCATCTCCGAACTGCTCGAGGCCGACGTGATCGTCGTCGACAGCGGACGTCTCGGCTCTCCGAGCTTCCCCGCCGATGAGGCGTTCTTCGACGGCATCACGGTGGACGATGCGGACGTCCGAACGGCACTGAGTCACAGTCGGGCGACAGGCCGAAGCGCGCAGGTCGCTGGTGCACAGCACATGTACGTCGCCTCGGTGGCATCCCACCGCCGACAGCACAGCGCACTGTTCGTGCGTTTCGACGACGAACCGGCGGACGGCGACGCGAACATCGTCGCCCAGGCGGCGCAGACGCTCGCGCTCATCCGAATGAACGAACAAGCCCGGGCTGATGCCGAGAACCGAGTCCGTGGAGAACTCGCAGTCGACATCATTGCCGGCACTCGTGATCTCAGTGAGCTCGAAGCCCGTTCCCGAACCGGCGGCTTCAGCCTCTCCGGACCCTGGAGACTCATGACGATTCAGGGCGACATCGAAAACGATGACCGCATCGCCGCTCGCCTGGTCCGCCTCGAGCCGCGCATTCTCATGACGCAGCGATCCCCCGGGATCACGGTGCTCCTGCCCAGCGCCGTGATCCGCGACAGGCCCACCCTGGACACCCTGTTCGAAGAGTCGGGCGCCTCGAAAGTTCGCTGGTGATCATCTCCGACACCGATTACGACAGGAAGCAGCTGCGCACTGCCGAGGACGAAATGTGGTCGTGCATCCGCGTCCTCAATTCCCTCGGCATCAGCGAAGGAATCTTTGCCCCGGAGGATTTCGCGCCTTACACCGCAATGTTCGGCACCGCGCCGGAGCAGACGGAGAGATTCATGCACCGGATGCTCGAGCCGCTGCGCCGATGGGACCGAACCCATTCAGCCGAGCTGCTCTCGACTCTGCGGGAGTATTTCGAGTCCGGCATGAGCATCCGCAGAACCGCGACTCAGATGTCAGTGCATGTCAACACCGTCAAGCAACGACTGGAGAGAGCGGATCTCGTGCTCGGTCAGGAGTGGAAGACACCGGACCGGGCGTTCCGCCTCCAGGTCGCGCTCCGCCTCGACAAGTTGAAGTCATCCTTCTAAGCCTCTATGTCTGGAACAGCCAAAGCAGAGCGATATTCACATCCGAAAAAGACATGGCAGATTCACTCGTGCATTGTTTGACTGATCTCTGCGGAGGAACTCCGACCGACAGCCTATGTCGGCCAATGACGACCTGACTGGAGATACACGATGGCAGTGAACAGCCGAATTGCCGACTTCCGAAACATGTCGGTCGGTGATCGCAGGAAAGCCGTCGCAGCCTCGACTGGGCTCGACCCCCAACTGTTGAGCCAGCTCGATGCGGATGCCTTCGGTCCCGAAGACGCCGTCAACCTCAGCGAGAACATCTTCGGCGTGTTCTCGCTTCCTCTCGGCGCAGCTACCAACTTCACGATCAACGGCACCGACGTGCTCGTACCCATGGCGACCGAAGAGGCCTCGGTCATCGCCGCCGCCAGCAACGCAGCACGAATGGCGCGTCCGCACGGCGGCTTCTTCACAAGCTCGACCGAGCCCGTCATGCAGGCACAGATCCAGCTCATCAACGTGGCGGACCCGCAGGCCGCGCGCACACGTGTCCTCGAACGCCAAGCAGAGATCATCGACCTGGCCAATGCGCAGGACCCCAAGCTCGTCGAGGTCGGTGGCGGAGTCAAGGGCCTCGAGGTCCGCCTCGTCGAGGCGAGGACGACGACGTATGTTCTCGTCCACCTGCTCGTCGATGTCCGAGACGCAATGGGGGCGAATGCGGTCAACACGATGGCTGAGGCAGTCTCCGGAACCGTGGCAGCCATCGCCGGAAGCGACGCACTGCTGCGCATCCTCACCAACAAGGCGGACCGTCGACTGTCTCGGGCACGGGCAGTCTTCGACAGGGATCTGCTCGGCGGAGACGAGGTCATCGACAACATCCTCCATGCCTACGAACTCGCCGCAGCCGATCCCTATCGAGCAGCCACTCACAACAAGGGCATCATGAACGGCATCTCCGCCGTCGTCCTCGCCACCGGGAACGACACCCGCGCGGTCGAGGCCGGAGCGCACTCCCATGCGCTCGTCGACGGCCGCTATTCTTCCCTTTCGGCGTTTGAGAGGAATGCCGACGGCGACCTGGTCGGCACCCTCGAGATGCCCATGCCGGTCGGCCTCGTCGGGGGCGCCACCAAGGTCCATCCCGCCGCGCGCACAGCTCTGCAGATCGCCGAGGTGGCGAGCGCACAGGAGCTCGCCGAAATGATCGTCGCCGCCGGCTTGGCGCAGAACCTCGCGGCACTGCGAGTTCTCGCCACCGAGGGCGTGCAGCGCGGACATATGTCACTTCATGCGAAGAACCTCGCTGCCTCTGCCGGAGCGAATGCCGAGGAGACCGCGATCATCGTGGACCGCCTGATCGAAGAGAGGGCCTTCCGGTTCGACAGGGTCCAGTCAATCCTCGACGAACTCCGCTCCGGTGTGTCGCGATGACGGCACAGCTTCCACAGCAGTTCGCGTCGTCGAACCTGCCGACCGCGGTCAGTGTCTGCGAAGTCAGCGCTCGAGATGGTCTGCAGTCGCAAGCACGCACACTTCCTGCCTCAACCCGGCTCGAACTGATCCGGCGGCTCTCCGAAGCCGGCCTGAAGACCATCGAAGCCGGAAGCTTCGTCTCTCCGCGGGCCGTTCCCCAGATGGCCGACACCCGATCGGTGCTCGCCGGGCTCGACCTGGACTCCGATATCGCGTTTCCCGTCCTCGTCCCGAATCGAAGGGGTCTCGATGATGCCGTTGCAGCGGGGACGAAAGACGCCTCGGTCTTCATCAGCGTCACCGAATCGTTCGCCCAGGCCAACCTCGGCGGTTCCCTCAAACACACCACAGACCGCAGCATCGAGGTGGCACGCGCAGCAACCGCGGCGGGGATGCGGGTGCGGGGCTATCTGTCGATGGTCTTCGGGGACCCCTGGGAAGGCGCGGTCGATCCTGAGCGCGTCGCCACGGCTGCGCGTCGCCTCGTCGATGCCGGCTGCCTGACGATCTCGCTCGGCGATACCATCGGAACCGCGACTCCCGGTCATGTGACCGCTGTTCTTGATAGCCTGGTCGGCGCCGGGATTCCGATCGATCGGATCGCCCTGCACACCCACAACACCTATGGCCAGGCGCTTGCGAATGTCTACTCCGCGCTTCAAGCAGGTGTCAGTCAGTTCGACGCATCGGCAGGAGGGATCGGTGGCTGCCCCTTCGCCCGCACAGCTTCCGGAAACCTGGCCACCGAAGATCTCCTCTGGATGCTCCAGGGTCTGGGCATCTTCACCGGCGTCGACATCGACGCCGTGGCAACGGTCAGCCAGTGGCTGGGCGAGCAGCTCGGCATTCCGCTTCCGTCCGCAACATCATCGGCCGTCCTCGGCCGGTAGTTCCATCGTTCACGTTCCCGACAGCCGTCGGCCGACAGAAGGCAGGCAATGATGCCACAATTGCTCGAGGTGTGGAATGACACCGTCGACCCCAGACATCTCATCGGCGGTATCGCCATAGCCGTCGGGACAGCAGTCCCGGCCTACCTCATCGCCGATCATCTCTTCGCCGCCGGAGGCGATGAAGCGCTGGGTCACTCCTATGCTCTTCTCGTCGGCATCGTCGGCTGCATCGTCGGGGCCGTGATCTCCGGGTTTCTGTTCAAACCCAAGAGAGTGATCACCACCTCGGCGGCCGACACGCGCAACCGGCAGGAGATCATCGACGAGGTCGTCGAGGAATATGGGGACCTGGGCGACCCACGCGAGTTGCGTCCTGCTCTCCAGGAAGAAGTTCATGCTCTTGGACTCTTCGACGCGCTTGTCGAAAACCATGAGGCCCGCACCCAGGAGAAAGGCGGGAAGAAGTGAGCGCGGAACTCATTGAACCCATCCTGTGGGCAATTGGGATGGCGCTCCTAGCCGGAGTCCTCTTCACCGGTATCGGCCTGATCTCAGGCACCGACGAAACTGCGATTGTTGCGCCACTGGCGCTCCTGGTGATCCTGATCGGCGTTCCGCCCTCAGGCGTCATCGCGTTCTTCCTTGCGGCGATCATCGCCAAGCATATTTCCCACGCTGTGCCCACTACGCTTCTGGGCATACCAGGGGATACCACCGCCGTTCCTATGTTGCGCGAAGCTCAGCTTCTGCGCTCCCTGGGCGTCCCTCACATTGCCTTGCAGAAAGCGATCTCTGGCGGGGTGATATCGGTTGCGATAGCAGTACCGCTCTCAATTGTCTTTGCTCTCGTACTCACGCCATTCGCCGACGCGATCGGTGCCGCCGCTCCTTGGATCTTTATCGCGGCAGCCGTCCTCGTCGCCTATACCTCAAAGGGAAAGCTGGCCGCCGTTGTAGCGCTCATTCCTTTCGTTCTGCTCATCGTCGGCCTCCAGGCCTTCATCTTGGAGCAGAAGGAAGCGACTTTCACGACGTCGTTCTTCTTGGGGATCGCCACGGGTCCACTGATCTTCGATCTGTTCTCTGCAATGTCGCCTGTCGGCCGTCGGACAATGCGTCAGGAAGGCAAGCGAGAGTTCAATCTAGCTCCTGATGTTCGGCCGAAAGGTGGCAGTAGACTGCCTAACCCCTTCAAGGCGCTAAGCGGCCGACAACTCGCCTACACGAGCGGATCGGCAGCGATTACCAGCGCCACTTTCGTGTTCTCACCGGTCGCGATGGCTGTGCTTATGGGCGAAATCGTCGGCAGCCGGATCAAGAACGGTTACGAGCGGCTGACCACTGTCATCACTGTCAGGAATGGAACTACGGAATCGACCTATATCGCCGAGACCCTCATCCCGCTCATCGCCATCGGCCTGCCGCTCTCACCCATGGCCGCCGGGCCCGCGGCACCCCTGTTCAACGCCCCGCCGGTCTACACCCTCGACGCCGAGGCGGGGACGACGAACAATCTCCACGACCTGCTCACGACTAGTCAGTTCGCTCTCTTCTCCGTTATCGCGGCGATCATCGCCGTCGCCATCGCCTACCCTTTCGTGATGACGAACGCTCACCGAGCGGCGACCTGGGTGATGAAGTCGGTCTCCCACGAGGCGATCATCGCCGGGTTCGCAGCTCTCATCTGCGTCATCTGCCTCTATGAAGGCGGTCTGCTGGCGCTCGGAGTGACGATCACTGTCGGACTCGTCGGGGGACTGTTCAACCGGATGATCGGCATGCATGCCGGTGTCCAGTTCATGGGCTACTACGTCGCCGTGCTCACCGTGCCCGCGATCCTCGCACTCTGAGACGCCTTCTGACCGCCACTTTGAAACCGCGGCGTCACCGCCACTGCCGGGTGACGGTACGGACGTCGGTGACCACCTCGGCGATGGCGGAATGGTGCGCATCGACGATCGGATCATGACGGGCACGCCCCTGTGGCCGCGAGGACCTGGAGACGAGCAGGACGTCACGGCGGCAGTCGCTGAGCGGCATCGGGATGACGGTGATGTCCGGGTCGGTCGACAGCGATGATTCGGGGATCATCGCCACCGCCAGACCGGCCGAGATCATCCGGTTGATGGCCGCATAGTCATCCATCCTCATCCCCACGCGGGGTTCGAACCCGGCGCTCAGACAGAAGGAGCGGACCACCTCGTCGATGGCGTCACCGGGGTCGATGCTGAATGCCCAGGTCTGGGAGACAAGCGCTGTGAGGTCGGGTCGGCCATGATCGTCGACGCCGATCGGTCCGATGGTCTTCGGCACGCACAGGTACAGCCGCTCCGAATACAGGTGGGCGGCGGTCAGCGTCGCCGGGATCCACGTTCGTTCGAGATCGGTCGACACGAGCAGGGCGAGGTCGAGGTCCCCGGACTCGAGTCGGGAGACGAGCTTCGCGTGTTCATCCATCGTCACATCCAGGGCCGCGGTGAGCACGTCGGTCCGGTCGCCGGCGACCGCCTCGTCACGGGTCTGCCACCTCGGGCGAGCCTGCAGCTGATCGTGGAGGCGCGGGATGACGCGAGCACCGACGGTGGGCACGGCCCCGATGCGCACCGGCACGGCCTGAGATTCCCGCCAGAGAGCCACCTCGGCACCGAGGCGCTGGCACAGTCCGAGGATCTCCACGGCTCGGGTCACTACGAGGCTGCCCACGGTCGTCGGCTGTGATCCGCGCGGTGTGCGATCGAGCAGAGTCGCGCCGAGGGCACGCTCGAGATTGCGCAGATGATGATTCACCGTCGGCTGGCTCCACTGCAGCGCGGCAGAGGCCGCGGCGACGGATCCGGTGTCGGCCACGGCGCGCAGAGCGGTGAGGCCGCGGGTATCGAGTGGTTCCATTGATCTCCCCCATTGAGTTCAATACTGACTATAGAGCAACAGAGGAAAGTTGCTATTCTCTCCTACCTGCTCGCCTCCTTAATCTGGACGCATGACCGTGCACCAGGACTCCCCCATGCCCCCGGCCCCGCACTCCTCCTCGGGGTCGCCGATGCATCCTGCCCTCACGCAGTCCCGCGCGCCCTACGCCGAAGCTCTGGCGCACGCGGCCGACCGCAACTCGCTGTTCCTGTCCACCCCCGGGCACGGAGGCACGACCGAGGGCATCTCCGCAGGTCAAGCCGAATTCTTCGGCGAGCACACCCTCTCCCTGGACATCCCCCCGCTCTTCGACGGAATCGACCTCGGCGTCGACACCCCGAAGGACGAAGCCCTGCAATTGGCCGCCGAGGCCTGGGGCGCCCGCCGCACCTGGTTCCTCACCAACGGCTCCTCGCAGGGCAACCGCATGGCCGCCCTTGCCATCGGCACCCTCGGGTCCGGCGTCGTCGCCCAACGCAGCGCGCATTCGAGCTTCATCGACGGCATCGTGCTGGCCGGCCTCAACCCCGGCTTCGTCTACCCCAACGTCGACGAAGTCAACGGCATCGCCCACGGCGTCACCCCCGACGCCCTGCGCCGGGCCATCCGCAACCACCCCGAGCCCGTGACCGCCGTCTACCTCGTCACCCCGAGCTACTTCGGCGCCGTGGCCGACGTCGAAGCCCTCGCCGAGGCGGCCCACGAAGCAGGTGCCGCACTGATCATCGACGCCGCCTGGGGTGCCCACTTCGGCTTCCACCCAGACCTGCCGGACTCCCCCGTCACCCAGGGCGCCGACATCGTCATCATGAGCACGCACAAACTCGCGGGCTCGCTCACCCAGTCCGCACTGCTCCACCTCGGCGACACCGAATTCGCCGATCGCCTCGAACCGGCGCTGGCCCGGGCCTTCATGATGACCGCCTCGACGAGCGAGAACGCTCACCTCATGGCCTCGATCGACCTCGCCCGCCGCGCGCTCATGACCTCGACCGAGGCGATCACGGACTCGCTGGAGAACATCCGCCACATCCGCGCGCAGATCGAAGCCACCGACCGCTACCACCTGCTGTCCGGCGAGTTCCTCGGCCATGCCGACGTCGTCGACATCGACCCGTTCCGCCTGCCCATCGACATCACCGCCACCGGACTCGACGGCCACACGGTGCGCAAACGCCTGGCCGAGGAATTCGACATCTTCCCCGAGATGTCGACGGCGACCACCCTCGTCGCCCTCATCGGCATCGGAAAGTCCCCGGACATCGGCCGCCTCATCGATGCCCTGGAGACCCTGCGCCTCGAAACCGCGGACTCCGCCACGGTGACGAGCCCGGCAGTCGCTCTCCCGCCGCTGCCGACGGCCGGCCGGTTGGCGATGACCCCGCGGGAGGCGTATTTCGCCGATTCCGAACTCGTCACCGCCGCCGAGGCGGTCGGACGAGTGAGCGTGAGCTCGCTGGCCGCGTACCCACCCGGCATCCCCAATGTCCTGCCCGGCGAGGAGATCACCGCCGATACCGTCGACTTCCTCCAGGCCGTGGCAGCGAGCCCGTCCGGTCACGTCCGCGGCGCCGTCGATCCCGGACTCGAGACCTATCGGGTCATCAGGAACTGATCTCCGCAGTCACCGTCCGCTCCATGTCCGCCAGTCTCAGTTGACAACGCCATTGGACAAGTGACAGTGCGAATTAGGCAACAATCTTTTTGCTTATTTTCTGGCCCACTGGATGATTTTCAACGAAGGCTACTGCCCTCAGGCGCATTCGGCGTGAACTGTGTCACAATTTTTATTGACACTCCCTGAGTACCAAGCAAGGATATTCGGCATTGTCGAAATCCGACAGCAACTGCCGCGCAGAGTTCGCACCATTCCGGCGACTCGGCCCTGCAACTTGCCCAGCAGCAGCTGAAACGAGGAACCACTGATGTCAGAAGGCCACGACAGACCCGCGCAGAAAGACAAGAAGCCGACCCGCAAGGAACGGCGTGCAATAAAGAAGCAGAAGCGGTTCGAGGCCGATGACTGCATCGTCGTCGAAACCAAATCGATCCGGACCGCCATCGGCGGCACCACAGTCGGCAACTTCATGGAATGGTTCGACTTCGGTGTCTACGGCTACCTGGCCGTGACGATGACCTCCGTCTTCACCGAAGGCATGGACCGACAGATGGGTCTGCTCGTGACCCTCCTCGGCTTCGCCGTGTCCTTCCTCGTCCGCCCGCTCGGCGGCATGGTGCTCGGACCGCTGGGTGACAAGATCGGCCGCCAGAAGGTCCTGTTCTTCACGATGGCCACGATGGCCACCGCCACCGCCCTCATCGGCGTCCTGCCCACCGCGGCCCAGGTCGGCCTGTGGGTGATCATTCCTCTCTACCTGCTCAAGATGATCCAGGGCTTCTCCACCGGCGGCGAGTACGCCGGTGCCACCACCTACGTCTCCGAATTCGCTCCGGACAAGTCCCGCGGCTACTGGGCCTCGTGGCTCGATGTCGGCTCTTACCTGGGCTTCGCCGCCGGCGCCGGAACCGTGGCCATCACGACGGTGATCACCACGTCCATCAACGGCGAGAACGCCATGCTCGACGGCGGCTGGAGGATCCCGTTCCTTCTCGCCATCCCGCTCGGCATCGTCGCCATCTGGTTCCGTCTGAAGATCCCGGAGACCCCGAGCTTCGAGTCGAGCGAGGAAGCCGGCCGCGACGTCAAGGTCAAGGACGACAAGTACGCCCGCCACGGGCTCATCGGGGTCATCCGCCACTTCTGGAAAGAGATCCTCATCGGCATCGCCGTCGTCGCAGGCTCCCAGACTGTCGGCTACGCGCTGACGAGCTTCATGCCCACCTACCTGGAGGAGACCGTCAAGGTCTCGAATGTCCAGGCGGCCGTGGCCACGATTCCGGTTCTCGTCATCATGTCGCTGTGCCTGCCGCTCATCGGCAAGCTCTCCGACAAGCTGGGCCGCAAGTTCGTCTTCCTGGCAGCAGCCATCATGACGATCGTCCTCATCGTTCCCGCGTTCGCCGTCATGCAGATCGGTGAGATGTGGGCAGTGGTCGTGGCTCTGTTCATGGTCGCCCTGCCCGCCGGCTTCTACATCGCCTGCCTGGCCTCGACCCTGCCGGCGCTGTTCCCGACCGCGTCGCGCTACGGAGCGATGGGCCTGACGTTCAACCTCGGCGTCTCCCTGTTCGGCGGCACCACGCCGCTGTTCGCCCAGGCGCTCATCGATGTCACCGACAACTCGTACATGCCCGCGTTCTACATCATGTTCTTCTCGGTCGTCGCACTCGTCGCCGTGCTGCTCATGAAGGAATCGGCGCACCGGCCGCTGCCGGGCTCGTTCCCGACGGTGAACACCCACGAGGAGGCCGAAGAGCTGGCTCGCACCCAGGCCGACAACCCGGACATGGACATCGAATCCATGCCGATCGTCGACATCGATCCCGACAAGGCACCCGCCTGATCGAGGTGAGAACCTGATCGGCCGCGATGCCAGATCGAGTGAAGAAGACGCTGGGCCGTCCCGTTTCGGGGCGGCCCAGCGTCGTTTCGTCGTTTCTCGGTGCGGTTCATGGGCGGGGCAGGCAGCCCAGGGTCTTCTGGCACTGTCTTCTCTGAACTGCTCACGTTCCTCCCTGTGCAGTTGAGGAGAAAGTGTACCGATTCGCCGCAGCGGGCTTCAGCCGTCGGCGTCAGCCGGGACGCGTTTGAAGAAGTAGAGGTTCGACGTGACGAGCTCGGCCGCCTCCGCGGCGTTCCCGGACTCGATGAGGTCGACGATCTTCGGCAGTTCGCGAGCGGAATCTTCCGCGATGGCCCCGATCTGATCCTGGCGTCGGTAGAGGCGCGACTGATCGCGCAGGCGCAGGCTGATCGCGGCGGCGCGCCCGCCGAGTCCGTGCTCGAGCAGAGCCTCATGGAACCTGCGGTCCTGCGTATAGAACTCGGCGTAGTCGCCGGCTTCGACCGCTGTCACGGTCGCTTCGGCGAGACCGCGCAGTCGGGTCACCGCAACGGCCTTCGTCGCCGATCCGCTCGCCGCATCCTCACCTGCCCGCTGGTTGCGACCGACGATGTCTTCGCTGCCGGCCTCGGCCAGGCTGCGGGCGGCGGGGACGGCGAGGAGAACGCGGATGGCGATGATCTCCTCGAGGTCCGCCTCGGTGATGGTGACCAGACGGAAGCCGCGATTGGGCACGGCTTCGACGGTCCCCTCGGTGACGAGCGCCATCATCGCCTCGCGCACCGGACTGAGTGAGATGCCGAGCTGCTTGGCCAGGCCCGCTGCTGAATAGATGCGATCCTCGGCGAGCTCACCGGAGGTGATGGCATCGCGGATGATGCCCAATGCCTGCTCGCGCAGCGATTCGGCCTGCGGTCTCACTCGCTCCATCGCACACTCCTCATCGAATCGCGGTTGCCATGAATTCACAGTCGTGACCGGCTCGCCGACTATTGACAGCATAACCGCGAGATCGCACCATTGAACTAAGTAGTCGGTAATCGATTACCCACCCGGACTCCCCCACGGAGTCACACTCACAGTGTTGTTCCTGCAATGAAGGAGGAACCCATGACCGCCGACCCCTCAACCGGCACACCCGCACCGACCACGGGTGCGACCGACGCGTCCGCCGATCCGCTGCTCCAGCCCTTCGAGCTCGGCAGACTCACGCTGCGCAACCGCATCGTCTCGACCTCGCACGAGCCCGCGTACACCGAACTCGGCATGCCGAAAGACCGCTACCGCCTCTATCACCGGGAGAAGGCCCGCGGCGGTGTCGGTCTGACGATGATCGGCGGTTCGGCCATCGTGTCGAAGGACTCCCCCGCCGCGTTCGGCAACATCGACCTGTCCACCGACGAGGTGGTTCCGTGGCTGTCCGCGATCGCCGGAGACTGCCACGACGAGGGCGCGGCGATCATGATCCAGGCGACCCACTTGGGCCACAGGTCCTCGAACTTCGCCGGCGACTGGCTGCCGTTGGTCTCGGCCTCTCGGACCCGGGAGGCTGCTCACCGGTCGTTCACCAAGGCGCTCGAGGACTTCGATATGGATCGCATCGTCGCGGACTTCGCGTCCGCCGCCGAACGCGTCGCCGCCGCCGGATTCGACGGACTCGAGGTCATGCACGCCGGTCACCTGCTCGATTCCTTCCTCGCCCCGTGGCTCAACGACCGCGACGACGAGTACTCCGGCGAACTGAAGAATCTCATCAAGTTCCCGATGCGCATCATCGACGCCGTGCGTGCATCAGTTCCCAACGACTTCGTCCTCGGCATCCGCATGGCCGTCGACGAGCGCCGCGAAGACGGCATGGACGAAGCGAGGGCCACCGAGATCCTCCGGACCTACACCGATCACGGCATCGACTTCCTCAACCTCAACGTCGGGATGATCAACTCGGACCGTCAGCTCGCCGAGGCGATCCCCGGCATGGGCACCCCCTCGGCCCCCTGGCTCGAGACCTGCCGTCGCATCCGCGAGGCCATCGACATCCCCGTCCTCCACGCCGCACGCATCTCCGACGCCGCGACCGCCCGGTTCGCGATCGCCGATGGCTGCCTCGACCTCGTCGGGATGACCCGGGCGCAGCTGGCCGACCCTCACCTGGCGCGCAAGGTGGCCGAAGGACGTGAGGACGATATCCGTCCCTGCGTCGGCGCCAACATGTGCCTCGACTCCATCTACACCTCCGGTTCGGCCACCTGCATCCACAATCCCGCTACCGGCCGGGAGGCCGATCTGCCGCAGGAGGTTCCCCACGACGTCACGACCGGACCCAAGCATGTCGTCATCATCGGCGCCGGTCCGGCCGGGCTCGAAGCCGCCCGTGTCGCGGCCGTGCGCGGTCACCGGGTGACCCTGCTCGAGGCCGAGGACGCCCCCGGCGGGCAGGTCCGCATCGCCGCCCGCTCGCAGCGCCGCCGCGATCTCATCGGCATCATCGACTGGCGCGTCCAGCAGTGCAGGAAGCACGGCGTCGACTTGCGACTGAACACCTTCGCCGAGGCGGACGACATCCTCGGCCTCGACCCCGACGTCGTCATCGTCGCCACCGGAGGGGTTCCCGATGCCGGATATCCCTTCCGTGAGCAGGGCCCGAGCTTCGACGTCTGGGACGTCATGGACGACCGGCTCAAGTCGAAGCAACGGGTGCTCGTCTTCGACGATCACGGGTTCTACCCGGCGCTCGACGCCGTCGAACGCTTGGCCCGAGCCGGTCAGCAGGTCACCTATGTCAGTCCCGAACGCACGATCGGCATCGACGTCGGGTCGATGAACTCCCCCGCCTATCTTCAGGTGTTCTCCGAATTCGGAGTCGAGGTCCGCCTCGGCGAGCGTTTGGCGAAGAAGCCGCGGATCGAGGGGAAGAAGATCGTGGCGATGCTGCGCAACGACTATTCGGATCGGGAGACGGAGGTCGTCACCGATGCCGTGGTCGTCGACTTCGGGACGACGCCCAACGATGAGGTCTATTTCGAGCTCAAGTCGCAGTCGTCGAACCACGGGGCCACGGATCTCGAAGCGTGGGTGCACGGACGCCCGCAGCCGGAATACGCCGGTGTGACGACCACCCGCCCTGATGCGACGGCAGTCGCGGAACCGACGACCACCTCCGCCACCACCTCCGCTGAGGTGGGGCACCCGTTCACGCTGTATCGGATCGGTGACGCCGTCGCCTCCCGCAATGTGCATGCGGCTGTGTTGGAAGGGCTGAGAGTGGGAATGGGGCTCTGAGCACGATCTGCACGAGTGTGGACTTCCATACTGCCGGCGAACCGTTCCGAATCGTCGCCGAACCCCCGGTCGAGATCCCCGGCGCGAGCGTGGCAGAACGGCGGGAACTGGCCGTGCCGGGCTCGGAAGTCAATGATCTGCGCAGACTGCTGTGCTTCGAACCGCGCGGTCATACGGACATGTACGGCGGATTCATCACCGAACCCGATGACGGTGGGGCTGACTTCGGGGTCCTGTTCTGGCACAAGGACGGCTTCTCCACGGCCTGTGGCCACGGGACGATGGCGCTCGGCGCATGGGCAGTGTCCTCTGGGATCGTCGCCGTCGATCCGTCCGGGACCACGGAGGTCACGATCGACGTGCCCTCGGGTCGAGTGCGCGCGCAGGTGCACACGGCCGCCGAGGGGCGGGCCACCTCGGTGGACTTCGTCAACGTGCCCAGCCGGCTCGTCGCCTCGGGGCTCACTGTGGATACGAGCCTGGGCCAGGTGACGGTCGATCTCGCGTGGGGTGGGGCGATCTACGCGCTCGTCGACGTCGCGCAGTTGGGTGCCGTCGCCGGTTCCACCCAGGACGCCGAGGTGGGCCACCTCGGTGAGGTGAGTTGCGAAGTCGTGCCCGAGAACCTCACCGCGCTCATCGCCGTGGGTAGGGAGGTCAAGGCGGGTCTTGCCGATCATCCGGGCACCGTCCACCCCGAGGATGACCGGCTCTCCGTGCGGGTCGGGAACGGCGGCTCGCGTCGCCGCCCTCCATGCCGCCGGTGAGCTTCGCCCGGGGCAGACGCTCGTCCATGAGTCGATCGTCGGCACGACGTTCCGGGCGCGAGTGCTCGAAGAGACCGATGACGGCGTCGTCCCGGTCGTCACCGGCAGCGCCTACCGGGTGGCCACCTCGACGTTCGAGGTCGACCCGCTCGATGATCTCGTGCCCGGGTTCGTGCTGCGGTGAGAAATTACTCCTCCGCGATCAGTGTTCGAGGATGATCTTTCCGGTCGTCGCCCGGGATTCGAGCGCTGTGAAGGCGGCGGCCACCTCGGCGAGGGGGAACCGGTCGCCGATGCGGACGGTGAGGTCTCCGCTGCGGATCCATTCGAAGATCTCGTCGGTGCGCGAGCGCAGCTCCTCTGGCGTCCTGACGTGGTCGACGACGGTCGGTCGGGTGAGGAAGAGGGAGCCGGAGGCGCTGAGGGTGTTGACGTCGACGGCGGGAACGGGGCCGCTGGCATTGCCGACGACAACGAGGGTCCCGCGCGTGCGCAGGGTCTTGAGGTCGCCTTCGAAGGTCGTCGCGCCGACGCCGTCGAAGATCACCGAGGCTCCTTCTCCGTCTGAGGAGACCTCCCGGATCTTCTCAGCGAAGTCGTCGTAGCCGAAGACGTGGGCGGCGCCATTGGCTCGGGCGATCTCGGCCTTCTCTTCGGTCGAGGTCGTGCCGATCACGGTGGCGCCCTTGGCCGCGGCGATCTGCGTGAGCATCTGCCCGAGCCCGCCGGCCGCGGCGTGGACGACCACGACGTCGCCGGCCGAGATAGGGAAGGTACTCGTGGTCAGGTAGTGGGCGGTGATGCCCTGCATGAGAGCGGCAACCGCGATCTCGTCATCGATATCGTCCGGCAGTGGAACGGCTTTGTCCGCCCTGACGAGGGCAGTGGATGAGAAGCTGCCCTGTCCACCGGTCATCCAGCCGACGCGATCGCCGACGGAGAAGCCGTCGACTCCGGCGCCCACGGCGGTGACCGTGCCGACCCCTTCGACTCCTGGGGCGAACGGTGCTGTGACCGGTGTTCCTCCGCGGCGCTGGACGACGTCGAGGAAGTTCACCCCCGCCAGACTCAGGCTGACCTGCAGCTGTCCGTCGGCCGGCCCAGCGGCACCCGCTGGTGAGTCGTCGGTGACCTCGTACTTCTCGGGTCCCCCGTGTTCGTTGACGATGATCGATGTCATTGCTGCCTCCTCGAAGTCGAATCCGAACCGGACTATAGTCCGTATATGGACGACATTAACGGACCGCAGTCCGGTTATGGAAGAGGGAACGGGAGATTTCTCCCTCTGGTTCCCTCGCAGGCCCCTCTGCGCGCCGATGCGCAGCGCAATCGTCGGAAGATCCTCGATGCCGCGACCGACCTCGTGGCTGACAAGGGAGTGGACGGGCTGACGATGGATGAGCTGGCCCGGCGAGCGGGTGTCGGCAAGGGCACTCTCTACCGCAACTTCACCGACAAGCCTGGGATTGCCTCGGCTCTGCTCGACGACCGGGTCCGGGACATGCACGCCCGCATGCTCCAGGGCCCGCCGCCGCTGGGACCGGGCGCTCCGGGCAGCGAGCGCCTCAGCGCTTTCGTCGATGCATACCTGCGTCACATCGCCGGCAACCTCGACCTCGTCCTGCTCACCGAGAGCAGCTCGCCGAAAGGCCGGTTCGACCGGCAGAGCTACCCGTTCTGGCGACGCCACGTGGAGATCCTCATCGCCGAAATATGGGCAGCTGGGACCTCCGAGCCATCAAACTCGGACCCGTCCGATCTGATCGGGATACGCGCCGAGGCGGTCATGGCAGTTCTGTCCGCCGCGCAGCTCGATCAGTGGCTGAACAGGCAGGGCCGCACCCTCGAGGAACTCATTCCGCAGATCCAGGCGATCGCCTCCGCCATCGCCGCTCGGTAGGGACCGAACACACGACGTCGGCAGCTCACCTGTCGACGACGATGTCGGTGAGCGGAGTCGAGCAGCAGGGCAGGAACTTTCCGGCGGCGATCTCCTTCGGCCGGATTCCGCCTGCATGCTTCATCTCGACTTCGCCGCTGACGAGCACGGACTTGCAGGTTCCGCACGCGCCTTCCGAGCAGGATGAGGGCACGGACAGTCCGGCGTCCAGAGCAGAGTCGAGGACGGTCGTGGACTCATCGCAGTCGACCACGCGTCCGGAGACCCTGAACTCGACCGCATGGCTGACCCCGGTGACTCCGACGGCACCAGTCTCGGCGCCCTTGGCCCTCGCACCGGCCTTGGCCAGACGATCGGCAGGTGACGTGGCGAAGACGAAAGATTCCTCATGCGTCCGTGCCGACGGCACCCCTGCCTCGGCGAGTAGGGGCCTCACCGCATTCATATACGAACCCGGCCCGCACAGGAAAGTTTCGCGGTCGGCCGCGTCAGGGACCACCTCGGCGAGGGTGGACGCATCGATCCGACCCCGCCGACCGGCCCAGGTCTCAGCCTCGGAATCCCTGGAGCACAGGATGGTGACGCTGACTCCGGCGACCTCAGCGAGCTGTTCGAGCTCGGCGCGGAAGATGATGTCGGCCGGCGTCGAGGCGCTGTGGACGAAGACGATGTCGGTGCCCAGCCCTCCCTGTCTGGCCAGCAGGCTGCGCACCATCGACATGATCGGGGTGATTCCGGAGCCCGCGGAGAGGAAGAGGTGACGTTCGGCCTGGTGAAAGCTCGTGCTGAACAGCCCGTACGGCCCGTCCACGTGCAGCTGATCGCCGACCCGCACGTTCTCGTGCAGATGAGTCGACACCGCTCCCCCGGCCACGCGCTTGACCGTGACGGTGAAGATGTTCGTGCCGAAGGGCGCCGAGGAGATCGAATAGCAGCGCTCGAGGCCGAGCTCGGGGATGCGCATCGTCACATACTGACCCGGCGCGAAGTCAACGGCGGTCATCCATCCCGCCCGCAGCTCGAAGGTCTTCACGTCGTGGGTCACCTGGGTGATGCCGGTGACCTCGACGGGGCCGGTGAGCAGTTCCGGGTCGAGCTGAAGTTCGGCGAGCACCGGGCCATCCGATTCAGCGGGCACCCGGTCGACCGGCGCGGCGAGCGCGGTCTCGACTGCCGTATCGAAGGCCGGCGGGGCGGCCGTATCGAAGGCCGACTCTACGGCGGCCGCGAGTGCGGGTCGCCTGCCCCGAGTGGGCACTCGGAACGTCGCCTTGCTCACGGGCGCGGATGCAGCCTGGGCGAATGTCGAATGGCGGTACCTCATCGTCGCTCAGCTCCTTCGAACCGCACGGTTCGTTGTTCTCTATGGGCCTTGAGCCGTTCGATGTACCAGGTGACGAAGTCATCGACCTGGGATTCGGTGGGTGCGTAGGGCCCCGGCACGTACGCCGGCGACGAGATTCCCAGGTGCCCGCGTTCGCAGAAGGTCGCGTCCTGTTCGTTCGTCTTGAGCCACACCGTCGTGAGGTTGTCGAGGTCGTAGTCGACGCCCTCCTCCGCATCGGCGTGGACGAGCCAGGTCGTGCGCACCAGCGTCTTGTCCTCGGCGAGCGGCAGCAGGCTGAACGTCACCACGTGGTCGCCCATCGCGTGGAACCACATGTTCGGCTGCACGTGCAGCGAGGCCCGGCCCAGAACGAAAGTGTCGAGGTTGCCCAATAATTTCGCCGAGGCGGCCGATCCGTCCATCGTGTACGACTCGCCCTTCCCGTCGAGAGCTGCCCGTTCGATCCGGAATCCGGTGGGCCGTCCGCTCAACTCCTCGACGAGGGCGTAGGGCAGGCCGTTGCGGTCGCAGTCGGCATGCAGCTGGTCCTCGGCGTCGAGGTACCGCTGGTACGCCGGCTGCAATCGCTTGGGAATCTCGTCTGGTTCGTAGCCGTAGGTGGGGAAGAACGAGCACGTCAGCTCCGGGTGGCCGGCTTCGCAGTGGTAGCACTCGCGGTTGTTCTCCATGACGAGCTTCCAGTTCGAGTCCTCGATGAGGTCACTCTGCGCAGCCACCTTCGTCCCGGCGATGTCATGCCCGGTCAGATAGGGCTCGATGACCTCGGCCACCTCGTCGATGTCGTCTGGCGGAGTCGGGCTGAGGCAGATGAAGATGAGCCCGCCGATGATGCGGAGGTTCACGGAACGCAGAGAGAAGCAGCTCCGGTCGAAGCCAGGAGCTTGAACGCCTGCAGAGATGAGCTCTCCGGCAGGGGTGTAGGTCCATTGGTGGTAGCCGCACACGATGTTGCCCACCGAGCCGGACAGATCATTGAGCAGCCGAGTCCCCCGGTGACGGCAGACATTGTGGTGGGCACGGATCTCACCGTCGTCATCGCGGATGACGATGACGGAGTAGGCTCCGATGTCGACCGTGAGATAGTCACCGGGCTCGGGCACTTCGGCAGCAGAGGCAACGAAGATCCAGGTCGAGGCGAAGATCGCCTCGATATCGCGCGCGAAGAACTCCGGGCTGATGTAGAACGGTGCCGCCAGCGAATAGCCGGGCACACGTTCGTCGATGAGTCGGTCGATATCGGTCCTGCCGTGCCCGCCCGATCCGGCAGCCGCACCCGACCCAGCGGGTCCGCTCGTGCTGGAATCGGTCCGCTTCTGCTCTGGTGCCAGAGTCAATTCGTCCACCACCTCGTCGTGTCTCGGCCGCGTCTGATGTCGGCTCCTTCGCCGACCGCGACCGTGGAGTTCGTGCTCCTGCCCCCAGTGTCCGCCAGAGGTTTGCTGAAGAAAAGCGAATCTTCTTCATCCGAAACGTGCAATACTATTGCATGATCGATCCGCGTCTCCACGTCCTTCGGGTCCTTGCCGAAGTCGGCACCCTCACCGAGGCGGCACACCGCCTCGGATACACCCCTTCAGCCGTATCGCACCAGCTCAGAGGCCTGTCGAAAGATCTCGGCGTGCGCATCGTCGAACCGCGCGGTCGCGGACTCGTCCTCACCCGCGCCGGTCAGCTCCTCCTCGAACGCTCTCAGGAGCTCTTCACCAGGTGGGAGGAGATCCGAGGCGAGCTCGACGGCCTCGGCACCGGCCTCGACACGCGCACCAGACGGCTGCGCCTGTGCGGCTTCTCCACTGCCGCGGCCGTGCTGCTTCCACCGACGGCTCTGACCGTGATGGAGCGATTCCCGGGCGCCGAGGTCACGATCATCGAAGCCGACCCCGAGGAGTGCTTCGACCTTCTGATCTCCGACCATGCCGATGTCGCCGTGGTCGTGGCCACCGACCCGCTGCCGCCGCGCAGCGATCCCCGTTTCGAGCAGTCGGCGCTGTTCAGCGATCGCCTCGATCTGCTGGTTCCCGTCGGACACCGCCTGGCCGAGAAGTCGACGGTGGCACTGAGCGAGGCCGCCGAGGAGTCCTGGATCCTCGACCGGGCGGGTTCGCCGTATCACCGTCTGGTGCGCACGGCGTGTGCGGCTGCCGGTTTCCAACCGGAACAGGCCCATCAGTCTCGGGAGTGGGAGACGGGTGCGTCGTTGGTTTCGGCGGGACTCGGGGTCGCGCTCATTCCTCGCCTGGCACGCCTGCCGGACGGCTTCGATGTGGTGCGCGTGCCGCTGCGCGGTGATCCGGTGCCGTCGCGGAAGATCCTCTCCGGTATCCGCCGCGGTTCGGGCGCTCAGCCGATCATCGCCTCGGCGTTGGAGGTCCTCCGGGAGGCTGCTGAAACGGCGGCTCCCCAGGGGGCGCGACCATCCAGACCTGCCGCGGGTGCAGCCTGCGCCGCTTCCTCGCGACAACGGTGGTGAGAACGATCCCGGCGATGAGCACCAGAACGGATATGACAGCCACAACGAAACCGGTGATGAAGAAACCGGAGGCGAAATCGTCGAAGGCGTCGACATTGCCACCGCCTCCGAGGAGGAACAGGAACATCGGGATGACGAGGATGCACAGCCCCACCCCGAGGCCGAGGACTCCGGCGATGATGAGGAGGATTCCCCACACCACGGACGGTTTCTTCGCAGGCACGCCTCCCGGCGGGACCCCTCCGGGCTGGATCATCTGCGGGTGATGGGTCATCCGGGCCTCCTTCGTCTCTTCCGATCCTATCGGGGACTCGAAACCACGCCATGACCTGCGCGTAGAGTTGAAGCGCACACTCACCGATCGCGGACAGTGGACTGACCAGGGCGAATCGGGCCTCGTTTCGAAGGGACGGCACCACGATGGATGACATGACTGCCGACGGCCGGTCCGACAGCGAAACTCAGACTTCCGCACCCGAGGCCACAGCCGCCTCGGCGCGGGGTGGGAGCCTCAAACGGACGATCGGTCTGAGCGAGCTCGTCTTCTTCGGACTCGTCTTCATCGGTCCCGCGGCCGCAGTCGGCGTATTCGGCACCCTCGATGCCCGCTCGGGCGGGGCCGTGGCACTCGTCTACATCGTCGCGACGATCGTCATGGCCTTCACCGCGGTCAGCTATATGCGCATGTCACGGGAGGTTCCCCGCGCGGGCACGGTCTTCGCCTACGCCTCGGCGGGCATCGGGAAACCGGCCGGCTTCATCGCCGGGTGGATGATCCTCCTCGACTATCTCTTCATCCCCTCGGTCGCCTACCTGTTCACCGGGATCGCCCTGAACTCGATCTTCCCGGCCCTGCCCGTCTGGGTGTTCGTGGCCGTCGCCGTCGTCCTCACCACCGGACTCAACCTCGCCGGGGTCAAGGTCGCCTCCCGTGTGATCACCGGAGTCGTCCTCGCCGAGGTGGCGGTCCTCGCCCTGGTCCTCGTCCTCGGCATCGCCTACCTCGTCCAGCATGAGCCGACGCGGGGATGGCTGACCCCGCTGACCGGGGTCGATGCGTTCTCCGTGACCGCGGTGCTCGCGGCAGTGTCCGTGGCTGTGCTGTCGTATCTCGGCTTCGATTCGCTCGCGACGTTCTCCGAGGAGGCCAAGGGCGGGCCGCGGATCGTCGGCCGAGCCACGCTCATCTGCCTCGTGCTAGCCGGCGTCTTCTTCGTCGCGCAGACCTGGGTGGGCAGTCTGCTCTCACCGTTGACCCCATCCGAGCTGCAGGCCGATCCCGCGCTCGAGGGAGCCGCCTACTACAGCGCCGTCGACTCGACGCTCGGCCCGTGGCTGCACTGGCTGCTCGCCTTGGCCAAGGCCGTGGGCGCGGCCTTCTCCGCGATGATCGGTCAGGCCGCCGGTTCCCGCATCCTCATGGACATGGGACGATCCCGTCAGGTTCCGAAATTCCTCGCCGAGGTGGCCCCGAAGACCGGTGTTCCGTGGAAGGGAATCCTCGTGGCCGCCGGCGGCAATGTGATCGTGGCCGGGTGGGCGGCGACCCGTGCCGATGGTCTCGACCAGCTGACCTCGATCGTCAACGTCGGGGCGCTGACGGCATTCATCTTCCTTCAGGCCTCGGTGGTCGGATACTTCCTCGTGAAGAAGCAGGGCAGCGAGGCTCCCAACGGGTTCAACCACGGCGTCATTCCGGTCATCGGCGCCGGTCTGCTCATCGCCGTGCTCGTCAGCGCGAATCCTCTGGCCCTGGTCATCGGCGCGATCTGGCTCGTCATCGGCATTGCGGTGTTCGCGGTGAACAACCGGCGGCGAATCCACGATTGAGCCGCTCAGGTGGCCCTTCGTCAAGCCATCTGGGCATGAGAAGGGCGGGCCGCCTCGGCGATGGAGTCGTCGGTCGTACTGGCGAGGTCTCAGTCCTGCAAGCGGGTCGTTCCTTCGTGGCCGCCGGAGGTGTTGAGCTGTTTGGCATAGCAGCTGTCGGGGCCTAGACCGTGCGATGAGCACCAGGACAGGGCGTCTTCGGGATCGTCGTAGCCGATGCCGACGACGGTGACCCAGAAGTTGTCTTCTTTGAAGCTGCTGAAATCGCCGGACCAGATGAGCTTCACGCGGGGGAACTCTTCGCGCAGTCCTTCGAACTCTTCGAGGATCGATTCTTCGTCCCAGGTCTTCCCTTCGGCTTCGAGTCCGACTCGCTTCGAGCTCAGCTGCGGAACCCATTTGCCGTTGAGTTCGCTCTTCGCTGTCTGTCCGTCGGAGTCGGCGAGCTGTTTGAGTGCCTTCTTCGGGTCGTCGGGAAGCGCCGATTCGGTCTCGATGGGTTCGGGTGACTGGCTGGCCGCAGCCGAACCGTCATCACTGGCGGTGCTCGTCGGCTCAGTCGTGGAGGCGACGGTGTCGGGATCCTCGGAGTCCTTGGAGAAGAAGGTCGCCGCGCCCCATCCGATGCCCCCTGCGAGGACGATGCCGACGATGACGAGAAGGGCGATGAGTCCTCCGCGCTTCTTCTGCGCGGGCGGTGCGGCCTGCTGATACGGCCCCGGGCCATAGCCGTGGGGCGGCGGGGGTGGTTGTTGGCCGGCCTGGAGTGGTTGCTGGCCGGGCTGCTGCATTCCAGCGGCGGCCGCTTGGCCGCCGGCAGGGAAGGCTTGGGCGCCCTGGCCTTGGGAGGGTCCGCTCTGCGGATGCGGAGGCTGACCGGAGCGGTGGGACGGTCCGCTCTGCGGATGCGGGGTCTGGATTTTGGGACGCTGCGGCTGAGACGACGGTGGCGGCGGTGGAGGTGCACCCCAGCCGTTGCCTGACTGAGGGCCTTGCTGAGAACCCGACTGAGGGCCGGGGTGGGATCCGGGCTGTGAACCAGGAGGGGATGACCATTGGCTGCCTGATCGATCGTTGACGTCCCATTCGTTCTCGTCCCCGCGTCCGGGAGGGTTCGTACTCATCCGCAACTCCAGATCGATCACGCCGTATTCCAGAAAAAGTCCCAATATAGGACTTCTCTTGCATTAACAGCCTAATATAAGTTGTGAACTACACATGCTTGATCTGCACAGTTTATTGTTTCGATTTGAACTACATTGCGCAGCTGTCGGGCAACTGCACTTGAGGACTGGGTATGCACGACGAATCCGACGAGACGACACCGACCGCCGCCGAGGATCCGAAGGATCAGACCGCCGAGGACCAGGCCGCTGAGGATCAAAAGAGTCCCGAGCCTTTTGACGAGCCGAACGCCGAGGAATCCGCTGAGGCGAAAGCTGAAATGACCCCCGCTGAGTCGGACGCCGAGTCCGAGTCGGAGAAGAGTTCCAAGACGAGCCCCGGCGCAGAGGCCCAGGATGGTGACGCGACCGAGGTGATGAATCCCGTCGGATCCGATTCCGCCGAGGAGACCGCTCGCTGGGCGCCCCCGGAGGACTGCACTCCCACCGACAAGCAGACAATCGACCCCTACGAAAAGGCCGCCGAGAACGACTCTTCCAACTCCGGCTCTCAACCCCAGACGGCGAGCGCTCGTCACCAGGGATCGGATTCACATCCGCAGACCGCAGGTCCGTACTACGCTCAAGGGCCCGGCCCCTACCAACCCGATCCTTACCAACATGGCACCTATCAGCAAGGCGCTTACCAGCAGGGAGCCTTCCCGCAGGGTTCTGGCCCCTACCAACAGGGCGCCTACCCACAGGGTTCCGGTCCGTACCAGCAGGTCCCTCACCAACAGGGTCCCTATCAGCCCGGCCAGTCCGGGCCCATGCCCTACCCCGCACCACCGGGTTATCCGGCGAACGCCCCGAAGTCGAAATTCGCCTCGGCGCTGGCTAAGGGAGCGACGTGGAAAACGGCCCTGATCCCGCCGGGGATCGCCCTCCTCGGCGGCATCATCGTCTCCATCATCCTCACCGTCATCCTCACGTCGATGTCGGAATTCGACTCGCTGACCGAGGAGACCGGCCTCAACCTTGACAGCCTCAACTACGCCCTGCCGTTCATCCTCATGGCTCTGGCGCTGTTCGGTTCGGCGGCGTTGCGCTTGGACATCAACGCCCCTGACACCTTCAACGCCCAACTGGGCATCTTCACCACCGGCGCACCCCTGGTGGTCACCATCGTCATTGTGGGTCTGCTGTGGTGGATGACGAAATTGAGCGAACGCCGCTCCCCCGCACCCAACCGAGTGTCCACGTGGATCCGCATCGGGGTCGCGACCCTGGCGATGACGCTCGTGCTCTTCCTCCTCCAGGTCATCTTCGCCGCCCGCGCCTCCGCCTTTGAAGAGGAAGGATCGTTCACCTTTTCCTTCTCGGCGGTCACCGTCCGATCGTTCTTCCTGCCGATGCTCGTCATCCTCATCACGAGCATCGCCGGTCGTGTCGCCGGACATTTCAAGGGCACCGAGGCGATCGGTGCACCGTTCCTGCGCTGGGCTGTTCCGCCTCTGCTGGTGACCTGGATCCACCTCGCCCTCACCGTGGCCGTGTTCTCGATCGTCGCGCTCTTCGTCCTGCCGCTGTCAGTCGAGATGCCGGGTCAGCTGGTGCCGCTGACGTTCGTCAACATGGGCCTCATCCTCACGTCGCTGACCCACCTCGGCGGAATCAGCGCCACCGCCCAAGGCGACTTGGGCTTGTACTCGGACACCTTCTCCGAGAGCCTCACCATGTTCAGCCGCGAGGCTCCCGGGCTGCTGTGGCTGGGCCTGCTCGTCGTCGTGGCCGCCGTGCTGATCGCAACGATCGTCGCCACCGTCACCCGGCGTCCGGCCTGGACCGTGATCGAGCAGGACAAGCAGCAGTGGTCGAGCGCGTGGAAGCTGCCTGTGGCGTTCTGCCTCGTCTGGGGTCTGCTGTCGCTGTTGGCCATTCCGGCGAACCTGGCGATGTCCGGATCCGCCGAGGCGGCCATGTTCTTCGGTGGGTCCGGTGCGGCCCGTGCGGGGATCGGCCCCCTGGCCTGGACCTTCCTCATCTTCGCGCTCTGGGGCGGGATCATCGAGGTGCTCTCGCGCACCCTGGGGCCACGTCTCGCCCTCACCTTCCCCGCGGTCGCACGGATCGCCGCCGGTCGGACCGTGCACCCGCACTGGGGACCGTATCTGGGGATGAGCGAACCGCAGTTCGCATTCGTCCATCCCGATCTGGCTCAGGCCGCCGCTCCGACGCCACCGCCGGTCGCTCCCGGCCCCGGCGAAATCGGACCACACGGGGCGGGTGGGTTCGGACCGCAGGGGCCCGCCGGCCATCAGGGGCCGCCCGCACCGCCGGACGCGTTCGGCTCGCAGAGCCAGTCGCAGAGCCAGCCTGGCGGCCAACCGGCCGGTGCGCCGCAGGGCCCACAACAGTTCTCCGCGCCGGTCGGCCCGCAGCAGCATCCGACCCCGTCCGACCAACAGCCGTATGCCTATCCGCAGGGTGCCGCCGGACAGCAGTCGTACTCGGCTCCGCAGGGAATGTACGCCGCACAGCCGTACGCTGGGCCGGCCAAACCCTTCGACAAGAAGAAGACGACGCTCGTCTCGGTCGTCGCCGGAGGTGCCGTGCTCCTCCTCGTGGCCTCGATCATCGTCGTCACTCAGCTCAACGGGCACATGTTTGGTCCCGAAGCGACGGTGGAGAAGTACTTCGGGGAGCTCTCCGACGGTGACGCCGAAGGTGCGCTCAAGGTCGCCGACGTCGACGTTCCACAGGAGTCACGGACCCTGCTGACCAACGAGGTCCTTGGCGGTTCCGAGGCACTGCCCGACGATGTCACCGTCGAGGATGCCGAGATCTCCGGAGACACGGCGACAGTCGCGGTCACCTACGATGTCGGCGGCTCCAAAAGCAACAGCACCCTGACCCTGCACAGGGCGGGGAAGAAGGCGCTGTTCTTCGACGACTGGGCGCTCAAGAGCCCGGAACTGCTCACCCTCACCGTCGACACTCCCGGCCTCAAGAAGGTCAAGGTCGACGGAATCGACGTCGACAGCGACGGATCGACACTGTCCCTGCCGGCATTCCCCGGTCTCTACACGATCGACCTGGCCGAGAAGTCCGATCTCATCACCGCCGACGCGGTCGAGGTGCGGGCCTTCCTCGGCGACGACGCGAACATGGAGGGCAAGGAGACGCCGCTGCTCTCAGCCCACCCCTCGGATGCGTTCCGCGCCGAGGTCGACAAGCAGGTCAAGACCCTCATCGACAGCTGCGCGAAGAAGTCCGTCGCTCAGCCCGACGGGTGCCCGTTCGGATCCTCGCTGGCCGACAGCTACGACGCCACCGGCCTCAAATGGTCGATCTCGTCGTATCCGACGGTGACCGTCGCCGATGACTCGATGGGCACCGACCAGTATTCGAACCCCGAGGACGCGACCGGCCCGAACGGCGGCCCGGCGTGGCTGATCTCCTCGGACACCACCGGTGAAGCGCTCGTGACCGGCAGCTACGAAATGTTCGATGAGTCCGAACCCTTCGATGACACCGTGACCTTCGACCTCAACGGCACGGCCGAGATCGTCGACGGCAAGGTCGTCATCACCGTCAGCGACGACCCCTGGGACTGGTGACCGACGCGGCGTGGCCCGACCGGGTCACGCCGTTCAGTCGGTGAAGATCGCCGAGGCGGTGCTGCTGATCCGGTCCACGAGCCCTCGTCCTTCGTCGAGGTAGGCGGCACGTTCGTCGGCGGGGACCATCGCCCCACCGGTGAGCCACACCAGGTGGACGCCCGCGGAAGTTTCGCCCGTTGCAGTTCCCATCCGCCACGGAATGGTCAGCCCGGCGGTTGCCGAGGGTTCGACATCGACGCCTTCGGTCTCGTGGAGCACGCCGACTCCGGCCCGGATGACCTCGTCGGGGACCGTGGCGAAACCGGAGATGAGCGGCCCGATCGTCGGTCCGATGAAGCGTGAGGGTCGGGCGACTGCCAGTCCGTCGGCGGCGGTGGCTCCGGTCAGGCCGATGTCCTGCACGGAGATGCCGCTGTGCCGACCGGTGCGCACGCCGAGGAACATCGCCGGTGCCTGGCTCGGTTCGACGAAGACGCAGCGCACCGCAGGGCCGAAGACCCGCTTCAGCCCGAAGGTCACTCCCCCGGGACCGCCTCCGATTCCGCACGGCAGGTAGACGGTGAGCGGATTCTGCTCGTCGATGGTCACTCCGGCGGCGGCGAACTGCTGCTGGAGACGCAGGGCTGCCACCGAATATCCGGCGAAGAGGCTCACGGAGTCCTCGTCGTCGACGAAGTGCGTGTTCTCGTCGGCTTCTGCCGAGGCTCGTCCAGCTTCGACGGCTTCGACGAAGTCGCCGGCGTGTTCGATGACGCCGACCCCGTGGTCGCGCAGCATCGTCTTCTTCCATTCGCGGGCATCGGCGGACATATGCACCGAGGCGGCAAAGCCGAGGCGAGCGCTCAGGATCCCGATCGACAGTCCGAGGTTGCCGGTCGAGCCCACGACGATGCGGTGGTTCGCAGCGATCTCACTGAACCGACGACTCGAATAGGCGGCGGGATCATGAGCGTCGACTCCATGCTCGGCGGCGATCGCCTCGGCGAATTCGAGCACCTCGTGGAAGCCGCCGCGGGCCTTGATCGACCCGCTCACCGGCAGGGAGTCGTCGCGCTTGAGCCACAGCTGTCCGGTGATTTCGGACCCGAACAGATCAACGAGGCGATGCTGCGCCGCCGGCGCCGGGACCAGGGCCGATTCGATCATTCCGCCGTCGGTTTCGGGGAACGCCGACGCGAGCTCGGCCGGAACGGTCGCCGTCTCGGGGAAGGTCGTCGCGAACCAGGAGGCGAAGCGGTCGAACCGGGCCGCCGCGGAATCCATGACCTCGCCGAATTCGGGCAGGGCCGCCTCGGTGCCGGTGGAGCGGAGCCACGTGGTCGGGGCACCCGATGCCAGGGATCGGATGATCTCGTCGGTGCTGAGTTCGTCAGGCAGGTCGGTCATGTACCGATCGTAGCCCGGCAGGGTGCGGGCCTCAGTTCCCCACGATCTTCTTCGCGGAGTCGAGGACGTCGGCGAGTTCGTTCAGCCATTTCGCGTAGCCGTCATAGGTATAGGCACGTTTGTCGTCCCAGGTGCCGAGCTGGTCCTCCCTGACAGCGGGCAGGCTCTTGTACACCGGGTTGTCCTCGTAGTCGGTCGAGGCGTCGTGGCCGAGGACGACGTCGGCCGGGTAGTCCGACATCTTCTCCCAGGAGACTTCGGCCCAACTGCTCTCTCCGGTGGCGTCGGGACCGACGAGGGTGAGCCCGTCCTCGCTGAGCATCTCGGCGATGCCCAAGGAGTTCGAGGTGTAGTTGATCTCGGCAGTGAAGTTCGCCAGCAACACTGTCAGTTCGTTCTGCTTCTTCGCCACGCCGCGGATGCGAGCCCGGGCGTCGTCGAAGGCCTTCCGCTTGTCCGCGATGGCGCCGGTGTCCGTGTCCTTGCCCAATGCCTTCGCGATGGCCGCATACTGAGCGAACATCGCGTCGGGGCTCTGCCCGCCGAGTTTGACGGGGACGAAGGGCACGAGCTCACTGACCTGGCCTTTCACCTTCTCGTCCCACCAGGTCCACCCGTCGCCGGCCTCATTGCCGTAGGCGACGAGGACGTCCGGCTCGGCGACCGCGAGAGCTTCGATGTCGAGTTCCATATCGGTGCCGACGACCTCGACGCCTTCTTGGTCAAAGGCCTTACCCGGGGATTCGTTCTGGCCGAAGCCGAAGACCGCGACCGGCGTAATGCCGTACTGCGCGAGACCGGCCGCCGAATAGAAGTCCGCGGCGATGCGCTTCGCCGGACGGTCGAGTTCGATCGTCAGTCCGTCATAGCCCTCCGGCGAATACGTGAAGTTCGGGATGCCGTCCGCGGCACCGGAAGCACCGCTTCCCGCCTCACCGTCGGTCTCAGATCGACAGGCAACGAGGGCGAACGGGGCGAGAACGGACAGGGCAAGGAGCTGACGACGACGCATCGAGGGCCTTTCCGTGGGCGTCCCCGCAGGGACGTTTGGACGTGGAGGTACGGCGAAAGTGCTGGTCAGAGTGCTGTGAATTGCTGGACTTGCTGCGGACTTCTGCAGTGAGGCCGGAACCACCTTAGCACTATTTGGAAAGGCTAGCCTTACTAAATTAGGGTAGAGTATCGTTGCGGATGTTCCGACATCACGACAGCTGCACACACGAACACAACGCGTCCCGCGGGGACGACCTCACGACCGCTGGCCGTGGGGATGCGAAGGAGAATCAGTGTCACGAGCCCCCATCGGTGCCTTCGAAGCAGAGGTCCTCGCCGTCGAAGATCTCAGCCCGTCCTTCCGCCGGGTGACGTTCGGTGGTGCCGGACTGGCGGACTTCGGCCCGAACACACACCCGCTCGACCTGCGGATCAAACTCGTCATCCCACCGCTGCAGGCAGCCGCACCGCAGTTCGATCTGCCCGCTTTCCTCCACGAGCAGGAAGCCGCCGGAGTCTCCTGGTACCAGGCCTGGCTGCAGGTCGATCCCGCCAAGCGCGGAGCGATGCGCACCTACACCGTGCGGGAATGGAACGATGCCGAGCGTCGACTCGTCATCGACATGGTCCTCCATACCGATGAACATGGCCATTCGGGTCCTGCCGCCCAGTGGGCCGAATTCGCCGAGGTGGGACACCGTCTCCATATCATCGGACCTTCCCGCGCCTCGGAGACGCCGTGCGCCGGGATCGAATTCGCCCCCGGCGATGCTCACCAGATCCTGCTCGCCGGCGACGAGACGGCTGTGCCCGCCATCGCCTCGATCCTCGATTCACTCAAGGACAGCCAGGCGCAGGGCAAGGCCGTTCTCGAAGTCCCGAGCGCCGAGGACATCATCGACATCACCGCTCCCACCGGCTTCGAGATCGAATGGCTGCCACGCGGGGAGGCCGACTTCGGTCAGCTCCTCGAACCTGCCGTCCGCGAGGCGGTGCGGTCGGAGACCCGGATCCCCGTCGGAGCCGGACCGGCAGGGTCGGCCGGCGGGCCGGATGGTCAGGTCCGGGAACTCGACGATGTCAACATCGACGAAGAGATCCTCTGGGACGTTCCCGCGGCCCTCACCGAGGCGGCTCAAGGCAGTTCGAGTGCCACGGAGAAGGACGACCGTCCCTTCTATGCCTGGATCGCCGGAGAGGCAGGACCGGTCAAGCGTCTGCGTCGCTATCTCGTCCAGGAAGTCGGAGTCGACCGCAAGCAGATCGCGTTCATGGGCTACTGGCGTCAGGGCAAAGCCGAAGGCTGAGAATGGGCAGCGCCGCCTACTGACAGCGCTGCCAACAGGCCGACTAGCCTCAGATCTCGGCGAGCATCTTCCCCGGGTTGAGGATGCCCAGCGGGTCGAGCGCTTCTTTCACGGCTCGCTGGATCCGCTTCGACCCTTCATCGAGTTCGTTCGCCAGCCATGTGCGCTTGAGGAAACCGACTCCGTGCTCACCGGTGATCGTCCCGCCGAGCTCGATGCCGACGCGCATGATCTCCGCGAACACTTCTTCAGCCTTCGCTGTCTCCGCCTCATCGGAGGAGTCGAAGAAGATCGACGGGTGCATATTGCCATCACCGGCGTGGGCGACGAGGGCGATCTCGAGACCGGACGATGCCCGCAGCTCGGTGAGCCAGTCACAGAACTCCGGCACGGCCGTCCGCGGCAGGCACACATCGTCGAGCAGCTGACCGCCGCCGTGGGCGTGCGCGAACTTCTCATATGCCGGCTGGATCATCCGCCGCGCGGTGATGAAGGCCGCCGAGTCGCTCGGATCGTCCGAGTACGCAACGTCGAGGGCACCGCAGCGTTCGGCCACCTCGGCGAAGGTCGACATCGCTGCCTCCGCATCGGTCGGGTTGTCGTCGACCTGCATGATGAGCATCGCGCCGGCGTCGCTGTCGAGGCCGAAGTCGCCGTAGTCGTTGAGCATGCGCAGAGAGGATCCGTCGAGGAATTCGAAGAGGCTCGGCACTCCGCCGTCGGCCATGAAGTCGGCGACGGTCTGCAGTCCGCTGCGCTCATCCGGAAAGGTCGCGATCGCGGTGAACGGATCGGGCAGGGCGGGCACGAGGCGCAGGGTCGCCTCGACGACGATGCCCAAGGTACCTTCGGAGCCGACGAAGAGGTGGCGCATATCGAGCCCGGCCACGCCCTTGGCCGTCTGCGGGCCGAGCGTGGTGAGCGTTCCGTCCGCCAGAACGACCTTGAGTGACCGGACATAATCCCTGGTCACACCGTATTTCACGCAGCACAGTCCGCCGGCGTTCGTGGCGATGTTTCCACCGATGGACGACAGTGCCACCGAGCCGGGGTCCGGCGGATAGGACAGCCCGAACGGGGCGAGATGGTCCTTGAGGTCCTGGTTGATGATGCCCGGTTGGACGGTGACGAGGCGTTCGGCCTCGTTGACGGCCACGACGTCCTTCATCTTCGACACGTTGAGCAGGATCGCGCCTGGTGAGGCGTTCGCTCCTCCTGAGATCCCGGACCGGGCCCCCTGCGGGACGACCGGGATCCGATGCGCGGTGGCGAACCGCATGACCTCTTGGACGTCTTCCACCGAGGCGGCCCTGACCAGGGCGATCGCCCCTTCCCGCGGACAGAACAGGGCTTCGTCGCTGGAGTGGGCGTCGATGACATCGGGGTCCGTGGTCAGCGCGCCCGGGCTCAGTCGGGCGATGAGGTCGGTGAACTGGGCGGTTTCCGACGGTGTGGCAGTGGACAAGGAGGCTCCTCAGTTCGACGGGGTTTTCACACTATCGGGTGCGGGCGCCGCCTTGAGGATGAGGGTGACGATTCCGGCGGCGACCATGACGGCTCCGACGACCCACATGCCCGCGTTCTGAGTGCCGGTGAGGTCAGCGAGCCAACCGGTGATGTAGGGGGCGAAGAACCCGGACGAGTTGCCCAGCGAGTTGATGAGCGCCAGACCTGCAGCGGCACGGCGCCGGCGAGGAAGGTCTGCGGCAGGGGCCAGAACGTCGGCAGGGCCGCACAGATGGCCATGCAGGTGATCGTCACGGCGATCATCGTGGTGAATGGCGAGGAGAGGTAGAGGGCGATCGGGATCGTGACTCCGCCGATGAACAGCGGCAGGGCCACGTGCCAGACTCGTTCGCCGGTGCGGTCGCCGTGGCGAGACCAGAAGTACATGGCGACGGCACCGAAGAGGTAAGGAATGGCGGTGATGAAGCCGATCTCGACGATCGAGTATTCGACGCCGAAGGTCTCCTGGAAACCGGATATGATCGTCGGCAGGAAGAAGCTCATGGCGTAGAGGCCGTAGACCATGCCGAAGTAGACGAAGGACAGCGCCCACACGCGTGGCTGCAGCAGGGAGCGGCGGACCGGGTAGTGGAAGGTCTCTTCCTTGCTCTTCTCCTCGGCATCCATCGTGGACTGCAGCCAGTTGCGCTCTTCGGCACTCAGCCACTTCGCGTCGCGTGGGTGATCGGTGAGGTAGAAGATGCACATGATGCCCAGCAGAACCGCGGGCACACCTTCGATGATGAACATGAAGCGCCAGCCCGCGAAGTTCTCGAAGATCGCGTTTCCGCTGGAGATCAGCCACGATGACACGGGAGTGCCGACGACGCTGGACATCGGGATGGCGAGCATGAACAGGGCAGTCGCCCGGGCGCGCATCGAGGTCGGGAACCAGTACGTGAGGTAGAGGATGACACCGGGGAAGAATCCCGCCTCGGCGACACCGAGGAGGAACCGCAGCACGTAGAGCCAGAAGTGGTTGAGCACGAACGCCATGGCAGCGGCCACGACACCCCAGCTGATGAGGATGCGGGCGAGCCAGATGCGAGCACCGAACTTGTGCAGCGCCAGGTTCGAGGGCACCTCGAGGATGAGGTAGCCGAAGAAGAAGATGCCGGCGGCGAACCCGAACTGGGTCGCCGTCATCGCGAGGTCTTCATTCATTCCGCCGGGTCCGGCGATGCCGAGGTTCGTCCGGTCGAGGTAGTTGATGAAGTACATCGCGATGATGAACGGGATGAGGCGGATGAGGACCTTGCGCAGGGTCCTCTTCTCGAGAGCCGAATTGGCGGGAGTCTGGCCGCTGGTCGGCGGGCTCACCTCGGATGACATGGGATCTCCTTCGATCTGGCCGGGCCACGGTGGTGGCACAGTGGTCTCACTCTGCTGGCATGGGATGCGCCGCGGATTAGGGTCGTCGGCGCATGATGAAAACACATTACGACAGCCGGGGCGACGGGCCTAGCGTTCGCGGCAAAAGTACCGAATGGCGGGACACGACGCGGTGCCGGACCCACAGCTGACTGCACAACAGCTGGTTCAACGTGCAGGCGCACCACGCAGATGCTGCGCAAACACACTTTGAAGCAGTTGTTACGCCATAACCTCTTTGTCAGCGGCGCCGGATCACGCCCAACCGACGACGAGGCGGGCCGCCTCGGCGGGGATCATCGGGTCGACTCCGGTGAGGTCGGCGAAGCGCCGCAGACGATTCGCCACGGTATTGCGGTGGCAGAACAGAGCAGTCGCCGAATCTCCGATGCTGCCCGACGCCAGATAGGCGCACACCGCCTCGACGAGGCGCTCCCGTTCGACCGGACCGCAGGCGGCAAGCGCCGACTCGACATCGGCGAGGATCGGATTGCCCGCGGCATTGAGCGACCGCGCAGCCAACCTGGCCCACCCGCGCCTCCACGTCATCGCAGACGTCTCATCAGGGGCGATGACATCGGCAAGGTCACGGGCCGTCAGCGCCGACCGCCGCAGGGTCCCGATCCCTTCGGCACGGACATACCCCACCCGTGCCTCGGTGATCTTGCCGGCGAGCGCCGCTGACATCTGACCGGCTCCGCCCCCTCGCATCGAAACAGATGGATCCGCCCCGCTCCCACTCACCTGCGTGAACGCAATGAGAACCTCGCCGAGGTGGTACGTGAACATGGTCCCACCCGCGCGGACATGATCGGAGATGATCACCCGCAGCGCCCGGACATCGTCCCCGGTGGCGGCGATGACGAGCAGCGGAGAGTCGACATCGAGACCGAGCCCGGTCGCGATCCTCGACAGACGCTCAGCGGTGGGATCGGGATCATCGAAGAGGCTTGCAATGAGGCCCGCATGCACCGAATCCTCTTCCGCGCGCATCCGCGTGCGCTCGGCGGTGTATGCCTGTTGGACCTGCGAGACGTACTCGTCGACGGTGGATAAGACGATGCCCGTGTGGCGGATGACCAGCTCCGCGTCGTCCTGACTCGCCACACGGGTGAGCACCTCCCAGAGCACATTGAAATCGTGGCGGATCGCGGTCATCAGCGCCTCAAGCGGAATTCCAGCCCGCGCCCGCGACACCCCGACCTCGGTCGACACCGCCACTGGCGCGTCGAAACCCCCGGCTCGCAGTCCCTCGATGAGGGTGGAGAACGAGAGCCGGCCGGTCCGGCGCAGCTCCGAGACCGGAATCGGTGCGGGATCGTAGCCGGAGACCGTGACGACACGGGTCATGAACCGCTCGGTCAGTTCGTCGAGATCGAGAGCGTCGAGGAGCTCAAGCCACCGGCGTTCGTCTCCGGGCTCCGGACGGTCCCGAAGCTGACGTGTGCCCGCAATTCCATCCTGTTCATCCATCACACGCTCCAGAATATGTGCATCTGCACAAGCACTGCCCACTTTTCGGCGACAAATGCGCCTGGAAAATGACTTGTGACACTCGGTAAGGTCGATACCTGCCGGTCGAACCAAACCATCGACCGCTGCACCACCCGTACCCGGACTCGGCCGACCAGGCCCAGGTCCCCGGACTCGACGGAGAGAATCCATGAGCGAGCAGAACATCACGGCGTCCGCCGAGCTCAACGCCACGACGGAACTGAGCATCAAGGACGCGAACAAGGTCGCCGCCGGCGCCCTGATCGGCACCGCCCTCGAGTGGTACGACTTCTTCCTCTTCTCGGCAGCGGCCGCTCTGGTCTTCAACGTCCAGTACTTCACCAGCGAAAACGCCACGGCCGCCGCCATGGCCTCCTTCGCCACCTTCGGTGTCGGGCTGGCCGCTCGTCCCATCGGCGGTCTGATCTTCGGCCGCATGGGCGACAAGATCGGCCGCCGCAAGGTCCTGCTCATCACGATCATCGGCATCGGCGTCGTCACCGGTCTCATCGGCCTCCTGCCGACCTATGCGGCGATCGGCTTCGCCGCCCCCGCCCTGCTCGTGCTCCTGCGCATCCTCCAGGGTCTCTTCGTCGGCGGCGAATGGTCGGGCGCAATGACCCTCGTCGTCGAGAACGCCCCGCTCCACCTGCGTGCCCGTTATGCCGCGATCCCGCAGATCGGCTCCCCGATCGGCACGATCCTGTCCTCCGGCGGCTTCTTCATCATGACCTTGGTGTTCTCGCAGGACAGCTTCGACTCGTTCGGCTGGAGGATCCCCTTCCTCGTGGCCCTGCCGCTCCTCGTCGTCGCCGTCTACCTCCGCTCCCGCCTCGAGGAGTCCCCGGTCTTCCGTCAGCTCGAAGAGTCCGGCGAGGTCGAGAAGAGCCCCATCCGCACCACCTTCCGCGACTCTTGGAAGCAGATCATCATCGGCATGGCCGCGGCTCTGCTCGGCGTCGGCGGCTTCTACCTCGTCACCGCATTCTGCGTCTGGTACGGCGTCAACGTCCTCGGCTACGACGATTCGCTCCTTCTGCTCGGCAGCATGGTCGCCGCAGCCGTCGAGATCCTCGCCCTGATCTGGGGCGGTGCCCTGGGCACGAAGTTCGGAGCCTCGAAGGTCATCTTCTGGGGCGGAATCGCCTCGGCGGTCGTCGCCGTTCCCGCGTTCTTCATGTTCGAGTCGGGCAACCCGGTCCTCGTCGTCATCGCCATGACCCTGGCCGTGTCCACTCTGTCCCTGCCCTACGCGGCATCGGGCACCGTGCTCACCGGACTGTTCCCCGCCACCACCCGCTACACGGGTGTGGGCATGGCGCAGAACGCCGCAGGCATGCTCTCCGGATTCATCCCGCTGCTCGCCACGAGCTTCGTCGCCTCCGCCGGAGACCACTGGTGGCCGGCCGCCGCAATGCTCGTCTTCCTCTCCCTGTTCACGGCGTTCGCCGGCTTTGTCGCTCCTCGGATGAGCGTCGACCTGCCCGGCTTCAAACACTGAGAACCGCACAGCGCTGAGAACCCAGCGCAGCACCGGGCCGGGAGCCCCGGACCTCACACCGTTCGATCCTCGAAAGGACACCCCCACCATGTCGCGTTCCGCCGGCCACCTCATCGTCGACACCCTGGAGAAAGCAGGCATCGAACGCGTCTACGCGGTCCCCGGCGAGTCCTACCTCGACGTCCTCGACGGGCTGTACGACGCGAACATCGAGACCGTCGTATGCCGGCAGGAGGGCGGTGCCGGGTTCATGGCACTGGCCGAATCCCGGCTGACCGGCCGTCCCGGAATCGCCATGGTCACCCGCGGTCCCGGGGCGGCGAACGCGATGATCTCCGTCCACACCGCCTGGCAGGACGCGACCGCGCTCGTCCTGTTCGTCGGCCTCGTCCCGCTCAACGATCGCTCCCGCGAATCCTTCCAGGAGTTCAGCCTTCCCGAGTGGTTCTCCTCGACGGCGAAGCGCGTGCTCACCATCGATGACGAGGACCGTGCCGGTGAGATCACCGCCGACGCCCTGCGCATCGCCGCATCCGGCCGGCCCGGCCCCGTCGTCGTCGGCCTGCCCGAGGATGTCCTCGTCGGTCTCACCGAGGCCCCGACCCCGACCCTCGCCGAGGTGGCCCCACCGACCCCTGCCCCCGTCGTCATCGATGGCTTGGCTTCGCGGATCGCGGCGGCGAAGCGTCCCGCATTCGTCCTCGGCGGGGATGGGTGGCACAACGGCTGCGGAGCCGAGCTGGCCGGACTGGCCGCCTCGGCGGGGGTGCCGATCTTCTGCGATTGGCGCGCCTACGATGCGATTCCGCATTCCTCGCCGGCGTGGGCGGGTTGGCTCGGCTACGGTCGCGCCGATGCTGTGGCGGCCGGTTTCGCCGAGGCGGACCTCGTCGTCTTCATCGGCTGCACCCGCTCCGATGTCTTAAGCGACGGGTACACGATCGGCTTCGACGCCGAGACCGTTCTCGTCTCCCTCGATATGGAGGCCACCCAGCACGCAGGGCGCATCGATGAGCACATCATCGCCACACCTGACTCCTTCACTCGCGCCCTGACCAGGACCGATGCCGGGAATGCCCGGGACGGACGCCAACTGCGCGGCGGCCGGACGGATGAGTGGATGCAGGGACGTGCCGACGCGCAGTCCCGGTTCGCCGCTCACCGTCCCGACGCCGAGGCGGCAGCGGAGAATCCGGGCCGTGCCGGGGTCGATCTCGGGGTGGCGTTCGGAATTCTCGATGACCGCCTCGGCGGGGATGCGATCCTCACCTTTGGGGCGGGCAATGCGACGATCTGGGGGCACCGGTTCATCCGGCATGAGCGCCCGTCCAGCCTCGTCGGAGCCCGCAATGGGGCGATGGGTCTCGCGGTTCCCGCCGCGGTGGCGGCTTCCCTGGCGTACCCGGAGCGGCATGCGGTCGCGGTCTGCGGCGATGGGGACTTCCTCATGAACGGCCAGGAGATCGCCACGGCCTTCGCCCACGGCGGATCACCGCTCATCATCGTCGTCGACAACGGCGTGTACGGCACGATCGTGTCTCACCAGGAGAATCACTATCCGGGACGCCCCTCGGGCACGCGCATGGTCAACCCGAACTTCGCGGCGTGGATGTCGGCATTCGATCTCGGCAGCTCCGGGGCCGCCTCGGCGAGGGTGTCCGGATCTGTTCCACCGGGAGCAGACGGCACTGCAGTGGGAGCGGGAATGATCGGCCACGGCGAGCGCGTAGAAACGACGGAGGACTTCGGGCCGGCGCTCGACCGAGCCCTTGCCCACGACGGGCCCGCCCTCATCCATGTGCTCATCGATTCGGCGACGATGCCGCCGGCCGCCGACGAAACCTCCTGATCCATCCTGGGTGCCCACCCGGCACCACCGACCTGACACCGGCACCGCCGGCGCCGCACCCCTCCACCCAGCAGTCGCGAACCACCCGCCCGCGACACCTCTCGAAAGGACCCGCTATGACCGTTTCACCCTCTCTGATCAACGCTGATCGCGAGGCCGGTTTCCTCGCCGATTGGGCCGTGCATTCGCGTTTCGGCGCCGTCGAGGGCACGAACGGCGTCGACCGGCAGGCGGCGAGCGCCGCCGATGGCCAGCAGCGGAAATGGTTCGAAGAGCTGCTCGTCAAGCATGGTTTCAGCGTCCATCGGGATGGGATCGGCAATCAGTTCGGGCTCCTCGAGCTCGTGCCCGGTGCCCCGTATGTGCTCACGGGTTCGCATATGGATTCGCAGCCGACGGCAGGCCGTTTCGACGGTGCGTACGGAGTGATGGCCTCGGCGCATGCGTGTTTCGCGATCGCCGATGAGCTGCGGGCGGACCCGTCGAAGGCGAAGTTCAACCTCGCCGTAGTCAACTGGTTCAACGAAGAGGGTTCCCGGTTCAAGCCGTCGATGATGGGATCGAATGTCTTCACCGGCAAGGCCGAGCTCGAAGCGGCCCTGACCACGCGTGATGCTGCGGGAACCACCGTCGCCGAGGCACTCGATGAGTTGGGAGAACGCGGAGACTTCACGGCCCCGGAGATCGCCTCCTACGCGGAGATCCACGTCCAGCAGGGTCGCAGCATGGAAGAGGACGGGGTGACGATCGGGCTGGTCAATGCCACGTGGGCGGCCCACAAGTACGAGTTCAAGGTCACCGGCGCACAGGCGCACAGCGGCTCCACGCTCATGGCCGATCGTCAGGATGCCCTGCTCGGTGCGGCTCGTCTGGTCGTGGCTGCGCGGGAGCTCGTCGACGAATTCGAGCCCGGTGCCCTGCATACTGCGTGCGGTCAGCTCACCGTCTACCCGAATTCTCCGGTCGTCGTCGCCAGCGAGGTCAGCCTGCTGCTCGATCTGCGCTCCCCCAGCGCCGAGGTGATCGCCGCCGCCCATGAGAAGCTCATGGCCACGATCGGCCAGGTCAGCGCCGATGATCGTGTGGAGATCGAGATCGTCGCCGAGCACAGCTGGGATCAGAACCCGTATTCCGAGGACGGGGTCGAACTGGCCCGCACCGCGGCCGATGACTTGGGACTCACCTCGGCGAAGGTGATGACCGTGGCCGGGCACGATTCGACGAATATGAAGGACGAGGTGCCCACCGTCATGCTCTTCATTCCCAGCGTCGACGGGGTCTCACACAGTCTGGCCGAGTTCACGAAGGACGAGGATCTCGTCTCGGGTCTCCAGCACCTCACCGAGGTGGTTCGCCGGCTCGCCGCCGGCGCATTGGCAGAGTGACCGCGAAGGAGGTCAGTCCTCCCAGGGATTGAGCAGCCTGACTCCGGTATTCGCGAAGTCAGCGACGTTCCTCGTCACCAGGGTCAGAGAGTGTGCGAGTGCGGTCCCTGCGATCAGGCTGTCCATGTCGGGCATCGGGTCAGGGACGTGCAATTGCGATGCCTGCACAGCCACTTCGGCATCGACGGCAAGAATTCTGCTGTCGAAGACCTCAGAGACCTGTTCGTCGAACCACTGCCGAAGGACGGATCCAGCGCGTGCGTCCCGCCGCTCTTTCCGTCGGACTCCGACGTCGAGTTCGAGGACCGTAACGGCGCTGATGGCCAGATCGTCGATCCTCTGTGCGGCGATCCAGGGTCCGACGGGAGTCCGGTTGCCGCGGCGAGCGTCACTGATGATGTTGGTGTCGAGCAGATATCTCACAGTTCGGGCACCCGCAGCGATGGCTGAGAACGGTGCGGCAGATCGAGGTCCGAATCATCGTCGTGGATGACGAGGGCATCTCCGACGAGGTCCGATCTGCCGCTGAGTTGATCGTACTCATCGGCAGTCAGCAGAACGTGCGTGCGACGACCATGTTCGGTGATGGTGACCGGTCCGTGTCTGGCTGCACGTTTGGCCGCCGATACGTCCCGGTTGAATTCCCGACTCGACATCGTGGTCATCATCCACCTCCCGAAATGTCACTACTGTAGGTACATTCTATCTCGGGGGTTGTGGTCGAATCCATAGCCAGATGCCGAGTGGACAGGACTCTCGGACCCGCGGTCATCAGTCGATGGAGTCGACGTCCTGGTTTTCGTCGACGAGCTTCTGTGCCAGCGGCTCCCACTTGTCGTAGGCGTCGGGATATCCGGAGTGCTGCACTTCCTGTGCGGCGTCACCGGGGTCGATGTTCTCCCAGTCGGCGATTTGGGTCAGTCCCGGGTTGGCGGTTCCGGAGTCGACCCCGTAGAAGGCTTTCGACGCGTACACGGTGTCGGTGACTTCGTCGGCCGATCCCCAGTTCATCGAGGGACGCTGTTGGAAGGCACCGGCGGAATCGCGGTCGCCGCCGTCGAGGTCGTTGAGGCTCGATTCCTGCAGTGCGGTCATCACGGCGATCGTCTGTGCCTGCTCCGACAGGTCCGCGCCCTTGCCGACGCCGATGATGGTGCGCGCATTGTCGATCTGCTCCTCGCTCAGCTCATCCGGGTCGTCGATCCCTCCGGTCGAGCCGGCGTCGGACTGGGCTGCTTCACCCTCCTGGCTGACGCCTCCGGAGATCGGGTCGGCCGAAGCCGAGGTCGCCGTTGCCAGGGAGACTCCCCCCGCGAGGACGGCGGCGGACAGTGCAGTCACCGCAAGTGTGCGCGCACGTTTCATCTGTTCTCACTTTCTCTTGATCGGGCCCTCGACCCGGTCGGCGACTCCTGGTGCGCGGCACACGTGGTGGGTTCTGCGGCATCTGCCCTGTGGTCGGCACAGGAACACCAATGCAGAAGGTGCCGTGGAATCGCCCCACACAACACTGACGGACCGATGGGCCCCGTTCAATGCAGAGAGACTTCGAGGTGACTTATTCTCGCCGCAACGAATCGTCACGGATCCGTGTGCGTGCGATCAGAGTTCGCTGAACGCCGCGCGGTCACCAGCGGTGCTCTCACCCGCCCGTGACCGGGGTCTCGATCCGCTCGTCGGGCGGTTCGCAGGCGCGAGCCAGGGAAATTTCAGGTGCCGGCGGCGATCGGCGGGTGGGGGTCGATCCTCGGCGATCCTGCACTCCGAGGTAGGCCCTGTGCACTCCGAGGTATGCTCTGTTCCCCGAGGCGGCCCTCCTCGTCACATGCATCGACGCCGCGTCCCATGGGAGGGGCGCGGCGACGATGTGCGTTCAGGTTCGCGACGTACGGTCGGCGGATCGGTGCCGCCGGATCGGCATCGGATCAGTGCCGGATCACGGGCCGTTCAGATCACAGACCGTTCAGGCGGTAGGGGACGAAGCTGTCGTCCTGGTCGTAAGGGTAGGAGACTTCGTGGGCGACCGAACCGAGCGAACCGTTCTCCTCGAGGGCGTGGTAGGCGGTCTTGTCGTCGTTGGCCCAGCCGTTGAAGATCACGACGTGGCCGTTGGCGCCTTCGGTGCCGGGGCCGCCCTTCATCAGGACGTCGCCGGGCTTCAGTTCGTCCTTGTCGATCTTGTGGGAGACATCGGGCAGGGTCACGGTGTTGAGGCTGTCGTCGAGTCCCCAGGCCATCGAGACGAATCCCGAGCAGTCCATGCGGTACTGCTTGCCCTGTGGATCCGGATGGGTGGTGTCCCAGTTGTAGGGCACTCCCTGGTCAACCCAGGTCTGAGCACGGCTGATGATCTCCTCGCGACGATCATCGGCCTGCGCCGAGGCGGTTCTGCCGGATTCTGCCTGTGCGGCAGAGGACTGTGCAGCGGGTGCCTGAACGGCGGGTGTCTGGTCGGCCTGTGCCGGTGCGGTGGCCATCATGGTTCCGCCGGCGAGGATTCCTGCGGTGAGAACGGTGGTCGTGAGTGTGCGCGAAATCGTCATCTTCTCTCCTGATGCTTCTCGTGTGTGCACGTGTGATTTCAGAACAGACGTTTTTGGGAACGAGTACGACTCGGATCAGCTGATCGGGGCAACATCCTGATTGCCGTTGACGAGCTCGGTCGCCAAGGGATCCCACTTGTCGTACTCGGCGGGGAAGGCGGAGCCCTGCACTGCTTGAGCTGCGGCTCCCGGGACCATCGTCTCCCATCCTTCGATCTGGATGAGGCCGAGGTTCGAGCCTTCGGGGTTGACGCCGTAGAACGACTTCGAGGCGTAGACCGGGTCGGTCACCTGGGCCAGAGTGCCCCAGCCCATGGACGGACGCTGCTGGAACAGTCCGGCGGAGTCGCGGTCGCCGCCGTCGAGGTTGTAGAGGCTCGATTCCTGCAGGGCCGTCATCACGGCGATCTTCTGAGCCTGCGTCGACAGATCCGCTCCCTTGCCGACGGCGATGATCGTGCGCGCATTGTCGATCTGCTCCTGAGTGAGCTGAGTGGCGTCCTGGGTGTTCGGAACCTTGCCGCCGTCGAGTGCTTTGCTTGTGAACGGAGCGGCCTCCTTGGACACGGCAGCCGGCTCTGCGGACGCGGCGGTCGCCATGGAGACTCCGCCGGCGATGACCGCCGCGGAAAGGGCTGTCACAGCGAACTTGCGTACGAGTTTCATCAGTTCCCACTTTCCAGTCGTTTCGGGCATCGGGTCCTCTCGGCTTCCTGCCACCGAGTTCCACGTGACCCTGCTCTCATGCCCGCAATCCAGGCTGTCGCTTCAGCGGATCCTGCTCAACAAACAGACCGTCAACAGCCGATCAATGGGAATTCGACGCGACTTGAACTGCAAGTTTCCCTGAGCTGACTGTTCGCTGGGCGTGGGTTCGGTTGGGTTCGCTACGCTGATCCCATGTCCGCGCCGCTGCCGCCAGATGCCGCAACCGCCGTCAGGTCCTACCTGCGTGCCGCCGATCGGATCCTGCCAGGCGGCATCATCGCTTGCGCCGTCACCGGATCGATCGCCCTCGGCGCCTATCGTCCGGGCCGCAGCGACATCGACCTCGTCGCGGTCATCGCCGATGAGTGGCTGGACCGTCCGGATCTCATTCGGCGGCTGCGGCAGCTCCACCTCTCGCAGGTGCCCCGCCTAGTAGTAGGGGTGGCGCGCGGGCGAGGTGTGAGTGCGTGCTGCAATACCGTCTTCATCGCCGAGTCCGAGGTCAGTCGCCCCGTTACGCAGATCAGTCCGATCGCCTCCCATACGGGTGAGATCTTCGATTCGCACGGCGCGTTCGACGTCAATCCGGTGATCTGGAAGGAGCTCGTCGACGGCGGCATCACGGTGCGGGGACGACCGATCGCTGCATGGGATCTCGATGCGCAGACGGAGGCGCTTCGACCATGGGTCCGCACGAACCTGCGCGAGTACTGGACTCCGTTGGCCGCACAGCTGCGCGACCGACCGTCGCGCACCCCGGGAACGCTGCTTCGTCGACTCGTGACGTCCCTGCGGGGACTTTCAGCCGGCACCGTCGCGTGGTGTGCGCTCGGTCCCGCGCGGATGCATCATACGCTTGCGACCGGAGAGATCATCGGCAAGGAGGAAGCGGGATTCCACGCGCTGACCGCATTTCCCCAGCACGCCCCCATCACCGAGGTGGCCCTGGCCAAAGTGCGCGGCGCGCGGATTCCGTCCGCACCGTCACGACGGCAGTGGCGGGCGCTGACCGCCTCGGCGATGGATGACATCATCACTGCCGCCCTCGACTGAGGTCGGCAGCGGGGCGACGCTGAGGTCGGCTGCGCGAGGACGCTGAGTCCGGCAGCGCGAACTCTACTTCGCGATGAAGTGGAGGCGCTTATTGACGAACTCGCCCATCCCGATCGGACCCATCTCACGACCGAAACCAGACCGCTTCACCCCGCCGAACGGAATCTCCGCGGCCTCCGCCGCGATCGTATTCACATGCGTCATCCCCACCTCAAGACGAGCCGCCACCCGATCGGCACGCCCCTCATCAGTCGAGAACACGGACCCACCCAGGCCCAGGGCACAATCATTCGCAAGCTCGAGGGCCTCCTCATCGCTGGAGACCCTGTACACGGTGGCCACCGGCCCGAAGATCTCTTCGCCATACGACTGCGAGTCCCTGGGCACATCGACGAGCACGGTCGGCGCATAGTAAGCAGCCGGACCCTCACCCAGCTCACCACCGATGAGCACACGGGCACCCTCAGCCACGGCCTGGGTCACCTGTGCGTCAACGGTCTCGGCGGCAGCACGGCTCGACAACGGCACATACTCGCCCTCACCCAGGCTCAGCGGATCCCCGGGCTTCAACCCGGTGCCCAACTTCACGAGCTCAGCAACGAACTCGTCATAGATGTCGTCCATGACGATCAGCCGCTTATTCGAATTGCACACCTGTCCGGCGTTATACGTCCTAAACTCCCACGCTTCACGCGCCACCGCCGCAACATCAGAGGCGTCGAGGACGACCATCGGGTCGATCCCACCGAGCTCCAACACGGCTTTCTTCAGGTTCTGCCCCGCCTGAGCGCCGATGATCGCACCGGCCCGCTCCGACCCGGTCAGAGACACACCCTGAACCCGGGGGTCGGCAATCATCGACGCGATCTGATCATGGTTGGCGAAAAGGTGTGAGTACCCACCCTCGGGTACGCCGGCGGCGCGGAAGATCTCCTCGATCAGCAGCGCCGACCGCCCACAGATGTCAGCGTGTTTGAGCATGATCGTGTTACCCAGCACAAGATTCGGGGCAGCGAACCGAGCGACCTGATAATAGGGGAAGTTCCACGGCATCACACCCAACAGGGCGCCGATCGGCAGCGCTTCGATCCGGGCAGTGCCGGGGATGGTCGACGGGATCTGATAATCCGTGGCCAGACTGGGTCCGTGGACGCCGTAGTAGTCGATGATGTCGGCGGCGAACTCGACTTCATCGACGGACTCGGCATACGACTTGCCCATCTCCACCGAGATCGTCCTGGCGAGTTCGTCCTTGCGTTCATGGAAGATCTCCGCCGCCCTGCGCACAATCGACGCCCGTTCCTGAATGTCGGTGTCCTTCCACGTCAGGTAGGTGGTGTGGGCGCCAGCGACGGTGGTTTCGATCTCGGCATTCGATGCCTCGGGGAAGGTCTCGACGATTTCGCCGGTGGTGGGATTCTGAACACGATAGTTCGACATGTTTGCTCCTGTGATGGTTCCGAATTTGCAGAGGGGTGAGGGAAAAATGGCGTCGCTGCGGCCCCATCACCGCAGTCAGTTATCACCCATACCATCGACGGAAGCGCCGGAAACGGCGCGAACGATCATTCCGACATGATCGTAATACAGGTCACGGAATTTCGCCGAGGCGGCCGCCCACCGACGAGGACATCGTTTCGTCGCCGTGCTCACCCGACCGATGGGGCCGCAACCGTCTTCAGCGCACGACTTCGCGGTGTGTGGTGTCGAGTCGGCGCGTCCAGCCCCGGCCGTCGAGGTGTTCGAGCAGAGGGATGACGACGCGTCGGGTCGTCCCCAGCGCCTGCCTCGCCTGGCTTGTGGTGAAGGGCTGGTCGAGACCGGCGAGGATCCGCATCGCCTGCGCGGGGGTGCGCGGAGCCACGATGATTCCGTCGCCGAGGCGCAGGATCCGTCCCGCCTTCTCAGCGACCGCGAGCTCCCGCGCTCCGAGGGCGAGTTCGCGCAGGTCATCGGCTTCTGGTGCGGCGAACGGGTCGGCTGCGAGTCGCCGTTCGATCTCGGCGATACCGGCTTCGGCGGCACCGAGTCCCGCGGTATGCCCGGGCGGGCGGACCATTCCGTCGACGGCTTCGAGCTCGGCGCGGGAGATGATCTGGTTGAGCAGTGCGCGAATCGCGCCGCCGGAGCCTTCGGGCAGAGGCAGAGCCGGCTGGCTTTTCGCCGTCGCCGAGGTGTCACTTTTCGTTTCGCTGCCGCGTCTGCGACCTGAGTCGGGAGTTCGCTGAAGTGCCTCGGCGACGGCTTTGACGGGCACTCCTGCGGCCATCGGCGTGGCGGCGAGTTCACGGTTGACCAGGGATTTCGTCGCCTCTACCCAGGAGGTCAGCGCCGGCGAGTGGACGAGCCACTCACCCACAACCTCGATGTCGGCGGGCAGGCCCTCGTCATCGGGCACCTGCAGACCGAACCGGGTAAGGACGGTGCGTTCGACGGCTCCGCGGCGGGCCACCTCGGCGAGGATATCGCCTTTCACAGGACGGTCGGCAAGCTCTTTCGCTCGCCTGGCGCCGTCGCCTCGTCGGGACAGTTCGGGTGGGTCGACGTCGAGCACGAGGAGGCCTGCGAAGACGTTGCGGCTGCCCGGGGCGCGAAGCACGATCCGGTCGCTGACCTGCAGGGGAAGTGGTCGATCGAGGGTGAGCCGGGCGTGGTCGGCGTCGAAGGATCGCAGCCGGGCGGGCACGGCGGCGGTGCCGATATGGGCCATGAGTTCGTGGATGCCGGAGTCGAGTGCCTCGCCCATGGTGCGGCGCACATCGATCGTGTCGACGATCGGCCAGGCCCCACTCGTGAGCAGAGCGTCGCCGCGGTGGAGGTCGTCGGCGGGGACGTCGCGCAGGTTGACGGCCACGCGGGCCTGCGGGACCACCTCGGTAGTGGTGGAATTACGGGACTGCAGACCCCGCACACCCACGATCCGGTCGATGGTCTCTCCGCGCAGCTCGACTGTATCGCCCGTGGTCAGAGTGCCTGCCGTGAGGGTCCCGGTGACGACGGTGCCGGCACCCTTGATGGTGAAGGCCCGGTCGACCCACAGTCGAACCCTCCCCGAGGTGGTCGGAGGCTCGGCCGTGGCCGTGACCTCGTCGAGGACGCTGATGAGTTCGGGCAGGCCCTGCCCGGTCGTGGCTGACACCGTGACGATCGGCGCTGCTTCGAGTGGTGTTCCACGCAGCTGCGCTCTGACCTGAGCTTTTGTGGTCTCGACAGAGTCAGGGGCGAGGTCGGCCCGGGTGATGACGACGAGGCCGTGGGTGATGCCGAGCGCATTGATCGCGTCGCGGTGGTCAGTCGATTGGGCTTGCCAGCCCTTGTCTGCGGCGATGATGAAGCAGGCGATGGGGGCGGGGCCGAGCCCGGCGAGCATGTTCGCAAGGAACTTTTCGTGCCCCGGAACGTCGACGAAGGCGAGTTCGCGTCCCGATGGCAGGGTCGTCCAGGCGAAACCGAGGTCGATGGTCAGCCCGCGCTTCTTCTCTTCGGCCCACCGATCGGGTTCCATTCCGGTCAGGGCACCCACCAGCGTCGACTTCCCGTGGTCGACGTGCCCGGCGGTGGCGATGACGAAAGTGTCAGGCATTGTCAGCACGGACTCGCTTGATAGCGGCAGCGATGCGGTTGTCTTCGCTTTCGGGTACGCAGCGCAGGTCGACCAAGCATCGTCCCTGGTGGACTCGGGCGACGATCGCAGGATCGCCGCGGCGCAGCGGCTCGGCGAAGGCTTCAGGCAGTTCGACTGCCCAGCCGGACAGGGGCACTCCGGGGGCTCCCCCGCCGCCGACTCGTCCGTCGTGGTCGACGATCGTGGCACCGACCGCCTCGGCGATAGTTTCGGTGCGTTTCCGCAGGTGAACTGTGTCGATGTGGAGGGCGTCGTGGATCGGGTTCGCGGTGTGAGTGATCGTGGCTTCGAGGGCGGCGAGGGTGAGTTTGTCGGTGCGCAGCGCTCTGGCCAGAGGGTGTTTGGCCAGTGTCTGCACTGCTTCGGTGCGGCCGAGGATGAGGCCGGCCTGCGGGCCGCCGAGGAGTTTGTCGCCGGAGACGATGACGAGGTCGGCGCCGGCGCGCAGGGCGGTGTCGATATCGGGTTCGTCGGGCAACGCCGGGTCGGGAGTGAAGAGCCCGGAGCCGAGGTCGACGATGAGCGGCAGGTTGTGCTCGTCGGCGAGTCCGCGCAGGTCGGCCACCTCGACGGAGGAGGTGAATCCTTCGACGCGGAAGTTGCTCGTGTGCACCTTGAGCAGGCAGGACGTGTCGTCGCTGATGGCCTCGGCGTAGTCGGCCACGTGGGTGCGGTTCGTCGTGCCGACCTCGCGCAGCCTGGCGCCGGTCGTCGTCATGAGGTCGGTGAGGCGGAACCCGGCACCGATTTCGATGAGTTCGCCGCGGCTGATGATGATCTCGCCGGAACCTGTGCCGCTGCCGCGCATCGCAGTGACGGCCAACAGCAGGGCGGCCGCACCGTTGTTGACCACGAGAGCATCCTCGGCAGCCGGGCTCGCCTGCAGCAGGGCGGCCTTCGCTCCGGTGCCCCGCTTGCTGCGTTTGCCGGTGCCGAGGTCCATTTCGACGTCGACATATCCGGCCGCCTCGGTGATCGCCTGGGTTGCCGCAGGTGAGAGCGGTGCCCGGCCGAGGTTCGTGTGAACGAGGATGCCGGTGGCATTGAGCACTGGGGTCAGGGAGGAAGCCGAACGGGAACCAAGCTTGGAGGTGATGGCGGGGGCCACCTCGGCGACGGGGATCTCACGGGCCCGGGCGGCGTTCTGCACCTCGGAGATGATGGCCTTGATGGTCGCCTGGTTGAGGTGCTCACCTGCGGCGATGACCTCGGGAAGGGCGAGGAGGTGATCCGTGCGCGGAATGGATCGACGCGGGTCGGGATCGACCATGGGGCGGCCTCCTCGGTGCAGGGTCACGGCGGCGCCGCTTGGTCGGCGGGACCGCGAAACGGTTGGCGGAGGCGGACGGGAATCGAACCCGCCAGACCGAGATACTCGGTCTCACTGGTTTTGAAGACCAGGGCGCCCACCAGGACACGGACGCCTCCATCGGTCATCCTATCGCGGGTGTGAGCGAGGTGAAGCGAAGGGCCGATGCTGCCGGGGCGGCGCTCGATTGACCAAACGAACCAGTATCGAGCGCGCCGGTACCGATCTTCCGACTGAGTTCACTCACCATTCGCTCAGGCTTCTCCGAGCGCGGCTTAAGGTGACAAGGTTCCCAGCCATCACCCCGAGAAGGTCGTCATGCCCTCTTCGCTTCATCCTGCCTGGTCACATCACCATTCCAACTCCGCGGGACCACGGCACTCGGACGCATTCGTCCCAGCCATTCTCACCACTCTCGCAGTTCTCGCCGCCCTCATCGCACCCGTGGGTGCGCTTCCCGGTCTTCCGGGTCCCGCCTCCACACCGGCCCATGCTGCAGCACCAAGCGAAGACGACCTCGGCAGAGACGGGTCGGCACTGCGCGACGTCGAAACCAAACGCGTGGCTCCGGGACTCGACCTGACGAACTTCTCCCGTCTCGAGGACGGCGGGTGGAACAACGGCAATGTGCTCACCGCGGACCTCACCACGGACTCCCTGTCGATGGACGTCCGCGACACGGGAAAGGTCGCCGGCGCCGGTACCACCAGCGAGATCATGGCGGGCGGACCCGAGGGGAAGAAGGCCGTGGCCGCCGTCAACGGCACGTTCTTCGACATCAACCAGTCGTGGGCACCGATCTACACCTCGGTGTCTCGGGAGGGAATGCGCATCGGCTCGAAGGAGGCCAAACCGGCGCTCACGCTCGAGGGCAAGAAGGCAGCCGTGTCGATGCTCTCCGCGGCGGGAACGCTGACCCATGACGGGCAGGAGACGGAACTCGGCGGATTGAACAACCCGGAGCTGAGTCCCGACACCATCGGTGTGTACAACGAGGCGTGGGGAGACCATACGCTCGACCGTCCGGTCGGCGGCCCCGATGACATAGCCGCCGAGGTCGCCCGCGTCACTGTCGTCGACGGAGAAGTCACCGAAGCCTCGGGCATGGTGGACGAAGCGCGCGACCCGGAAATCCCGGCAGACGGACAGGTCCTGCTCGGCCGCGATGCCGGGGCGAAGACGCTGTCGGAACTCGAAGTCGGCGACGACGTCGATGTCGAGATCGGACCGAGCGAGGATGTCGACATGGGGATCGCGGGCAGCCACCAGATCCTGGCCGACGGCTCGGTTCCCGACCTCCCCGCCGGCGACCTCGAAGACACCGAACACCCGCGCACCGCGGTGGGCATCAGCAAGGACGGTTCGGAGCTGTTCGTCACCACCATCGACGGACGCAGCGAGTCCTCGGGAGGCATGAGTCTCGAGGACATGGGCGAGTTCTTCTCTGACATCGGCGCCTACAACGCGGTCAACCTCGACGGCGGCGGGTCGACGACGATGCTCGCCCGCACAGCCGGCGCAGATGCTCCGGCACTGCAGAACGACCCGTCCGACGGTAAGCAGCGCACCGTCGCCAATGCCCTCGTCTTCTATTCCGACGCTCCCGCAGAACAACTGGCCGATGCACAGATCGAGCCCGAACTCGACGGACAGACCACCGTGCTCAAGGGGCTGAGCCGATCAATGAAGGGCACCGGGCTCGGTGAGAATCTCGAACCGATCGCCTCCTCCGGAACGTTCTCCGCCGACGGCGGAGTGAAGCTCGCCGACTCCGATGAGTCGAACGCCCATGTGACCGGTGAGACCACCGGCAAGGGTCGCGTGAGCTATGCCGTCGACGGGCACACCGCGAGACAGGACCTCGATGTGCTCGGCGAACCGGTCGGACTCTGGCCGAGCGCGCGGAGCATCAACCTCGAGGACGCCCAGGACTCGCAGACGGTGTCCCTGACCGGCTTCGACTCCGAGGGCAGGCGTTCTCTCATCGAAACCGGCGACATCGACGTCGACGCCGACGAAGGGCTGAGGGTCGACACCGACAGCCTCGGCGAACTCGTCGTCTCCGCCGATTCGTCGACGGCTGGGAAAGGCAAGGGCTCCCACGACGACGAATCGACGTCCGGGAACGTGAAGCTCACCGTCGGAGACGTGACAACGACGATCCCGGTGACCGTCGGCACCGAAACGACCGAGGTCCTCGACTTCTCCGACACCTCGGCGTTCACCGACGGCCACGATCGGGCCACCGGCTCATTCACCGCAGGTGAGCCCAGCCCTGATGGCAAGCCGAGCATCGATCTCACGTATGACTTCTCCACCTCCTCGGCGACGCGCGGCTACTACCTCATTCCGAAGGAGCCGGTGAAGCTGGAAGGCAACACGGTGGCGTTCGAGATGATGGTCCGCGGCGACGGCACCGGGGCCTGGCCGAGGCTGCAGGTGAGCACTCCCGACGGCACGGTGACGAACATCGACGGCGACCACATCACCTTCGACGGGTGGCAGAAGGTCCGCTTCACCGTCCCCGAGGGGCTCTCCCAACCGCTCACCCTCGAACGGATCCGGATGATGGAGACCCGGTCTGCCGAGAAGTACACGGGGGACATTTCGATCTCCGACCTCCAAGCGATCTCCACCCCTGAAACCGACGATCCGGCCACCTCAGCGCGGCATGATCCGGCGCTGCTGACGACAGGGACCGTCGCTGACCGTCCGCAGAACATCGCCGTGATGAGCGACGCCCAGTTCGTCGCCACCGACCCGGACTTCGAAGCGGTCAAGGGTGCCAGGCGGACGCTCAAGGAGATCCGTGCCGAAAAGCCGGACCTGCTCGTCATCAACGGCGACCTCGTCGACGAGGCCTCTCCGGAGGATTTCGAGCTGGCGAAGACGATCCTCGACGAGGAGTGGGATGAGTCGATCCCCTACATCTACGTGCCCGGCAACCACGAGATCATGGGTGGGGAGATCGGAAACTTCGAGCACGCTTTCGGCTCCCCGACCGGCGAGCGCACCGTGGGGCGGACGAAGATCGTGACCCTGAATTCCTCGGACGGGACCCTCAACGGCAGCGATGATTCGCAGTTGAACATGCTCGAAGACGCCCTCGACGAGGTGGCCGAAAGTGACGAGCTGACCGGCATCACCGTGTTCTTCCACCATCCCCCGCAGGATCCGCTGCCGTCGAAGACAAGCCAGCTCGGGGACCGACGGGAGGCCGAGGAACTCGAGAAGAAGCTCGGAGAGTTCCGCAAGGACAGCGGGAAATCCGCGGCCGTGGTCAACGGCCACGTAGGAGCATTCCACGGGTCCGCGGTGGAGGGTGTGAGCTACCTGATCAACGGCAATTCCGGGAAGGATCCGGCCGGCACCGCGGCGACCGGCGGATTCACCGGGTGGACGATGCTCGGCGTCGATCCCGGCGTCGGCGACGTCGGTGACGATCCGAGCACGGCCGATCGGGTGTGCTGGCTGGCCGCGGAGACGAAGCCGCGCGTCGATTCGATCTCACTCGAGGCACCCGGTTCCCTGGCCCCGGGACAATCCGCGGACGTCGCGGCATCCTTCACACAGGGTGAGCGCACCGTTCCCGTCGGGTGGCCGGCGACCGCCCAATGGGGCGGCGACGGTGTCGTGGTCGATTCCGGCGCCGAGGCGGCTATGCAGAAGGCGACGGGCGCACAGGTCAGTGCCCGGTCGGCCGGGTCCGGTGCCCCCGAGGCGGCCTCCGACGTCGTCCGCGTCAACCCGGCGACGGGGCAGATCACCGCGGAGAACCCGGGAACCGCGGTCCTCGAGGTCACCGTCAACGGCAAGACCGCGAAGACCACCATCGAGGTCGCGGGGGAAGAACCGCCTCCGGGTCCCGGCGATGACGACGGATCGGCCGACAGCGGCGGATCCGCCGACAGTGCGGGAGCTGAGGACGGCTCATCGGAGGGGTCGGACGATGACGGCGCCTCGACCAAGGCCTCGGCCGGTGCCGATGAGGATTCCTCGGCGGGAAGCGGTTCGGACGGCTCCGGTTCCGATGGCTCCGCTTCGGGAGTCTCGAACGATGGATCGTCGAGTGCCTCGGCGGGAAACGGTGCAAACGCGGACGGATCGCCCGACGGGGACAGTTCGCCCGACGGGGGTGGCGATCTGCCACGCACCGGCGGACCGGTTCTGCTCACCGCACTGCTCGGCGCGTTGCTGGTCATCGGCGGGATCATCGCCGTCCGCGCGGCCCGCGTCCGGCGGGCCGGCCGCCCGGCGGGGAGGCACTGACCCGGGCGAACGACCGGCCGTGCGCCCGTACGGAGGTGCACGGACGCCTCGGCGACGGAATGGAATCGGGCGTCCGTCGAAGCCCTTGACCGCCGGTGTTAGTCTCGCAGTATGACTGCGATTCAGGATCGTCTGACCTCGTTCGCCCACGGTGGAGGATGTGCGTGCAAGATCCCGCCGGGTGAACTCGAGGACGCGGTGCGCGGGCTAGTCGGCCAGTCCGGTCCAGACGTCCTTGTCGGCCTCGATGACGGTGATGATGCCTCGGCGGTGCGGGTCCGTGACGACCTTGCGGTGCTCTCGACGGCGGACTTCTTCACTCCCGTCGTCGACGATGCTTACGACTGGGGTCGGATCGCGGCGGCCAACGCGCTCTCCGACATCTACGCGATGGGCGGGACCCCGGTGACGGCGATCAACCTCGTCGGGTGGCCGCGGGAGAAGCTGCCGATGGAGCTGCTCACCGAGGTGCTTCGCGGCGGGCTCGACGTGGCGGCACAGGCGAACTGCCCCGTTGCCGGCGGACATTCGATCGACGATCCCGAACCGAAGTACGGCATGGCCGTCACCGGCGTGGCCCACCCGGATGAACTCATGCGCAATGATGCCGCCGAGGTGGGTCTTCCCCTGACATTGACCAAGCCGATCGGCGTGGGCATCCTCAACAATCGGCACAAGCAGACCGGCGAGGTCTCCGAGGAGGCCATCGCCACGATGACCGCGCTCAACGACGAAGCCTCACGCGCCGCTGTCGCGGCCGGAGTGCGAGCAGCCACCGACGTCACCGGTTTCGGTCTGCTCGGGCACCTGTTCAAGATGGCGCGGGCCTCCGGGGTCGGAGCGGTCATCGATGCGTCTGCGGTACCCCGCCTCGGCGGTGTCGATGAGTCGATCGCTGACGGGTACGTGTCCGGCGGAACCAGGCGAAACCTCGACTGGGTGCGGCCTCATCTGACTGCGGATGATTCCGTGACCGAGGACGATCTGCTCCTTCTGGCCGACGCGCAGACCTCCGGCGGGCTGCTCGTCGTCGGTGAACTGCCCGGTCACCCCGTCATCGGTGAGATCGTTGCTGGGTCTGGCGTGCACGTGCGGTAATTGGTTTGGACAGGTGCCTGACTGAGTTTGTGAACGGTCTGGGTTCTGAGCAGATTCGAAGCTAGATTTCATTTGTAGTCTCAGTGCCCTTGCTAGCGTGCAGAGTATGGGACTTCAAGACTTCATTTTTGGCCGAACAGACAAGCAGCGAGCCAAGCGGGCCGAGAAGATACGACAGAAATTTGGTTCGGATCCTGAGCTGACTCCAATCATGCTGGAGGTGCTGACCAAGGCAAACGATGTCCCTGATGAAACGAAGATCGCTCTGTACAAGGAGGCGGTTCCGGCAGGTGCGGATCCGACTCGAGTTTCACTCGCCTTTCAGCTCGAGGAGAGCCTCCACCAAGTTGCTGTCCTCTTCCCCGACGGCCTGAGCATTTTCACTCGGAAACACGGAAAGCAGAAGAATGGGGAACCTCATCCCATCACTGGGGCGCAGATGCCGTTCTGGGGAATCCAGTCCGTCGAAATCCGAACCCTGCAGAATGCAGATACCGCTCTCATCGTCAGCGGCAGCGATGGGAAGCAACCCTATCGACTGGCATATCTGAACACAGACGCCAAAGAGATCAAGTCCTTCGCCGAGGATCTTGAGGCCGCGCGCAAGGCCGATGCTCAGCGAAGGGCCGAGCGACCGAGGGTCAACATCGATTCTTCACTTTCACCGGAAGAACAGCTCAAAGCCTTGCAGCAGATGCGCGAGATGACCAACATGCCTGACGACGCCTACGAAGCCGCCGTCCGTAAGATCAAAGAGAGCCAGACTACTTGGGAGTGACGTCCTCGTCGCGGAATTGACGGAAGCTGGCCATACAGAACCAGAAGATGACCCCCTGGACGAGTCCGAACAGCAGTGTCTGCCACCACCTGAACATCCCATTGCTCCATCCAAGGAAATTCATTAGGACGTAGACCAGCGGAAAGGCCACCGCCACCGACACACCGAGCCTGACGCTCTCGCGATCATTGAGCAACTTCTTCATAGGATACTCACGCTATCGAACGAGAGCGATATTGCAAGGCTGTTTGCCAACCGGCTGAGTATCACTCACCGTTAGCGTCTAATCACCTCGCAGCACCGGGGTGTTTTGGCGCTAGCGGTGTGGGATGCCAACGGAACTGTATAAGTACCCACTGGCGGTGAGAAGTTGGCACTATCAGTGTTTAGCGCCCGGTGGTGATGGAGTCGTCGGTGATGCCGCGAGCCCGACGTTCCTCGAGGCGAGCGCGCTGCGGTTCGACCACGTGGCGCGGGTCCTTCGTCGATTCGATTCCGGCCTCCAACACGCCGAAACGCGTGTACGCCGAGGCGGCAGCGAGTGCCGCACCGGAGACGACGGACAGTCCGCGCAGAACAGCACGCGTCTTCCAACTCCGTTTGCCCAAGGTTCCGGAGCTGGCACCAGACGCCAGTTTCTTCCCGAACACGCGCGCCCCCACCTCGACGGCGGCGGCACCGACGGCCCCGACGATGAGCAGCTTCTCGGCCCGATGCAACTTGTGTCCCGGCTCGCCGTCGTCCAACGGATCGACCTCGGCCGGGTGCATGCGCTTCCTCATCGCCGACATCGCATAAGCCTCTCCGGCGGTGCCGGTGAGCGCGAGCAGTCGGGCCGGGCCGGTCTCGGCCACCGGTGCCAATGCCATCGCGGCACCTCCGGCGGCCATCGAAGCCGAGGACACGAACACATACGGCAGACCATTGCGACCGGCAGCGTTCCAGGTCGGAACGGCCGTCGCCCCGAGAAGCACAGCGGTATATGCGGCTAGCGGAGTGGCGAAGAAGGCGGATTCGACGGCCGCCGGCGTCTCCATCGCATGGAGCACCTTGCGCAGCGGGCCCAGAGGCAGCAGCTTCTCACCGGTGATCCGGTCGAGTTCGATCGCGAAGGTCACTCCTGATCCGACACCGAAGCCGGAGAGGATCCACGTGCCCAGGCTCATCGGCGACGAGACTTTGACCACGCGCATCATATTGAGGAATCGTTCGGGCCTGCCGAGGTCGGCCACGAGAGCGGCACCGCCGATGCCGGTGGCCGCTATCGCAGTCATCCGGGAGGCGATGCGCAGACCCGGCCGGTCGGTCAGCTGCGCGCCGAAGCCGAGCAGAGACGAACCGCCGGCCAGACCGCCGAGGAACAGGTACGTCCCGATCTCATCGCCCCACGGCGGGGCCTTGACGATCGCTCGACCGTAGTAGGACGTGAACTCGACGTCCTCGACCATGGGCATCTCCCGGTTGCCGTCGGCACCGCGGTTCTTCCACCCGCCGCCGCGACCGTTGCCGCCGCGACCGCCCCGACGGCCACCGGAACCGTCAGATCCGCCGCGACCGCCACGGCCGCCTCGGCGACGTTTTCTGCGTCCGCCTTCCGGCTCGGGTGGGCGGTAGGAATCAAATTCTGAGGTGCTCATGAACGGCGGCTCCCAAGGAACGCGAGTCCGGCCGCGGCGACCATGCCCAGCGCCGCGATCCCGGCGTTGGCGTACATCTTCGGCAGGTCCTTGGTCGCGACCCGCGGGTCCGGCGGCAGGCCGTAGACCTCGGGTTCGTCGAGGAGGAGGAACACGGATCCGGTGCCGCCGACCCCGTCGTTCGGGTTCGCCCCGTAGAGGCGAGCCTCGGTCAGTCCCTTCGCGTGGAGTTCGGCCACTCGGTCGTGCGCCTGGTCGACCATGTCCTGACGGTCGCCGAACTTGATCGACTGAGTCGGGCAGGTCTGCGCGCAGGCTGGTTCCTGACCCTCGACGAGGCGGTCGTAGCAGAGGGTGCACTTATTCGCGGTACCCGCGTTCGGCACATCCATGTCCGCGGCCTTGCGATCATCCCGGTCAGTAGGGGTGTTGATCGTGCCGTCGTCGCGGCGTTCGATGACGCCGAAGGGGCAGCCGGCCACACAGGTTCCACAGCCGTTGCAGACATCGTTCTGGACGACGACGGTGTCGAATTCGGTGCGGAAGAGCGCGCCGGTCGGGCACACGTCGAGGCAGCCGGCGTGCGTGCAGTGTTTGCACACGTCAGACGACATCAGCCACCGGAAGTCCGCGGTGTCCGGGGGCGTCGTGTCGACGTTCGACAGGTCGGTCGGCTCCAGAGCACCCGGTGCCAGCAGATCGACGTTGAGCTCAGGCGTCGTCGGCAGACCGGCGGAGGTCCGGCCCTCGGCCGCCGCACCCAGGGCCCCGTCCAGCGGCTGAGCGGCGGCAGACTCATCGGTGCGCGGGCGGATCGTGGGCATGCCGAGATTGACGAGCTTGCGCCCGGATTCCCGAGCCTTCTCGATGCGCTCGGAATCCTGTTCGACGAAAGCGACGTGACGCCACGTGTTCGCACCGACGCTGCCCGTATTGTCATACGACGAACCGAGCAGTTCGAAGGTGCCGTCCTGCGGGTTGCGGTTCCACTCTTTGCACGCGACTTCGCAGGCCTTGCAGCCGATGCAGATCGAGGTGTCGGTGAAGAATCCCTTGCGGCTGTGCGCGGAATCGTGCCAGTGCCCGTCCGCGAGCGTGTCGTCATCGATCGTCGGTGTCGACATCAGTCGTCCTCCTCCTCGTTCTGCTGGCGCGCTTCGTCAGCCTGCCGATCCCGAGCCGCGCGGGCGCGAGCCTCCGCTTCGGCCACCTCGGTTTCGGCGATCGCACTGCCGTCGGCGTGCCGGCCGTGGTCGGGGTCGCCGTCGCTGGGGTCCCCGTCGTCGGCGCGGTTCGACACGGCCGTCTCGGCGGGTTCGGTCGCCTCGGTGGGTCCGATGGTGATCCTACCGCTGCGATCATCGGCACTATCGACCGTCGCCGAGGCGTCGGTGTCGCCCTCGCCGGATCCCCTCGCCGAGGCGGTCGTGCCGTCCCGATCGGAGGCTCCATCCCGTCCCCCGTCCAGGGTCCTGCCCGGGGTGACGCCGACGGCCGAATCACCGCCTCGGTGAGCGTGCCCACCGGCGCTGCGGCCCTGTCCGGCGTGATGTGAGGCCTCGACATCCTCGGCGGGAACGGTGACCTGCTGGTTTCCGGATTCGGGACTGAGTCCGGCCTCTCGCTGGTACTTCTCGACGAAGTCGACGAGTTCGGGTCCGCGGGGACGGCGGCCGGGCATGATCGTTCCGGCCACGTATTTGCTGTTCTGGATGTAGACGTTGGGGTCCATCGTCACACCCAGCAGGTCGTTGGCGGAATCGCCCTCGACGACGGCTCCCTGACCGCCCACGCCCCAGTGGTAGGGCAGGCCGATCTGGTGGACGGTCTTCCCGCCGATGGTCAGCGGAGTCATCCGCTTCGTCACGAGGACGCGGGCCTCGATGGCCGCCCGCGGGGAGACCAGGGTGGCCCAACCGTAGGGCTCGAGTCCCACCTCGGCGGCGAGTTCCGGTGAGATCTCGCAGAACATCTCCGGTTGCAGCTCCGACAGGTACGGCAGCCACCGGGACATGCCTCCGGCGGTGTGGTGCTCGGTGAGCCGGTAGGTCGTGAACACGTAGGGGAAGACCTCGGATCCGGGCACCCCGGCACCGGGTGCGGACAGGTTGTCTTCACGGCGCATGACCATCCGGGTCGGGCTGTTCTGCTGCGCATACAGCGGGTTGACGACCGTCGATTCCTGCGGCTCGTAGTGCGTGGGCATCGGACCGTCGACCATGCCGCTGGGCGCGAACAGCCACCCCTTGCCGTCGGCCTGCATGATGAACGGATCGTCGCCGTCCAGGTGGGCGGGCCCGCCGTAGGCGATATTCGATCGGGCGGCGGGTGCACGGTCGATCGGGAAGTCGGGCACGTCCTTGCCCGTCCACTTCCCGGCCTCGTCGTCCCACCACACGAACTTCTTCCGCTCCGACCAGGGAGTACCGTCCGGTGCGGCCGAGGCACGGTTGTACAGGATGCGACGGTTCGCCGGCCAGGCCCACGCCCATTCGGCGGCGGTCTCGTCCTGCTCATCCAGCGGTTTTCGGCGGGCGGCCATGTTCTGACCACCGGCATAGACGCCGGCGTAGATCCAGCAGCCTCCGGCGGTGGTCCCGTCGTCGGTCATCTGGTTGAAGTTGTCCAAGGGCTCGCCGTCGCGGTCGCCGCCGATGAAGTAGCCGTTGATCTCCCTGACGACCGCCTCGGCGTCGACTTCGTTCTCCTCGTCGACCGGGTAGTCCCAGGTCATGTCGAGCAGCGGACGATCGCGGGGGTCGTCGGAGTCTTTCAGCTTCTCGCGCACGGCTTGGCCGAGCTCATAGAAGAAGTCGAGCTCGCTCTGTGCGTCTCCCGGCGGGTTGACAGCCTTGTGACGCCACTGCACCAGACGCTGAGTCTGCGTGAAGGTACCGGCCTTCTCCGTATGGTTGGCCGCGGGCAGGAAGAACATCTCGGTGTCGATGTCCTCGGTCTTCAGCTCCCCGGTCTCGATCTCGGGGCCGTCCTTCCACCAGGTGGCCGATTCGATGAGGCTGAAGTCGCGGACGACCATCCACTTCAGGTGGCTCATGGCCATGCGCTGCATGCGCCCGTTGGCCGAGCCCACGGCCGGGTTCTGCCCAAGCAGGAAGTACCCGTCGACTCCGTCGTTGAGCATGCGCACCGCGGTCTGATAGGTGCCGTGGGCGCCGTTGATGCGCGGCAGATAGTCGAAGGCGAAGTCATTGTCTGCCGTCGCCGCATCGCCCCACCAAGCCTTGAGCAGGTTGGTGGCGTAGGCGCGGCCGTTGGCCCAGTAGCCCTTATGGGTCTCCGGGGTGCCCACGGCTGCAACGTAGTCGTCGAAGGTGTCGTGGATCCCGGCGCTGGGCATCGGCAGGTAGCCGGGCAGCAGGTTGAAGAGGGTGGGAATGTCCGTCGATCCCTGGATCGTCGCGTGCCCGCGCAGCGCCATGATTCCACCGCCCGGTCGACCCATGTTGCCCAGCAGGAGCTGGAGGATCGAGGCGGTGCGGATGAATTGCGCGCCGAGGCTGTGCTGGGTCCACCCAACCGCGTAGGCGAAGCACGTGGTCCGTTCCCGACCCGAGTTCTCGGTCACCGATTCGTAGAGGTAGTCGAAGTCTGCGGGTTTGATTCCGCAGTTCTCTTCGACCATCTCCGGCGTGTAGCGCGAGTAGTGGCGGCGGAGGATCTGGAAGACCGATTTCGGGTCCTTCAGGCTCGGATCCTTGAGTGGCGCACCGTGCTCATCGGTCTGGTACGACCACGTCGAGTTCTCGTACGAGTTCGTGTCCGGGTCGAACCCGGAGAACAGTCCGTCGAGATCCTCGGTGTCGACATAGTCGTCGCTGATGAGGTTCGCGGCGTTGGTGTAAGCGCGCACGTACTCGTCGAAGTAGCGGCCCTCGCTCAGCACACGGTTGATGAGCGCACCGAGCAGCACGATGTCGGAGCCGGCCCGGATGGGCACATGCTTATCGGCGATCGCGGTGGTGCGCGTGAAACGAGGATCGACGTGGATGATGCGGGCACCACGGGCCTTGGCCTCGGTCACCCATTGGAAACCCACGGGGTGGCACTCGGCCATATTGGAACCCTGGATGATGATGCAGTCCGCATTCGCCATATCCTGGACGGGTTGTGTGGCGCCGCCGCGCCCGAACGAGGTTCCCAAACTGGGAACGGTGGCGGAGTGTCAAATACGCGCCTGGTTCTCGATCTGTATCGCCCCGGCCGCGGTGTAGAGCTTCTTGGCGAGGTAGTTCTCCTCGTTGTCGATGGTCGCCCCGCCGAGGCTGGCGATGCCCATCGTCCGCCGCAGCGGGTGGCCTTTGTCGTCGAAGTCCTCCCAGTGGTTGCGGCGGGCCTCGATGAACCGGTCGGCGATCATGTCGATCGCGGTCGGCAGGTCGATCTTCGTCCAGTCCTTGGCCTTCGGGGCTCTGTAGAGGACGTCGGTGACACGACCGGGAGCGTTGACGAGCTGTTCGCTGGCTGCGCCCTTCGGGCACAGACGGCCGCGAGAGATCGGTGAGTCCGGGTCGCCTTCGATCTGCACGACCTTGTCGTCCTTGACGAAGATCTTCTGCCCGCAGCCGACGGCGCAGTACGGGCACACGGATTGGACGACCTTGTCGGCCGTGACCGTGCGTGGAGTGGTGTCCCGAGTCTGCTGGGACACGACGGATTCGCCGCGTCCCGTCTTATCCGACGTGCGCAGCTGCCGGAGTACCGGCCACTCGAGGAAGCTGAACCGAGCCATGGCACCACCTTAGCCCCTCACGGGGTGGAAATGCACCAGGTGAGACCGGGTTTTCGACCCCATCTCAGGGGGCAGGGAATCGCGCGGTTCGCCGAGGCGGCTGCGCGGTCATGATCGACCGCGCAGCCGCCTCGGTGCTGGGTTCCGGGTTCGGAACTCTCAGCTCAGACCCGGCGGGCCAGGAGGATCGCGTCCTCGAGTTCGGCGGGTTCGCCCGATGGGGAGGTCACCTCTCGGGAGCGGGTGTCGGCGAGTTCGATCTCCCAGCGGTGCGGGCTGGCGCCGATGAGGAGGGCGAAGTCTCCGTTCGGGCTGACCAGTTCATGGTGGTGGTCCATGCCGTGTTCGAATTTCTCGCTGTGTTCGGCGGCCCACGGCGGCATCGTCGCATGGGAGACGAGCAGGAGGGCGCCGCCCGGTGCCACGTGTGCGGCGACGCGGGTGAGCAGCTCTTCCCGAGTATCGGGCAGCCGGGTGTGAAGGAAGGATCCGGTGACGAGGTCGAAGCCGCCTCGGCGGTCGGGGTCTTCCGGTTCCCAGGTGGAGACGTCGGCGACGGCGAATTCGGCGGAGATTCCGCGGGATTCGGCAGCCCCGAGGGCACGGTCGATGGCTGTGGTCGACAGGTCGATGCCGGTGGCGTCCCAGCCGTTCTCGGCCATCCAGACGACGTCGGCGCCTTCTCCGCAGCCGACGTCGAGGACGCGGCCGGGGGTCATCTCGGAGACGACGGCGACGAGGGATTCGTTCGGATTCCCGGACCAGATGGCGTCGTCAGCCCCGGCGTAGCGCTCTTCCCAGGCGGCCACGGAATCGGGTACGCCGGGGCTGTCCGAGTGGGTGTGGTCGTTGCTGCTGGTCGCGGTCACTTGTCGACGCCCGGGTCGGCGGGGATCGAATCGGGGTCGGCACCGTCCGCGCCGTCGGTCTCTGCGGCAGCGGCGGCTTCCTGTTTGGCCAGTTCGGCACGGACCTCGTCCATGTCGAGTCCCTTGACGGCGGTGATGACCTGTTCGAGCTGCGGGGCGGCGAGCGCGCCGGGCTGGGCGAAGACGACGATGCCCTGGCGGAAGGCGACGAGGGTCGGGATCGAGGAGATCGCGAAGAGTCCGGCCAGCTGCTGCTGGGCTTCGGTGTCGATCTTGCCGAAGACGATGTCAGGGTTGGCCTCGGCGGCCTGCTCGAAGACCGGGGCGAACTGCTTGCAGGGGCCGCACCAATCGGCCCAGAAGTCGAGGAGGATGATCTCGTTGTCGTTGATGGTCGACTCGAAGTTGTCTTGCGTGATTTCGATCGTAGACATGCCGTCCAGTCTAGGAGCCGCGGATGAATATCGCCTGGACGGAGGTCACATGACGGGGCCGATGTCCGGAACGACGGGGCGGCCGAAACGGAGCTGACAACCGCCACGACGGGGATCAACTCGGCGGGTGCCCGATGCTCACCTGCCGAGGTCCGTGATCGGTTCGTCGTCGATGATGGCGGTGAACACGGCGTCCGCCTCGGCGGATTTGACCACCCGGTTGGGATCTTCCGGTGCGGGTGTCCACGGCATGATCTCGAAGGTGATGTCGTCCTCGCGCACGGAAGCCACCGTCGTGGCCAGGGAGGCCAGCGAACGCATCGAGTCGAGTTCGTCGTCGACGCCGATCGTCGAGGTCACACCGTCGAGGAATCCGTACAGACGGTCGGGCCGGGTGAGGACCTGGCCGCTCTTGGCGCGGTCGATGATGGCCCCCATGACCATCTGCTGGTTGCCCATTCGTGAGATGTCGCTGCCATCGCCCACAGCGTGCCGCGTCCGGGCCAGAGCGAGGGCGTCGCCGCCGCCGATGGTCTGGTGGCCGGCGGGCAAGTCGAGGTTCGCCTTCGGGTCGTTGAGAGGTTCGTCGAGGTCGACGTTGATCCCGTCGAGCGCGTCGACGATCGCTGAGAATCCGTCGAAGTCGACGTTGATGAAGTGGTCGACGCGCACTCCGGTGAGCACCTCGGCGGCGGAGACCGAACAGGCGGGTCCGGCGTTGAGGGCCGAGTTGATCATTCCGTGTGTGGCCTCTGTGGCTCCGTGGCCGGTGTCGTCGCAGGCGGGAATGTCCATGATCGTGTCACGTGGGATCTGCACGGCGTCGATGCGGCTGGCATCAGCGGACACGTGGGCGAGGATCATCGCATCGCTGCGGGCCCCTTCGGCGCTGCCGTATCCCTGCCCCGAGGCGGCCCCGGAGTTCGCGCCTTCACCTGTACCCGAGTCACCGGAGGCGCCCTTCGCCGAGTCGAGATCGCGAGTGTCGGATCCGATGACGAGGACGTTAGTCTCGTCGGTCAGCTTCTCCGGAACGTCGCCGCCGTGGGCGCGCAGCGGGGAGGAGGAGATATTCGCGCCGAGGTTGTGCACCGCCACCGCGATCGTCACGGGGGCACCGATGATGAGGACCGCAGCCACGGCGACGAAGGTGCGCCGGCGGCGGTACTTCGCGGCGAGACGTCGCTGTCGGCGGGGTCCTGGCGGCGGTGACGATTCTTCGTTGTCCACGGTTCGGGTGCTCCTGCGTCCGGGGTCATGGCGGATTGCATACAAAACGAAATGTATACAATCCTAAATGCCTGTGCGGTCGAGTGCACATCGCTGTGTTCCATCTCTCGACTGAAATCAGTCGACCGAAATCACCCGCAGAGCGATCACTCTGTTATGCTGGAAACGTTCTCGCACAGAAATGTGCGGAGCAGATGGTGTCTGAAGAGCAGGTAGATTCACTCGTCACCATGTGTTTGCCCGTCGGCGCGTGTCTGCCTTCCGCGCCCCTCATGATTTTTCCCAGTTCAGTCGTCTGACGACTTCCATCCAGCACCTTCGAGTGCATGATCGAAACCGAGTATCCCCGCGATTTCGTCTGAAACAGAGACCTCACATCAGAGAACTCATCCTCACCAGCGATTCCGAGTCCTCGGTTCACCCACAGATTTTCGTTGGATCTGCGTCTGAAGATCCAGTCCAGCCAGCGGGAAAGCCGGATCCAGCAATGGGTTCGACCATCACGATCGCAGCAGCGGTCATCAGTTAAAAAATAAGGATACAAAGATTATGGCAACAGGTACCGTGAAATGGTTCAACGCGGAAAAGGGTTTCGGATTCATCCAGCCTGACGACGGTTCGGCTGACGTGTTCACTCACTTCTCCGCGATCGAAGCCTCCGGCTACCGCGAGCTCACCGAGGGTCAGAACGTCGAGTTCGACTCTGAGATGGGCTCCAAGGGCCTGCAGGCGACTCGCGTCCGCGGCCTCTGAGACTCTTTGAGAGTCTCACCTAGAGACTTCTGAGATTCACCAGCGACCCTGCGCTCACCCACTTGGTGTGAACGCAGGGTCGCTGTCGTCTCCTCCCCAATTGCTACCTGACGGGGGCCCAGCAACCTGGCGCCAGGTTGCTGGGCCGCCGTCACCGGCGTTGACAGGCACCCTTGCTCTACTTAGAGTCAATGCCAACGGCCGTGAACCCTGACGTTGGAGGAGCGTTGAAGCACTCGGTACTCACCCGTTGGATCGTCGCATTCATCCTGCTCGCCGCCGCCTGCATACTGAGTTCCCAGGCGGCGCCGTTCCATGACTTTGCCGCGTTTCTGTGGCTCTTGGCCCTCGTTCTGCTGATCACCGCCACGACACTCGCGGTCATTCGTGACCGTCGGCGACGCCGATCTGGCTGAATACTCCGGCAGCTCCACGCACATCGGCCCGCCCGGTTATCCTGAACTCATGCCGCCCTGCGACACTCCTCGTCTGCGCCTGCGGGAGATGATCGACGACGATCTCGACGATATGGCCGCCCTCCTCGGCGATCCGCAGGTGATGGAGTATTACCCTCATCCCAAAGACCGCACCGAGGCGGCTGCGTGGATCCGGTGGAACCGACGCAATTACGCAGAGCACGGGTTCGGGCTGTGGATCGTGGGGACGCACAAGGGTGAGTTCCTCGGCGACTGCGGCCTGACTTGGCAGACCGTCAACGGCGCACCTCACCTTGAGGTCGGTTTTCATGTGAAGCCGTCCGCCCAAGGTAGTGGGTTCGCCACCGAGGCGGCTCTGGCCTGCGTCGATCACGCTCGGGAGCTCGAGGTGGCTGCAATACTGACCGCCATCATCCACCGAGACAATCGACCGTCGCAGCGAGTGGCCGAGAAGCTCGGGATGCAGCGCAACCCCGAATTCCGACACAAGTCCCCCGACCACGAGGTGTTCTCACTGGACCTGCGATCGCCCTAATTGCTACCCGACGGGGGCCCAGATACCTCGCGCGAGGTTGCTGGGCCGCCGTCAGGTAGCAATTAGTGGTGGGCTAGGAAAGTGCAGAAGTCCTCGACTCCGCTGAGCTCGATGTCGTTCCGCCGTCTGGTTTCCCACGCCGAGCGGGTCAGGCGCCAGCGTTGGATGCGTCCCGGCTCGCCTCGGCGGATGTCCCAGTCGACGCCGTTGCGCTCGTACCCCAAGGCTTCAGACACCTTGTTCGATCCGATGTTGTCGACGAACGCATCGGAACCGGCCTCACTAGCCCCGAGCCCTGCGAACGCAAGATGGAGCAGAGCACTGCGCATCTCCGTGCCGAGGCCGCGACCGCGCACATCCGTCGACAGCCAGGAGAATGACGCGAACGTCCCGCAGGAGTCGAATTTCTCCGCAATGAGGTCCTGCATCCCCACGGCCTCACCATCGACGAGGACGGCGAAGGCCAACCGGAATTCAGAGGGAGAGAACCGCCCCCGACCACGCCACACGCTCTGGAGCCACCTGCTCACCCGCACGTCCGGGTCGGATTCGTAGAACGACATCGGATCGTCGTAGGGAGCGGGTTCCGCGAAGACCTTGCCGTCCCGCACAAGAGGGGCGAGCGCCGCAAGCATCTCATCGGCAGCACCGACGAGCTCGAGTCGGGGAGTCTTCACCCGGATCTGCAGGGGCGGGTAGCCGATCATGAAACCAACCTAGGCCAGCCGGACCGAATCCACAATGGCCCGTCAGCTCCGGGTAGCGTGGGGTTCGACTCCAGGATACCGATAACAGGTGGTGGCCCATGACCGAACCCGACCGCCCGACCCCGACGACCGTTGTCTTCGACCTCGGCAATGTGCTCATCGGCTGGGACCAGACAGGGCCTCTGGCCGATCGCATGAGCGCCGATGAATGGCATTCCTTCGCCGAGGCGGCCGACTTCCCCACGCTCAATACTGCAGCTGACTCCGGCGTTCCGATCAACGATATCGTCGCCCGAGCCGACGAGGCGGACCCCCGCCACGGGGAGATCGTCGCCGGCTACTACGAGAACTTCGACAAGTCCCTGACCGGTCCGATCGACGGCATGGCCGAGATCGTCGCAGAACTCAAGGCCGCCGACGTCCGCCTGCTCGGGCTGTCGAACTGGTCGGCTGAGACCATCCACCATGCCCCCGTCGTCGCCCCGGCGATCAGCGAACTCGAAGACATCGTCGTCTCCGGTCGAGTCGGGCTAGTCAAACCCGATCCGGCGATCTTCGAACTGACCCGGGACCGATTCGACCTCGACCCGGCCCGGACGGTCTTCGTCGATGATCTGCCCGCCAACGTGGAGGCAGCTGAACGACTCGGCTTCATCGGCCACGTGTTCTCAGGAGCCGCCTCACTGCGCGAGGAACTGTCCGAACGAGGTCTGCTCGCTCAATAGGGTGCTCACCTCGCGCCGCCCGACCAACACCCCTGAACGAGTTCCTCGCCCGCTGATGCTGTGAGAAATGTCCGCGTCGTCACCGTCGGTGCGTCGAACGCTGGGCCGAAGTCGAATATCACCCCTGATCGCGCCGAGCTGCTGCTCAACGTCCGCACCTACGACACTGCGGTGCGCAAGAGAGTCATCGCGTCGATCGAGCGGATCGTCCGCGGCTAATGCGAGGCCGCCGGGACGCCGAGGGAACCGACTCGAGTACTTCGACCAGTTCCCGCTGACGGACAACAGCGCAGCGGTCAATGACACCATCACCGAGGCTCTCACCGAGTTCTTCGGCACCGAGGCGGTCCAGGAGGCGGTCCAGGAGGCGACACCTGCGACCGCGTCGGACCGCGGTCTCTCCTACGAGAGCTTCCCGTGTGGTTCGGGCATTCGGTCTCGGTCATAGGTGATCGTCGTGTACCCGTGGGGAATCGGAGTGCCGTCCTCGTCGACACCGACGAATACGATCTTGTCGATGCTGAGGATGGATCTGCGAGTGATCATATTGCGCACCCGGGCCCTCATCGTCAGTGAGGTGCGTCCGAAATGCGTGGCGAGGAGCCCCATCTCGATAAGATCGCCCTCCCTCGCCGAAGCCTGGAAGTCGATCTCGGAGATCAGCTTCGTCACAACTCGATGGTTGCCGAGCTGGATGATCGCGTAGATCGCGGCCTCCTCGTCGATCCACCTCAGTAGGCTGCCGCCGAAAAGGGAGCCGTTGGCGTTGAGGTCCTCAGGTCGCACCCATTTGCGGGTATAGAAGTTCATCCCCTCCACATCGTGGCGGGCGGAGCTCTCTGTGGGCTGTGCCGTCGCTGTCATGCGATCAGAGTAGCGAGGAGTTGTTTCGCCCTCGTTTCGTCCGTGTCACCGCTTTTCGACGTCATCCTTCATGGCGGTGAGGGTTTGCCGGATGTTCAATCGCTGGAAGTCCGCGAAGCTCCGGCCCCGTGTGACGATGTGGTCGAAGACCCAGGCCAGCCAGTCGGGCCAAGCGCGGCGATCGTCCGTCCACGACTCTGTCACTCGAGTTGCCTCGCCGAGGTCTTCGAACTCGTATGTCCAGCTCGCGTTCGGTCCTTCGATGCTGGGAGCTCGGGGCCCGATCCGGCGCACGGTGAAGGCGAACCGTTTGCCGGGCACAGATTCGGTGACGACGCATTCGGTCACCCACGTCGCCGGCCCGCGACGGTTCGTGCCTTCGAAGACATCGCCTGTCTGCAGCGGACCTGCAGTCGCGCGCGTGCTGGCTCCGGTGTTCTCCGGGCTCCATCGGGCCATCTGGGTCGGATCGGCGATCTGCTCCCAGAGCCCGGCGGCGTCGGCTTTGATCACCATACTGTCGCTGACCTGCATCGTTCGCGTCATCGTCGTCCCTTCTCGATGTGGTAATGCACGCACCTGAAACCGGCCGTGCACATGGCCCCATTCAAACACGGGTCCTGAATTAGCCTGGGCACATAGCCGACTCTGCGACGAACGACGAGATCATCGCCTTCCGCCTCCGAGCTCATCACCTCGGTGAGCGACTCAGCCACAACTCACTTCTTGACGCCGCGGAAGCCTGCGGCATCCAGAACAGCCCACCGGGATCCGCTCTGACCGCACTCCATGCGCGGGGCGCCGACCTCATCCGACGACAGCGAAGGCGACCGGACCAGATCCGAACTGCTGCGCCGTTGACTGCACTGCTATCAACCGTCGACTGAGCATGACGATCGCAACCTTCGGCACCGTCTCGACGTCGGTGAAGAGCGCAGTGACCGCTGAGGCAGAGGCGATCGGCGCACTGCGCGAGTCAGACGCCGTCGACATCGAATTCGCGTCAGTCTGAGATCATTCGGCGAGTTCGCTGATCAGCACGCGAGCAAGGGCTCCGAGTCGGAATCGCTCGGGAATCACGGTTCTGATGCCCTGTTCATGCAGCGGTGCTGCGGTGACGTCGCCGACTGCTGCCGCCACCACCGATTCGTTGAACGCCTCGATCACGGCCGACAGCAGTCCCTGCTCCTCGGCCGCGGTGAGAAATGCTGCCGTCCCGGGTGCTGAGGTGAAGGCCACGGCATCGCACCTGCGCTCCGCGACGAGTCGGACCGCGTCGATCACGGCGGCCGGATCGGGCGCCGGACCCCAGCGGTAGATGACGAGGGAGCGGACATCGGCGCCAGCTGCGGCGAAGGCCTCATCAAGTCCGTCGGCGCCGGCACCGTGATGCTGTACGGCGATGCGCTGACCGTCCACGCCTTCGCCGAGGAGGACCTGCTGGATCTCTGCGCTCGTCTCGGATTCGGCGACCCAGTGAGCCCTCAGTCCGGCCGCTTGAATCGCTCCGCGTGCCTTGGGACCGCGGGCGTGTATCCGTGCTCCGGCGAGCATCGAGTGCCATTCTTCACGAAGACCCGCGGCTTCAGCCGCGTCGCCCCAACCGGTGAATCCGACGCCGGTCGTGACCACGACGATGTCCGGCCTGTCCTCGATGAGATCGCGGGTGCGCGCCACGAGTTCGGGGTCGTCGATATGCGGGATGACGGACAGGGTCGGGGCGTGCACGATCTTGGCGCCGTGACGCTCGAGGGCAGAGGCGAGCTGCTCTGCGCGCCGCTGAGCTGTGAGCACGATGCGACGTCCGGCCAGCTCGTCGCCGATGTCAGTTTGGGGCTGGTTCATGCTCATATCCTGGTCGGGCCGACTCGCCGGGGCAACTTCCGGCCTTCGAGAGCAGCCTGGTGGGCGAGCATCTCATCCTTGAGCCCCTGGACGACGGCGGCGATCGCCGGTCGCCGCATCGAATCGGGTCTGAGCACCATCCAGTAGGGCAGTCGCTCGGCCACCGAATCGGGGAAGAGTCGCACGAGGTCGGGGTGACGGTCGGCCATAAAACACGGGAGGAAACCGATTCCGGCACCCGCACGCGTCGCTTCGACGTGAACGAAGACGTTCGTCGAGGTCAGTGCATCCTTCATCTCGGGAAACAGCCGCCTCGGCGCATCGAGGTCGTCGACCTGGAGCATGGAATCGACGAAATAGACGAGCCGGTGGTCGCTGACTTCCTCCACCGAGGCGGGGGTGCCGTTGACCGCCAGATATTCGGCAGAGGCGTAGAGGCCGAGTTCGTAGTCACCGAGCCTCATGGCCTCCGCCCGGTGGACTCGTGGTTCGCCGACGACGACCTCGATGTCGAGACCGGACCGCTGCTGCAGGGCCTGTCTGGTGACGGTGACGATCTCGACACTCAGCCCGGGATGCCGACGTCGCAGCTTCGCGACCGCCGGGGAGGCGACATAGGCGCTGAACCCATCCGTCGCGGTCATCCGCACTACTCCGGACACCGTCTCCGGGCCCTGGCCGGGACTCTCGAGTTCGGCGACCGCAGTCTCCATCTGCTCGGCCACCGCGACGGCTCGCTCTCCGAGTTCAGTCAGTTCCCATCCATCATCCGAGCGAGCCACCACGCGTCCGCCCAAGGACTTCTCCAAGGCGGCGATGCGGCGGGAGACCGTCGAGTGGGTGAGCCCGAGGTTGTGTGCCGCCGTCGTGAATTTGGCGGTGCGGGAGACGGCCAGCAGCACGAGCAGATCGTTGGGAGTGGTGTCCATGCCTGCCATAGTGGCACACCGGCAGCAAGCGCGGCCTCGTCAGCGCACGTGGTCCTGCGACGACGAACGCGTCCATCGCAGCAGGACGACGATGAGGCAGATGAGAAATACGATCCCCGAGGTGATTAAACCGGTGACGAGGACACCGATGTCGGCAGGTATGTCGACGTCTTCGGCCGGTTCGGTCGGCGCATTCCCGTCCGGGTCGATGAGGACGGAGATCGTGTCGCCTTCGTCGAAGTCGTCGAATCCGTCCGTACCGCGGTAGACCATCGGTTCGGCGACCGGACTGCCGTCAGTGCGTTCGAGAGAGTAGGTGTGCGTGTAGACCTTCCGAGCGTGCCTGCCGTTCGAATTGTGTTGGGTCGTCACGTCGACCTCGTGGTCGACAACGACCACTTCGGTGAGCTCGCCCGCGTCGGACAATGCCACATCCTCGGCGAGCATCACCGTGCCGATGAGCGCAATGGCGACGAACGGACCGGTGTACCAATACGCCCAACGAGTGCCCATGATCGCCCGCATGGTCAACGTGATGCCGAGGAAGAAGACGCACCCGAGGATGATGGTCACCAGCAGCACGGACGGGAACAGGTATCCAACAGTGAAGACCAGGCCGATGCCGATGAGGAAGACGACACCGGTGATGACGATGCTCAGCGGGTTCCGGCTGCCCTGGTTCCAGCGGCTGAGGCGCGCACTGCCGCTCGTCACTGCGGCATGTTGACGAATCGGGACTTCGCGCCCTGGAACGCCACGGGGATGTCCATCGTGGGACCGGCACGGTGCTTGGCGACGATGATGTCGGCCTCACCGGCGCGTTCGTGTTCCTTGTCGTACATGTCCTCACGGTGGATGAGGAGGACCATATCCGCGTCCTGCTCGATCGACCCGGACTCACGCAGATCGGAGATCATCGGCCGCTTGTCCGTGCGCTGCTCGCTGCCGCGGTTGAGCTGAGACAGTGCGATGACCGGCACCTCGAGCTCCTTGGCCAGCAGCTTGAGCGAACGGGAGAACTCCGAGACCTCCTGCTGCCTGGATTCGACGCGTTTGCCCGAGGACATCAGCTGCAGGTAGTCGACGCAGACCATCTGCAGATTGTGCTGCTGTTTGAGCCGTCGGCACTTCGCGCGGATCTCGGTCAGCGCCATGTTCGGCGAATCGTCGACGAACAGCGGCGCATTGTTGATCCGGGCCTCGGTCGCGGCCAGGGTCGTCCAGTCGTGGGGACTGAGTTCGCCGCGACGCAGGTTCTGCAGCGGAATCTCGGATTCTGCCGAGAGCAGACGCATGACGAGTTCGTTCTTGCCCATCTCGAGCGAGAAGAACACAGCGGCAGCATCGTTGTGGATCGCGGCCGAGCGGATGAAGTCGAGCGCCAGTGTCGACTTGCCGACACCGGGACGGGCGGCGATGACGATCATCGTGCCCGGGTGCAGACCGTTGGTGAGGTTGTCGAACTCGGTGAAGCCGGTGGGCACACCGGCGGTCTGCCCATCGGTGTTGCCGTTGCGTTCGATCTCCTGGGCCACCTCGCCGAGGATGTCGGAGAGGATGACATAATCCTCGGTCGTATGGCGTTCGGTGACCTTGTAGATCTCCGCCTGAGCGGAGTTCACGACGTCATCGGTATCGCCTTCGGCGTCGTAGCCCATCTGCACGATGCGGGTGCCGGCCTCGACGAGGCGGCGCAGCACGGCCTGTTCGCTGACGATCGCGGCATAGTAGCCGGCGTTGGCGGCTGTCGGGACGGAGGAGATGAGGGTGTGCAGGTAGGCGGCACCGCCGACGCGGGCGAGGTCACCGGTCTTCGTCAGGTAGTTCGCCACCGTCACCGAATCCGCGGGCTCACCGCGGGAGTAGAGGTCGAGGACCGCCTCGTAGATGGTTTCGTGAGCGGGCTTGTAGAAGTCGTCGCCCTTCATCGTCTCGACGCAGTCGGCGATGGCGTCCTTCGACAGAAGCATCGCACCGAGCACGCTCTGCTCGGCCTCGACGTCCTGCGGAGGGGTCCTCAGACCGTCATAGCCCTGGTCGTTGCTCACTCGTTTTCCTCTTCCTCACAGCCTCGGATCGCCCACCCTCATGTGGTGCGCTCCAACTGTACCCGGAGACCCATCGACGGTCCCATCGACCCGACACCCGCCATCGTAGGATGCGGCACTGACACAGGGGCCCGCCGACTCAGTCCCGAGCCCGCCCGGCCGTGGCCACCGAGCGCAGGATCGGCTTCGTCAGCTGCAGTCCGCCGCGGATGATTCCGATGCCGATGACCACGGTGAGCAGGATCGTGAGGAACGTGACCGGTTTGAACACGAGCGCGGCTCCTGCCAGAGGCAGGACGAGCAGCAGGCCGAACCCTCCGGCCAGCAGGGACACCCAGATCGCCGGGGCCATGACGGCCCGCACCAGCGCTCGATGCAGCAGCCGGGGGTCGGCGCCGGCGGCATAGAGGTCGGAGAAGGTGTCGGCTCGGTCATAGATGTCGGCGACCTGGTTGATCACTGCGGAGACGGCGATGAGCACGATCGCGATGCCCATGACGAGCAGCACCCCGGTGAACAGGTCATGGAAGAGATTGATCTCGGAGGTGCTCACCGACTGCGGATCGCCGCCTGCGGCATCGAGACCGAGCTGCATGAGCGCCACCCCCGATCCGCAGACGGCCGCAGTGAATGATGCCATCGCCAGTCCGGATACGCGTCGCCAGAACCGTTTGGGTTCGTCGGAGACCAAGCGGGCTGCGATGAGGCGCTCCGGGGTGGCGGCCCGCCGGCCGGACAGGTGAGCGAACCAGCGCACGAGGAGTCCGCCGATGAGGTCGACGACGACGAGCCCGAGGGCGAAGAATCCGACCATCGCGGCCAGGATGACCCCCATGCCCAGCCCACCGGCTTGCGTGAGCGCATACACGACCGGCAGCAGGCAGATCATGAGCACCGTGACGATGACCTTGGCCACGGGGAACTTCCGCTCCAGGCTCTTCGTCCGCACCCCCAGCGGGGAGACCGCGACCTTGCGCAGACCCAGCAGCGCCGACCCCGCGCAGACCAGAACGAGGAAGACGACCACGACGAGGATGAGCCAAGCGGGCATGAGCATGTTCTGATACCCGATCGGCTCACCCATGAAGTGGATGAAGCTGACCGGCAGCGCCAACCCGAGGTACCCGAGGACTCCGAGGATGATGCCGACCAGTGCCGGAACCAGCGGTTCGGCCACGGCGAGCGCGGTGATCTGGGAGTGTCGGGCACCGAGCAGCGACATCGTCGAGAGTCGTTCGTCCTGCCGGCGTGCCGACAGCGTCGCTGACGCTGACGCCAGGGTGGAGGCGGGGATGACCAGCAGAGCCGTGGCCAGTGCAGCCAGGGTCTTGTACATGATGTCGAAACCCTCGTCCGCGGGATCGGAGCTCGGTGGGATCTGGAAGAACATCCAGGCCCCGGCCGCCACGGTGAGGAACAGCGTGGCACACGCGAAGAACGCGGCGGTCACGAGCACGGAACTCGCCGAGGTCAGCGATCTTCGTCCGAGAACGAGGGGAACGGCTGTCAACGACGTGGACATCGGGTCTCCTCTCAGGCCATGGTCGCTTCGGCGGTGGCCCGGTTCTCGGGGGCCGCCTCGGCGAGGGTGCGGTTGTCGGGGTCGATCTCGGTGACCCGGCGGACGAGCGGGCGGGTGACCTGCAGTCCCAGCCACACCATCGCAACCCCGGCCACGAGGACGGCGGCGACGGTTCCGATGGTGAACGGATCGCCGAGGTCGCTCACCGAAGCCATCAGCCAGGCGAGGATTCCGCCGAGGAACAGGGAGACGACGGTGACCACCAGGATCGGCGACATCACGGCGTTGACGGTCACCCGGTGCATCATCTGCTGGGTCATTCCGGCGGCGTGGAGTTCACGGTAGGTCGTGGCCCGGTCGAGGATGTCAGCGGCCTGGTTGATCGTGGCCGAGACGATGACGAGGACGAAGGCGATGACCAGGGTGAGGATGAGCCCCGTGAAGATATCGTCGCCGAGGTGGACGTACGGTCCCATGACCGCGCGGTCCTCGGCGGAGAAGTCCTCCTGACCGCTGCGCATCATGGCCGTTCCCGCCCCGCCGACGACGGCAATGAACGTGATCATCGCCAGCCCGGCGACCCGGCGCCAGTACTGTCCGGGAGCGTCGGCGATCATCCCGGCCGCCATCACCGAGGCGGGACCGCGGGCGATTCTCCCGGCGATGCCGGCGTGGACGCGGATGCACAGGACGCCGATGACGCTGATGAGTAGGAGGGTGATGCCGATTGTGGCGATGCTGTACATGATCGTCACCGCCATCGGCAGTTCCATCTGGGTGGAGATATAGGTCGCGATGGCCACGACGAGGATGAGCAGGATGGCCGTGATGACGCGGGCCAGGGGGAATCTCCGGGGCAGCGACCGGGTGCGCACGCCCAGCGGGGAGATCGTGATCTTGCGCAGGCCGATGAGCGAGGCGATCAGACAGACGGCCAGGAGGCCGGCGACGACCGCGGCGAGCAGCCAGACCGGCATGAGCAGTGCCTGGTAGCCCAGGGGTTCGCCGACGAACGTGATGAAGCTCAGCGGCCAGGCGACCAGCAGGTAGCCGCCGATTCCGGCGAGGATGCCCAGCGAGGCGGGGATGAAGGGTTCGGCGACGGCGATGAGGCGGATCGTGCTGCGTTGTGCCCCGAGCAGGGACAGGGTCGAGAGTCGTTCGTCCTGTCGGCGGGCGCTCAATTTCGCCGAAGCGACCCCGAGGCTGGTCGCGGGCACGACGAGGAAGACCGTGGCGAGGACGGCGAGGAGCTGGTAGAGCTCGGCCACCTCGGCGTATCCGGAGACCTCGGGACGATCGGTGAACGCCCAGGCGCCGGCTGCCACGGTGAGGAAGATCGTCGAGCAGGAGAAGAAGGCGATCCCGACGAGGCGCGACGTCGTCGAAGTCAGGGACTGTTTGGACAGAAGGATGGGAAGGATATTCATCACTGGGCGGCTTCCTGCATTGCCGAATCGGCGACGATGCGACCGTCGGCGAGTCGGACGACACGGGAGCAGCGGGCGGCGACGTTCTCATCGTGGGTGACGACGACGAGAGTGGAGCTGCGGCCGACCGTGGAGCCCAGCAGCTCGGTGAGAACCTCGTTCGAGGTGCGCGAGTCGAGGGCGCCGGTCGGTTCGTCGGCGAAGGTGACGACGGGCTGGGTGACCTGGGCGCGGGCGATCGCCACTCTCTGCGCCTGGCCTCCCGAGAGCTGTCCGATCCGCTTGTGTCCGTGCTCGCTCAGACCAAGACGGTCGAGCCAGGCCCTAGCGTGCTGGGTGGCGTCCGAGCGGTTCATCCCTGCGAGCATGGCGGCGAGCGCGACGTTGTCGACGGCGGTGAGTTCGGGCAGTAGCAGTCCCTGTTGGAAGACGAAGCCGAAGACCTCGCGGCGCAGAGCGGTGCGGCCGGATTCCTTGAGGGAGGTGATCTCGGCGGCGGCGCTGCGGTCGGTCGGCGAGAGTCGGATGCGGCCGCTGTCGGGACTGATGATGCCGGCTAGGCAGTGCAGGAGGGTGGTCTTACCGGAGCCGGACGGTCCCATGATGGCCAGGGATTCGCCTAGGCCGATCGTGAGATCGACTCCTGCGAGAGCGTAGGTCTGGTTGAAGTGCTTCGTGACGTTGCCGGCGGTGATGATGGCGGGGTGCTGAAGGACGGGCTGCTGCGCTGCGACAGGATGCTGTGAAGAAGTCATGACTCCATGCTTTCTCGCAGTCTGTGCTCCGGCCATGAAGTCAGCCCACTGGACGGGAGAGGAAAACCCAACTTCTGTTGCGGGAAAGCCGAGGTTCGGGAGTGGTCTTGATAGTCTCCGTCCCAGAGGACCGGGCCACCTCGGTGCGCTTCAGCGCCTCACCCCGGCAGGAGCACGATGACGGTGTGGATCACGAGGCCGACCAGCGCGCCGATAACGGTGCCGTTGATGCGGATGTACTGGAGGTCACGGCCGACGTAGAGCTCGATGCGCTCGGCGGCTTCCTTCGCATCCCAGCGTTCGATGGTGTCGGAGATGACGCTGGCGATCTCGGGGCCGAAGCTCTCGGCCAGATCACCGGCGGTGGTGGCGATCCGGTCATCGATGCGGCGGGAGAAGTCCGAGTCCGCCTGCAGCCGTTCGGCGAATTCGCCGATGAGCTGCCAGATGCGGGCGCGGACTTCGCCGCCTTCGTCGATGATGGCCTCGCGCAGCAGCTGTTTGAGCGAATCCCAGATCTCGAGGACGGAGTCGACGACTCCGTCCTGACTGAGCAGGTCGTTGAAGATCTCTTCGGCGCGCTGGGACAGGGATGAGTCGGATTCGATGTCGTCGGAGAGATCGACGAGCCACGCGTCCAGCGCCTGTCGAGCCTTGTGGTATTCGTTGTCGCGGACGTCGGCGACCCAGCCGAGCACTTCGCGCTGCAGCCGGTTGGCCAGCTGTTCGTTGACGAAATCGGGGACCCAGGACGGTGCCCGGTTGTGGACGATCTCGTCGATGACCTGCGGGTTGTCGCCCAGCCAGCTGTAGGCCTCCGCGACGATGAGGTCGACGAGTCTGTGGTGAGCACCGTCGAGCACGATCTGGCGCAGCAGCTGCGCGAGCACCGGAGTCTTCCGGGTGGCCACGAGCCGCGGAATGATCACGTTCCTGGTCAGCGCCTTGATGGAGTCGTCATCGATGCGCGCGAGCACATATTCGAGGCCACCTGCGGCACGGTCGACGACGATATCTCGGTTGGCGGGCTTGGCCAGCCACTTCCCGGCTCGATGGGAGATCTCGGCGGATCGGATCTTCGTCGACACCGCCTCGGCGTGGAGGAAGTTCGCGGCGACGAAGGCCGACAGACTCGCGCCGAGGGTGTCCTTCTTGCGCGGAATGATCGCAGTGTGCGGAATCGGCAGCCCGAGAGGGTGGCGGAAGAGTGCGGTGACGGCGAACCAGTCGGCGATCGCGCCGATCATCGCGGCCTCCGAGGCACGGGAGACGAACCCCCAGACGCCGGTGTTGTCGGTGAAGAGGTGGGTGGAGAGGAAGATGAGCGTGGCAAGGATGAGCAGCGAGAGCGCGAGCGTGCGCATCTTCTTCAGCCCGCGAGCGCGCTCTTGATCCTCCGGCGTGAGCTCGGCCGGCCCGCCGTTTCCGCTGCCCGCGCCGAAGCGCGGTACGGATGGTGTCTTCTCGATCGACATCGTTACCCCCTGCTCCACGACTTTAGCGAAACCCTGCGGCTCCGCACGCATCCGCGGGCGAGTTCGCACCTGGGAATTCCGCTGATAGCCCCGCCGTCCCTCACCGTTGCTCTCACTTCTCCGGACTGCGCCCTATCCACCTTGTCCCTCTCATAACTCACCGGTGCGCCGGGTGGAGATGCCACTACTCATGAGGTATGAGCCTTTCGACCACGTACTTGGGCTAGACTTCGACCATGGTTCGCCCTCTGAGCGCCCGCGAATCCAGCGTCGCACTGAGCATGACCCGCTCGGCGACGACGTCTCCCGACGAAGCAGATTATGCCGACTTCACTCCTGAGCAACGGCAGAGTTGGAATCCACCCGAGCCCATTTCAAACGAACAGCGACAGATATGGGAGAGCCGCCTCGACGATGTGATTGTCACCGGCCAATGCGACTGTGGAACCTGTCCAAGCATCGAATTGCGCCCACGGAGTCGCCTCGACGATGAGCACCGCGAAGATCAGGGCGACGACGGGAACTGGTCGGAACGCATCGTCCTCACAGCGGGTACACCTGGGGCGATGCTGCTGCTGTTCATCGACGACGACTCGCCCTGCTACCTCGAGCTGGCACCGATCGATGACGATCAGAGTTTCACGGAGTTCCCCGAATCTGAGTCGATCTCGTTCTGATCCGTTCCGGTGCGGATGGAAGTCCATCCCCTCGCCGAGGCGGCCCTGCCCGAACGTGGAACGTTAGGCTTCGTGGATGGAGTACTTCGAGAATCGTGAACGTGCAGAATCCTTCGGCGAGGTCGCCCAGGAGTACGATGCCTTTCGGCCGAAGTACCCTGCCGCGCTCATCTCAGCGATCATGCAAGCGGTCGAGACCATCACCGAGCCAGGCACGCGCGCCCCGCGCATCCTCGACGTCGGTTCCGGCACCGGCATACTCGCGTCCCAGCTCCGGTCAGCAGGCGCCGAGATCCTCGCTGTCGAACCGGATGACGAGATGGCTGCGGTCGCTCGGTCCAAAGGCCTCGATGTGGACGTCTCGACGTTCGAGGACTGGGATGCACAAGGACGAGACTTCGATCTCGTCAGCTTCGGACAGTCCTTCCACTGGGTCGATCCTCTGGTTGCACTGCCGAAGGTTCGCACCATGCTCCGCCGGGGAGGAAGTCTGGCTCTGGCCTGGAATGACATCAGACCGCAGGGCGAGCTGAAGACCCGACTCAATGCCGTTGTCGCACGCTTCCATGCCGACGGCAGGACCGCGAGTCTCGGTTCGAGGGCGAGCCGGGGCATCGAAGCGAACCAAGAGGCGACGGCGGGCAGCGGTACGACTGAGTCCGTGCCGGCAGTCGAACCCGTCGAGCACCCGGCTCTCACGAAGCTGCGCGACGCCGGTTTCACCCCGAATGAGACCACTTTCGTCGAAGACCTCCATTATCCGAGGCACGAGTGGCTGTCGATGGTCTTCACCTACTCGGCTCAGCTGACGATGGACCCGGTGAAGAGAGCGGTCATGCGCGAAGAGATGTCCGCCGAAATCCCCGACGACGGGCTCGATGCGCGGAATGAGGCCCTTCTCGTCCTCGCTGGGGCCTGAATATGGGACGCTCATGGGTTCAAAAGCTGCGCGCTCAATGCTGAGCAGTGCCCACTTACTGGGCCGGTCCCACGCGCCGCCGGCCCGACACGTAGAGTGAGAAGAGTCTGGTCACCGCTGTCCTGCCCGGGGCCGCGCCCTCGCTGACACCGCCACCACCCGGTGGAGACGTGCACTCATCCCTTTGGGACCACCGCGGCCCCGGCCGCAGACGCAGCGGTCTGACCGAACCGATACCACCCGCATCCGAAAGTCAGGAGCAGTCGTGCCAGCGACACCCGCCGAGGCCACCATCACCGAGATCACGAATCTCATCACCTTCGACACGACGAGCCGGGACACGAACCTCCCACTCATCGACCACGTCGAAGCCCGCCTTCAGGCCGCCGGCATCGAGTCACGCCGGATCCCGAACCCGGAGGGCACGAAGGCGAACCTGCTCGCGACCATCCCCGCGGCCGACGGCTCGACGACCGGCGGCGTCGTCCTGTCGGGGCATACCGATGTCGTCCCCGTCGACGGTCAGGACTGGTCGTCGGATCCGTTCACTCCCGAGATCCGCGACGGAAAGTACTTCGCCCGCGGCAGCGCCGACATGAAGTCCTTCATCGGCGTCATCCTCTCCCGCCTCGAAGCGCTCAAGTCCGCGAAGCTCCGCGAACCCATCCACCTCGCTTTCTCCTATGACGAGGAGATCGGCTGCGTGGGCGCCATCTCCCTCGTCGAGGCCATCACCGAGGAAGGTCTGGCACCCCGCGGCTGCATCGTCGGCGAACCCTCGAGCATGCGCGTCATCCGCGGCCACAAATCGATGAACGTCTTCCGCGTCGACTTCCACGGCGTCGCCGCCCACTCCTCACTCACCCCCGAAGGCGTCAACGCCATCGCCTATGCCGCAGAATTCGTCGCCTTCGTCCACGCCGTGGCCGCAGAATTCCGCACCGAGGGACCCTTCGACGAGGCCTATGTCGTGCCCTTCACCTCGGTCACGGCGAACACGTTCAACGGCGGCATCGCCGTGAACACGATCCCCGCCGAGGCGACCGTGAAGTTCGAGTTCCGCTCGCTCGGTTCGGTCGACCGAGAAGCCCTCATCGCCCGATTCCGCGCCGAAGCCGAACGCCTCGGTCGCGCCATGGCCGCCGAGAACAAGGCCGCCGGAGTCGAGTTCACGATCGAAGCCGAAGCTCCCGGCTGCGAGACCCCGGCCGATGCCGACATCGTCTCACTCGCGGCGAACTGGGGCGGAATCGCCACCGATGACAAGGTCACCTACGGCACCGAGGCGGGCCTGTTCTCCGCAGCCGGCATCCCGACCGTCGTCTGCGGTCCCGGTGACATCGCCCAGGCTCACGCCCCGGACGAGTTCATCGAACTCGACCAGATCGCCGCCTGCGAGTCCTTCATCGACGCCCTCATCGCCGATCACTCCGAGAGCTGAGGACACACCGGAACAAGCGGCAGACCCAGTCGCAAGGCACAAGCGGCTGGGCTGGTCACACGGTCGGCGAGGACCGTGCAGACCAGTCGTAGACTGCGGAGAGGATCATTCACCCCAGTCAAGGAGGAAGCATGGCAACCGAATTCTCGGTCGGCGACCACGTGGCCTGGAACTCCGAGGCCGGGCAGGTCTCCGGTCGCATTGCGAAGGTCCACACCGCCGACTTCGACTACCAGGGCCACCGTCGCCGCGCCTCGGCGGAGGAACCGCAGTACGAGATCCAGAGCGACAAGACCGATCACATCGCCGCCCACAAAGGCAGCGCTCTGCACCGCATTGACGACGATTGATGTCACGGACCACCGCGAAGTCAGGGTCCGCAGCGGCAAGCACTGTGGACCAGCCGCGCTTGCTGACCGTCGGGCACTCGAATCGTTCACTGAACGAGTTCACCGAACTGCTCACGCACACCGGCACCGAGGTGGTCGTCGACGTCCGCAAGCTGCCAGGTTCGAATAAGAACCCCTGGTTCAACGCGGACACCCTCGCCACCGACCTCACCGAGGAGGGCATCGAACTGCGCCGACTCGAGGGCCTGACCGGCCGAAGACCGGTCAGCCGCACGGTGCCCTTCGAGACGAATGCCTGGTGGCATAATCGCAGCTTCCACAACTACGCCGACCACTGCCTGTCCGAGGAATTCCACACCGACCTCGACACCCTCATCGAATGGTCGATGACCCGACGCTTGGCGATCATGTGCTCCGAAGCCGTGTGGTGGCGCTGCCACCGTCGGATCATCGCCGATCAGCTGCTTGCTCGGGAGTTCCCGGTCTCGCACATCCTCGGGGCGGGTCATGTCGATGAGGCCGAGCTCAGCGAGGGTGCCCGCCTTCGCGACGATGGCGAACTCATTTACCCCGCCGAGGCTGACACGGCCGAGGCTGACCCCGCCGACGCCTGACCCCGAAGCCGGCAATCACCCCTGCTGCCCCCGGAAGTCACGCCGGCACCCACGTCCGCAGCACCCCGAATCCGGATGTACACTGAATTAGCCAACATTAGGTTAGGCTAAATTCGTTCATCCATTTTCGAGACGGTCCGAACACCCGCCTCGACGAACTGACGAGAGTGAGTCAGATGTTCGTCGCGAACCTCCTCATCGCCTTGCGCGAGGGACTCGAGGCCACCTTGGTCATCGGCATCCTCGTGGGGTATCTGGTCAAGACCGACCGCCGGGACGTGCTTCCCAAACTCTGGCTGGGCGTCGGCCTGGCCGCGCTCATCCCCTTCGGCATCGGTGCGCTGCTCACCTGGGGGCCCAAGACCCTGACCTACCAGGCGCAGGAGATCATCGGCGGAGCGCTCTCCATCATCACCGTCGCCCTGGTGACCGGAATGATCTTCTGGATGGGCAAGCATTCCCGCGCGCTCAAGGGCGAACTCGAAAACTCGATGGCCGCCTCCTTGGGCAGACGATCATCGGGGTGGGGAATCGTCGGTCTCGCCGTGCTCGCCGTCGGGCGCGAAGGCGCTGAATCCGCGCTGTTCATCTGGGCCACCGTCCGCTCCTCGGTCGAGAACAACGTCGTCGCCACCACCGCCGGCGTCGTCACCGGGCTGCTGCTCTCGCTCGTCCTCGGCTGGCTCATCTACCGAGGATCGCGGAAGATCAACATGAAGGCATTCTTCTCCGTCACCGGGTACTTCCTCATCCTCGTCGCCGCCGGAATCTTCTCCTACGGCATCAGCGATCTGCAGGAAGCCGGAGTCCTGCCCGGCATCATGAACCATGCCTGGGACCTCAGCCACCTGCTGCCCGATCCCGCCTCGCCGATCTACTGGCTCTACGTCCTCGGACAGGCGATCTTCCAGGTCAACGTCCAGCCCACGGTGCTCCAGACCTTCGGCTGGATCGTCTACATCGTCCCCGTGGCGATCATCTTCTTCCGCCAGGTGCACGGGAAGAAGCCTGCAGCGAAGCCGAACGGGAGCTCCTCACGAGCACAAGGACACGCCCCCGCCGAGGCGGCCCCCACCTCGGCGTCGGCCGACCCGACATCATCGGCCCCCACATTCCACACCTGAATCGCGCGCATCCGCCGCGCTCATCGCACTACCACCGTCAACGACCGATCCATCCCACGAGGACATCATGAAACGCCATTCCGCGCTCATCGCTCTGCCCACTGCCACTCTGCTCGCTGTCTCGCTTGCTGCCTGCACCGACAATCCGGCGAACAAGAAGGACGATGCGGCGGCAGCCGGCGACGCCGTCACGGTGACGATCACCGATGACACCTGCGAGGTCAGCCCAGCCACTCTGCCCTCGGGCAAGGTGAGCTTCTCCGTGACGAACAAGGGCACGAAACCGAACGAGTTCGAGATCCTCGCCGAGAACCAGCTTCAGATCGAGTCCGAGAAGGAGAATATCGGCCCGGGCACGACGACCACGGTGACCACGTCGCTCGATGAAGGCACGTACTACACGGCGTGCAAGCCGAACATGGTCGGCGACTTCGTCGGCTTGGCGGAGTTCGTGGTGACGAAGGGCGAAGAGGTCTCCATCGACAGCGACACCCGGGCCGCCGAGGACAAGGGGATCACGAACTACACCGGCTACGTCAAGGACCAGGTCGGACAGCTCGTCGATGCGACGAAGGACTTCACCGACGCTTACACCTCGGGAGACACGGAGAAGGCGAAGGCCCTCTACCCATTGGCGCGTCAGCATTATGAACGCATCGAACCGACGGCCGAGTCCTTCGGCATCAAAGAAGCCGGTGACCTCGACGGATCGCTCGACGCTCGGGTCCAGGACCTCTCGGTCGATGCGGGGAAGAAACCCGACGACCCCGAGGTGCTCGCCGACTGGACCGGTTGGCACCGGATCGAGGCCGACCTGTTCACAGATGAGGACGAAGGCTACAAATTCGACTCCGAGGCGGACCGGAAGAAGGTCGCAGACAAGCTCAACGAGGATACGAAGACCCTTTACGACCTCGTCTACGGCAAGGTCGAGGGTGCCGGCGGAACGTTTGAACTGAAGCTCTCGGACGTCGCCACGGGTGCCTCCGCGCTGCTCGAAGAGGTTGCGCTGTCGAAGATCGGCGGCGAGGAAGAGACCTTCTCGCACACCGACCTCTATGACTTCCACGCGAACGTCGAAGGCGCCGAGGTCGCCTACGGCAATGTCGAGGAGCTCGTCGAAGCCCAAGATCCCGAACTCGCGAAGAAGATCACAAGGAACCTCGACGGTGTGAAGACGGTGCTCGAGAAGTACCAGAACGGCAGGGACGACGAGGGCAATATCCTCTACGAGGACTACTCGAAGGTCGCCGCCGTGCAGAAGGATGCCGGCGAAGCTCCGAAGGACACCGACTATACGCGGGCTCAGCAGGAGCTCTCGGATGCCGTCAACGCACTGAGTGAGCCGCTGTCCCAGGTCAGCGGCACCGTTCTGCGCTGAATGGGGGTCTTCGATGAGCACTGACGAGCACAGCTCTTCCGCCGACGGCACTGTCCGCGGGATTCCGCGGCGGCGACTCTTCGCCCTCGGTGGTGCCGCCGGGGCGCTCGGCATCGCCGGTGTCGGCGGTGGTGCGGTCGGCTATGCGGTGCGCGGGGCGGAGGAGAGAAAGCAGTCCGCCGTCCATCTCAGCTATCCGTTCCGAGCCGAGAAGCAGCAGGGCATCCTCACTCCCGCTCAGGACAATATGTATACGGCGGCCTTCGATGTCACGACTGCGGACCGTCAGGCGCTCATCGGCCTCCTCGAGGATTGGACGGTCGCGGCCGAGCAGATGAGTGCCGGCGACCTTGTCGGGGGTGCTCCGGACGCGAATGCCGAACTTCCGCCGAAGGACTCCGGTGAGGTGTGGGGCTATCCGGCCAGCGGACTGACGATCACCTTCGGCTTCGGTGCCACCCTGTTCGTCGACGAGGCAGGCAAGGACCGTTTCGGTCTGCAGAGCAAGATGCCGCAGGTGCTCAAAGACGGAGTGCCGAAGTTCGCGAACGAAGCCATCCATACTTCCGAAAGCAACGGGGATCTGCTTGTCCAAGCCTGCGCCAATGATCCGCAGGTCGCCGTCCACGCGATCCGCAACCTCACCCGCATCGCTTTCGGCACTGCGAAGCTCAAGTGGGGGCAGATCGGCTACGGCCGCACCTCCTCGACGTCGACTAAGCAGGAGACGCCGCGCAACCTGTTCGGGTTCAAGGACGGGACGAACAACATCAAGAGCGAGGACGCCGACGGCGAGCTCGACAAGCACCTGTGGGTGCAGTCCGGCGATGATCCGGCCTCCGATGGCTGGCTGGCCGGAGGAACGTATTTCATGGCTCGCAAGATCCACATGTATTTGGAGATCTGGGACAGAGTCTCCTTGGCCGAACAGGAGGACATCATTGGCCGCGACAAGCGCTTCGGCGCCCCGCAGTCCGTGGCCGAACCTGCCGCGGACGAAGAGTTCACCCCCATCGACTTCGCAGCGAAGAACGCCGAGGGGGCTCCGGCGATCGATGCTCGGTCGCATGTCGCCATCGTCGCTCCTGAACACCACGAGGGGGCGAAGATGCTGCGCCGGGGATACAACTTCACCGATGGCAATGACTCGCTCGGCCGCCTCGACGCGGGGCTGTTCTTCATCGCCTTCGTACGGGACCCGCGGACGAACTTCTATCCGATTCTCAAGGCCATGGCACAGAAGGATCTGCTCACCGAGTACCTGCAGCATCAAGCCTCGGCACTGTTCGCCATACCGCCCGGCATCGGCACCGGGGACACGATGATCGGCCAGAAGCTCTTCACCTGACCCACCCCGCAGCTGCCGCGCCGCTTCACTCGGCAGCACACGCGCCCTTTCACCCCGTCAGTACCGCCGCAGCACCCGTCTCCCCACCCTATGAATAGCGCCGAGGCGGCACCTGGACTCAGGTGCCGCCTCGGCGGTGGTGTGGTGGGGCCGTTCAGACCCTCCCACGTCCGGATCATCCGGACTGAGACGTCCGTCCGGACAAGGCCGTCGATCAGGCCTTGCCGATGACCTCGAACTTGATCTTCGCGGTGATCTCGTCGCCGACGCGCACAACAGCGTTGTAGCTGCCGGGGGTCTTGACGTGACCGGTCAGGGCGACCTGACGGCGATCGAACTCGCGTCCGGTCGCGGTCTGCAGGGCCTCGGCCACGAGGGCAGGGGTGACAGCGCCGAAGAGGCGACCGTTCTTACCGGCCTTCATGTCGATGCGAGCCGTCGTCGACTCGAGTTCGCCCTTGACCTTGATGGCTTCGTCGTGATCGGCGATCTGCTTGGCCTGGCGGGCCTTACGCAGAGCCTCGATGTGCTTCTCAGCGCCGGCGGACCAGGCCGAAGCCCAGCCACGAGGCAGAAGCAGGTTGCGTGCGTATCCGGCACGAACCTCGACGACGTCGCCGGCGGCACCGAGGCCGTCGACTTCCTGGTTCAGAATCACTTTGCGGTTAGGCATTATTCTTTCCCTCCGATCAGCGAGCTGAGCTCGAGTAGGGCAGAAGTGCCATCTCGCGGGCGTTCTTGACGGCCTTTGCGATGACGCGCTGTTCCTGCACGGTCACACCGGTGACGCGACGTGCACGGATCTTGCCGCGGTCGGAAATGAACTTACGGAGCGTAGCGGTGTCCTTGTAGTGGATGTTCGCCGCTTCGCCCTTCTTGAGCGGATTAGCCTTCTTCTTGATAGGCTTCCGGATCTCTGGCTTTGCCATGAGTATCTCCTGTTAACGAATGTCTCGAAATGTCGTGAAGACGTGGATCAGAACGGGGGTTCATCGGCGCCGGGGTTGCCCCAGCCGCCGTTGCCGCTCTGCGGGTTCGATGATGCCCACGGGTCATTGGCGGGTGCGTTGCCGCCGCCCTGGCTGTAACCGCCCTGGCGCTGTCCACCCTGCTGAGGGTTGTTGCCCCAACCGGAGGACTGCTGGTTGCCGAAGCCGCCCTGCTGGCCGCCTCCGCCCTGGTTGCCTCCGCCGAAGTTGCCGCCGCCACCGCCGAAGTTTCCTCCGCCGCTGGGGTTGTTCTTCGAGACCTGTGCGGTGGCGCGTCGCAGGCTGGGGCCGACTTCGTCGACGTCCAGCTCCATGACCGTGCGCTTCTCGCCTTCCTTGGTCTCGAAGGACCGGGACTTCAGTCGGCCCTGAACGATGACCCGAGTACCGCGCTGCAGAGATTCGGCGACGTTCTCTCCCATTTCACGCCACACCGAGCAGCGGAGGAAGAGAGTCTCTCCGTCCTTGAACTCGTTGGCCTGACGGTCGAAGATACGCGGCGTCGAGGCCACGGTGAAGTTTGCGACTGCCGCACCGTTCGGTGTGAAGCGCAGTTCGGGATCGCTGGTGAGGTTCCCGACGACCGTGATGACTGTTTCGCCTGCCATTGAATCTCCTAGAAGCGAGGTAGCTTAAGATGCCTTACTTGGCGTCCGGGCGGAGGATCTTCGTACGCAGAACGGACTCGTTGAGTCCGAGCTGACGATCGAGTTCCTTGGTCGTTGCAGGCTCGGCGTGGAAATCAACCACGACGTAGTAGCCTTCGGACTTCTTCTGGATCTCGTACGCGAAGCGACGACGTCCCCAGATATCCACGTTGTCGACGGTGCCGTTCTCAGCCGGGACAACCTTGATCAGGTTGTTCACGGTGTCAGCCAGCGTCCGCTCTTCGAGGTCGTTATCAAGAATGAGCATGAGCTCGTACTTACGCATATGTCACCCACCTCCTCTGGTCTTTACGGCCATGGTCGGTCCATGGCAGGAGGGTATATGCACGTCCGCCCCCGGTCTCATGATCGTCACGAAATGGGAACAGACCTCACTAGTCTAATCGACCGGTGCGCTGGCTGTCATGTCCGGATTCGTGCTCTTCCTTACGTCCAGCAGCCCGATCTTCCCGGCCGTCGCCAGGATCGTCGATATCCTCTCGCCGAGGCGGCGCCGACGCAGCCGTGCGACCGCGGATACCGCGCCGGTAGAGGTTCTCACCGGCCATGATCACGACGAGGACGAGAGCGAGCAGCCTCAGCAGGGTGAACAGGGCGACGAAGGTGGAGTCGAGTCCCTCATCGACTTCGAATCCCGACACATCACCGAGTTGGACGGCGACGGCGAAGACCGCCTCGGCGAGGGTCCAGACGATGAGCACCCACCAGCGGCGGACGGACAGGGCGATGAAGGGCAGCAGCCACAGGCTGTCCCAGGGCATGAGTCCCGGCGCCAGCAGCAGGCAGCCGCCGATGAGCAGGCATGCGGCTACGGCCGGGTCGACACCCGTGCGGCGGACCATGTAGAGGGAGACGGTGACGGCGAGGACCACTCCGGCGCTGACGATGATCCACAGCGGGGCCCAGACGGACACGTCGCCGAGTTCGGCCATGAGCAGAATCGACGCGAAGGATCCGCCGTCGACGGCATCGGAGTACCAGTGGATGATCCGGTCGATCGCGCTGAGATCGACGACGAGCAGCACCGCCGAGGTGAGAGTGGCCGCTGCGAGCATCATCCGCGGATTGCGCGGCCCCAGTCCGCGAGCCGGGTTCGGCCCGGCCACGGTCAGGGCGAGGAGCACGAGGAGGGCGAGTGGGTTGATGAACGTCGCAATGCCCAGCAGCACACCGGCCAACCACCCGCGCGGGCGCAGCGGTGGGGTTCCGAAGAAGATGACCATCGCCCACACCGCCAGGGCGAGGGCGATCGGGTCGAGAGTGGAGCCGAGGGTGAAGAGGATAAGCGGGGAGGCGAAGACCGCGACCAGCCACCCCCGGAAGCGGGCAAGGACGAGGAGTCCCGCGCCGAGTGCCGCGATCCCTGCGGTGTTGAGCAGGAGCACGACGACCATGAAGAGGGAGACGTCGTTGGTGAACAGGTGGAACAGGTCGACCAGGCGAGCTTCCAGCGGGGCCAGGGCCGCCGCTCCGCCGTGTGCGCGCCCAAGTACCTCGGGGTTGGTGCCACCGAGGAAAGCTGTGGACAGCGGCCCTGCGCACATCCTCGCCGAGGCGGCCGGCTGTTCGTATCCCGAGCTCAGACACGGACCCTGCAGAGCCAGAGCGAGGAAGGTGGTGACGCCGAGGACCGCAGCCAGCGCAGAGGCCTGCGCGCTGCGGAACCGGCGACCGGCAGCACCGAGGTGAATGCCGACCGGACCGCCGAGCAGGGGCTCGGCGATCCGGGTGCTGGACTTCGAGGGCATGACTCGAGGTTACCGGTCAGCCACGATCAATCGCCTCCGAGGTCCGCAGCACCGCCACCGTCGTTGTCACCGGGTTTGGGCGGATTTGGGATATCAGGTGGATCCACGGGGTTCGGTTCATTGTCCCCAGGGGGGTCGCCGCCGTCTCCGCCATTGTCAGAGCCGTTATCGCCGCCGCCCGACGAACCGTCCTTCGAATCCTTACCGTCGGAGTCCTTCGAACCTTCGTCGGAGCCGTCCTCCGAGCCCTCTTCCTTGCCCTTTTCGTCGCCGTCCGAGTCTTTGTCCTTCTCGTCCTTCGGCGTCTCGATCGGAGCCTTGGTCTCCTTGTCCTCGTCTCCGTCGCTGTTGTCAGCGGGAGCCTTGGGCTCAGGTTCTTCCTTCGGCTCGGGCTTCGGAGCGGCCGGCTCATTCGTGTTCTTCGGCTTCGGCTTATCGGGAAGCTCGCCCCGGGCCGGGAACTGTTCGACCTTCTCACCCTGGAGGGCCTTCTGCATGTAGTCGGTCCACACCTGCACGGGGAACGAACCACCGGTGACCTCACCGCGACCGCCGAAGGAGCCGATAGACACGGACTTTCCGTCGACCTCGCGATAGAGCACGACCGAGGTGGCGAGGTTCGGTGTGTAACCGGAGAACCATGCGGCCTTGTTCTCGTTCGTCGTACCGGTCTTGCCGGCGGCAGGACGACCGAGGTTCTGGGCGTAGCTGCCCGAACCACCCTGAACGACCTGGCTCAGGGCGTACGAGGTCTCGGCACCAACTGCCTTGTCGAAGACGCGCTTGCCCTTGGTTTCGGCCTTGTACACTTCCTCGTCCTCGGCACCCTTCGTGACCTTCTTGATCGAGTGCGTCTCGTGGTGCACGCCGTTTGCCGCAAAGGTCGCGTACGCCGAAGCCATATCGATGGGCTTGACGCTGGGCGTACCGAGCACATTGGAGGGGTTCGGGGTCAGACCGATCGAGCAGCCGCCGGTATCCCCGGTCTTCATCTCCTTGTCGGTGCAGTTCTCGCTCAGACCCGCACGTTCGGCGACGTCGACAGTCTTGTCGGGCCCGACCTGCACGTTGAGTGCCGCATAGGCTGTGTTGATCGAGGACTGCGTCGCCTTGAGCAGGCTCACCGGGCCATAGCTTGAGCCGCCGAAGTTGCGCACCGGCCACGGCGTGCCGTCGTTGTTGAGCACCGTCGGGCTGGCACCGGGATAGGAATCGGTCAGCCTGACACCGTTCTCCAGACCTGCGACGAGCGCGAATGGCTTGAACGTCGATCCGGCCTGCACATGGCTCTGTGTCGAGGCGTTGAACGCCTGGTCGAGGTAGTTCTTACCGCCGTAGAAGGCTTCGATTCCGCCGTTGTCCGGGTCGATCGAGACGAGGCCGGCCTGCATTCCTTCGGGCTGGTCCTGGGGAAGCGTCTTGATGGCCTGCTCAGCGGCCTTCATCCGATCCTTGTCGAAGGTGGTGACGATGTTGTAGCCACCGCGGTCGAGCTGGGCCTCATCGATATCGAGCTTGCGCAGGGCTTCACGACGGACGAAGTCCCACATGTAGCCCTTCTGCCCGGACAGCGAGGATTCCTTGTTCTGCTTCCTCACTTCGGGCATCTCTACCTTGGCGGCCTGCTCCTCGGTGATGAAGCCTTCGTCGACCATGTTCTTGACCACGTAGTCGAAGCGGTCCTGATAGGCCTCGGGATTGTCCGAAGGATCGGCGGCACCCGGGCGCTGGATCATCGCGGCAAGCAGAGCGGACTCGCTGACATTGAGTTCCGAGGCCGGCTTGTCGAAATAGTTCTGAGATGCCACTTCGATTCCGTAGGAACGACGACCGAGGTAGATGGTGTTGAGGTAGTTCGCGAGGATCTCGTCCTTCGACTGCTGCTGGTCGATCTTGAGCGAGATGAACATCTCCTTGACCTTGCGATCAAGCGAATGCTCGTTCGTGAGGTAGAAGTTCTTCACGTACTGCTGGGTGATCGTCGAACCGCCACCCGCGTACTTGTTCGTGGCCACGCCGACGACAGCACGCGAGAGACCCTTGATGGAAATACCACGGTTCTCGTAGAACGAGGTGTCCTCGGCAGCGATCGCAGCCTTCTGCATGGGTTCGGAGATTTCATCGATCTCCACTGACTTGCGGTCCTCGACCTTGTACTGACCGATCGGCGTCTTGCCGTCGCTGTAGTAGATCGTCGAGGTCTGACCGGTGGCCTCGAGGTTCGGCTCGGGGATGTCCGTTGCAGCATAGCCGATGGCGAAAGCCACGCACAGAGCGATGACAAGGCTGAGCCCGCCGACTACGAGTACACGGATGCTCGGCAGGAAACGGGTGCATCCGCTCACACCCGCTCGCGGGTAGTTGAGCAGGTTCTTCGTATTCCTGCCGATGTTTTTGGCTGTGTGTTGTCCCTTAGCCACCCAAGGTCCTCCAGGTCAGTCAGCCTGCCGCAATGCGTGGCGACGAGGTCCGAAAAAGGTCAAAGACGCCAATCAGTCTCGCACGCATTCATTAGTAGAGGATGAAAAAGTGCTGAGCCTGACACCCTGCAGACACGCCAGGTTACCGAACCGTTCTCAGAGTAACCCCGCATTCGGCATCTCACCAGGCATTTTACTTGACTGCGGGAGAATCAACCGTGACGAGTGCGTGTTTGCTCACATTCAAACGTCTGCCCGCAGATCAGTCTTCGCCGCCACAAGTCCGTCACCAGCCAAGGCACCTCGACCATGCGCGCGTACCTTCTCGTTCATGCATGCGCGTACCTTCTCGTTCATGCATGCGCGTACTTTTCCGCAGGTGCCGCCAGCCGCGACGCCTCGTTCAAGCGGCCCAGCGCTTCGCCGCACGTGTACGGGCTGAAAAGTGCTGTGCTGCTTGAACGAGAGTCGCGGAGCCGCTCAGCTCTTGAGGTCGAAGTCCGTATCGGCGTACTCGTTGCCCTCGACGACAGGTTCGCCGCTGAACGGATGCAGCTGGTCTTCGCGGGCCCGCAGCTCGACGCGACGGATCTTGCCGGAGATCGTCTTCGGCAGCTCGGCGAACTCGAGGCGTCGGATGCGCTTGTACGGTGCCAGGTGCTCACGGCAGTAGGTGAGGATCGACCGTGCTGTATCGGCATCGGCAGCGAACTTGCTCGAGACGACGACATACGCCTTGGGCACAGCCAGTCGCACCGGATCCGGCGAGGGCACGACGGCCGCCTCGGCGACGGCCTCGTGTTCGATGAGCACGCTTTCGAGTTCGAAGGGGGAGAGACGGTAGTCGCTGGCCTTGAACACGTCATCGGCGCGACCGACATAGGTGATGTAGCCGTCCTCATCCCGGGATGCCACATCACCGGTGTGGTAGACGCCGCCTTCGAAGGCCTCTGCGGTCTTCTCCGGGTTGCTCCAGTATCCGGTCGTCAGGCCGATGGGTCGGGGATCGAGGCGCAGGCAGATCTCGCCCTCGTCGCCTTCCTCACCGGTCGCCGGGTCGATGAGCACGACATCGAATCCGGGCAGAGCCTTGCCCATCGAACCGTATTTGAGCTCCTGATCGGGAGAGTTGCCGATCTGCAGAGTCGACTCGGTCTGACCGAACCCGTCGCGGATGAGCACACCCCATTCGCTGTGAACGCGGTCGATGATCTCGGGATTGAGGGGTTCACCGGCGCCGAGAGCCTTCGTCGGAGGGTTCTTCAGGTGGCTGAGGTCGGCCTGGATGAGCATGCGCCACACGGTCGGCGGGGCACAGAAGCTCGTCACTCCCACGCGATCCATCGTCTCCATGAGGGCGTTGGCGTCGAAGCGGGAGTAGTTATAGAGGAAGACGCATGCCTCGGCGATCCACGGGGTGAAGATATTCGACCAGGCGTGCTTGGCCCACCCGGGCGAGGCGACATTGAGGTGGACGTCGCCGGGCGTCAGGCCCATCCAGTACATCGTCGAGAGATGACCGACGGGGTAGGAGACATGCGTGTGGGCGACCATCTTCGCCTTCGATGTGGTTCCCGAAGTGAAGTAGAGGAGCATCAGGTCATCGGCGCGGGAGGTGCCTTGAGGGTCGAATTCGGTGCTCTCATCATCGGCATCGGAGTAGCTGTAGTCCTGCTGGCGGGTGGGTTCCCCGCCGACGACGATGCGCACGACTTCGACATCGACGTCATCGAACTTCGCCGCATCCTCGGCGCCGGCGACGACGAACTCGGCCTGCCCGCGCTCGGCCCGGTCGGTGAGGTCGATGGGGCCCAGCTGCGTGGTTGCCGGCATGAGCACGGCACCGAGCTTGATGCCTGCGAGCATCGTCTCCCACAGCTCGACCTGGTTGTTGAGCATGACCATGACATGGTCGCCGCGCTTGACTCCGGCCCGGCGGAGATGATTCGCCACCTGGTTCGACCGGGCGGAGAGCTCCGCGAAGCTCCACTTGCCCTCAGAGCCGTCCTGCTCGACGATCCACAGAGCCGGCTTGTCGTTGTTCACGGCGATCTTGTCGAACCAGTCGAGTGCGAAGTTGAAGTGTGTGAAACGCGGCCATTCGAATTGTTCGCGGGCGGCCTCGTAATCGCTGCGGAGCTCGATCAGCTTGTCTCGGGCAGCGCGGAACTCCTCGGTCACTGTCATTGTGGTCTCCTCACCTTTCGCCACCGTCACATCATGTGACGTCACACACAAATCTAGACGATTACGAAGGTATCAGCACTGATCAGCCTGTGAGCAGGCGGGGGTCGGTCACTGTCCGTGGGACTCCCACCAGGAGCGCAGCTCCGCCTCGGCGCGTTCGGGTCCGAGCGGTCCGTGCTCCATCCTCAGCTCGAGCAGATGCTTGTACGCCTTGCCCACCAGCGGTGATGGTTCGATATCGAGGATCGCCATGATCTGCTTGCCGTCGAGGTCCGGACGGATCGAATCGAGCTCCTCCTGTTTCGCCAGGGCCTCGATGCGCTCTTCCAGGTCGTCATAGGCGAACGCGAGCCGATCGGCCTTCCGCTTGTTCCGGGTGGTCACGTCCGCGCGGGTGAGGATGTGCAGCCGCGAGAGCAGCCGTCCCGCGTCGGTGACATAGCGGCGCACCGCCGAATCCGTCCACCCGGCATCGCCGTAGCCGTAGAAGCGCAGATGCAGTTCGACGAGGCGGCCGACCGCCTTCGTCGTGTCCTTGTCGAAGCGCAGCGCCTTCATCCGCTTGGCCGTGAGCTTCGCACCGACCGCATCGTGATGGTAGAACGTCACGGCACCGCCGGGCTGGAAGCGCCGAGTGGCGGGCTTGCCCACATCGTGCATGAGCGCGGCGAAACGCACGACGAAGTCCGGCACGCGGAGGCGCTGTGGATCGTCGTCGGCCATTCCGGCCTCCTCTTGAGCAGCGGCATACCGGCTCTCGAGTTCGACGGCCTGACGCAGCACGGTCAGCGAATGCTGGTAGACGTCCTTGTGCCGATGATGCTCATCGGTCTCGAGCTGCAGTCCGGACACCTCGGGGAGGACATGGTCGGCGATTCCGGTGCGCACGAGCAGGTCGATTCCGGCGACCGGATCGATGCCGGTGATGAGCTTGACGAGTTCGACCTGGACGCGTTCGGCGGAGATGATCTCGATCCGATCGGCCATCGCCGTCATCGCCTCTTCCACCTCAGGCACGGGGTCGAGCCCGAGCTGAGAGGTGAACCGGGCCGCGCGCATCATCCGCAGCGGATCATCGGAGAACGAGTCCGCGGCGGCCCCGGGGGTGCGGATGCGACCGGCGATGAGGTCATCGAATCCCCGATGCGGGTCGACGAAGGTCTTCGAGGGCAGCCGGATCGCCATCGCCCCGATCGTGAAGTCGCGGCGGACGAGGTCGGCGTCGAGGTCCGTTCCGAAGGCGACAACAGGTTTGCGCGAGTCCTCTTCATAGGCTTCGGCACGGTAGGTCGTGATCTCGATCTGGACGCCGGACTTCACGGCTCCGATGGTGCCGAATTCGCGTCCGATGTCCCAGTGCGTGTCGACCCAGTCAGAGATCAGCCCGAGGATGTCGTCGGGGTGGGCGTCGGTGGTGAAGTCGAGGTCGGGCATGGGGCGACCGAGCAGCGCGTCACGGACGGAACCGCCGACGAGGGCGAGTTCGAAACCGGCTGAGGAGAACCTCTGACCCAGCGGGCCGAGGATGTGCTCGAGTTCGTCGAGCTTGTCGTGCAGTCGGTTGTGCGCGGTCTGCGGATCCACCGAGCTCCTTCGGTTCTTCAGATTTCTGCTCTTGCCCGTGGGAACTCGCCTCCCGCGGCCAGGCGCGAGTTCCGGTCCCCATAAGACTACCGGGAGCCGATGACACGAAACTTCCAAGCTTCGCCTACTAAGGTAGGAGAATGACCACACCGATGCCCAAGCCGGGACCCCGCACGTCCCGCCGCACCACAGTGGAGGAGATCTCCGCCGGTGGCATCGTTGTCGACTTCTCTCATCCGAAGCTGGCCGTGGCCGTCATCGCGCGCATCAATCGCGCCGGCCGGATCGAATGGTGCCTTCCCAAGGGACATCTCGAGGGAACTGAGACTCCCGCCGAGGCGGCCCGCCGTGAGGTCGAAGAGGAGACCGGGATCGCGGGGCAGATCATCTGTCCCCTGGGAACCGTCGACTACTGGTTCACCGTGACCGGAATCCGGATCCACAAACTCGTCCACCATTTCCTGCTGCGTGCACAGTCGGGGACTCTGACCGTGGATAATGATCCTGACCAAGAAGCGATCGATGCGGCGTGGGTGCCCTTCAATGACCTGCGTTCGCGACTCTCGTTCGCCAATGAGCGCCGAATCGTCGCCGCCGCCCGACCGATGGTGTCCCGACTGGAGCAGTGAAACCCATTCCCATCCGCCGACTGCGATTCCTCACCGCCCTGCTGAGCACGCTCCTGCTGCTCGCAGGGCCGGTTTTCGCATACCCACTGCTCGATGCCGCCCCGGCCGCTGCCAGCACCGATGCGAAGACCGACGCGGACACCGATGCGAAGAAGGACGAGGTCTCGATCACCCTCGACGAGGTGACTCCCTGGGTCGATGACAATGGCACGCTGACCGTGCGGGGAACGATCTCGAACACGACGAAGAAGGCGGTCGAGAAGCCGAGCCTGAGTCTGCAGATGTCGACTCGCAAGCTCGATTCCGAATCCCGCCTGACTTCCTGGAAGCAGGGACAGGCACGGCACCGCACCGTCGCCGATCTCGAACATGACGGAACCGAAGCGAGGAAGAAGGCGAAGAAGGACAAGGACGCCGATGACTCCTCGGAGAGCACTCTCGACACCTCGTTCGACGACACCATCGATCCCGGCGCCACCGCAGAGTTCACTTTCCGTGTGCCCGCCGATGACCTCGACCTGAGCACGTCCTCACCCGTGAGCACATGGGGGCCACGGGGGCTGGCGGTCCAACTCGGCGACGACACCGGTCTGCGAGCCTCTGCCCTCGGCTTCACCACGTGGTACCCGGATCCGGAGTTCGATCAGACGAAGATCAGCCTGCTCGCTCCCGTCACCCTGCCCGGCCATTCCGAGGGCGGACTCATCCCTTCCGACCGGCTCGATGCGGCCATCGCCGAAGGCGGTTCGCTCGACACGATCGCGAAGCTGCTGGAACACAAAGAGCTCGCTCTGGCGATCGACCCGCGAATCATCGCTTCCTTCGAAGCCGCGATTGCCGAACCGCCTCCCGCCGACGCACCGGAGGAGACCGAAGAGCCCGACGGGGAGAACGGTGAGGAGACCCAGTCACCACCGGTCGGGGCACCGGAGAACGATGACTCCGATTCCAGCGGCGCCGACCTCGAAGCCGCGGAGAAGCAGCGCAAGCGCCTCGATTCCTGGTATCAGGACTTCGTGGAGGCTGCACAGAAGCACACGGTCGTCGCTCTGCCCTATGGCGATCCCGATCTCAGTGCCCTGCGCGGGACGAAGATCGACCGACTGAGTTCCTTCGCTCAGAAACAGCGCGAGATCGTGGGGGACGTCTTCCCTGATGCCCGCACGGACATCGCTTGGCCGGTTGCCGGAAGTGCGACGAAGAACGGGCTGCGAGCGCTGAAGAAGTCCGGCAATTCCACCGCGATCATCAGCGATGGTCAGCAGCCCTCGATCACCGGCATCCACGATGATGCGCATTCGCAGACGACGATCACCGATGACGGGGAGTCGACGATCGACACTCTCATCTCCGATACGAAGCTCACGGACATGAGCGCCGAGGCGATCGCCGAGGACAACCCGGCCGGGGCACTGTCCGAGCTCGTCGCGGAGTCTGCGGTGATCCAATCCGAGGCTCCCTACCGCACCCGCAGCCTGTTCGTTCCGCTCCCACGCGCGGCCGCCTCGGCGAATTGGGAACAGACCGTCGAGGAGCTGAGCTCGGCACCGTGGATCGCTCCCACCGGGGTCGACAAGATCCTCGATTCCAGTACCGAGGCTCGCGGACTGCTGCGCACGGATTCCGACGCTCCGCACATCCGGAAGAGGGCCGTGAAGTCGCTGGCCGAGACCCGGGCGAACCAAGAGGACTTCAACAGCGTCTTCAGTGACCGTGACAGTGCCGATATCCGCCTTGACCGCGAACTCCTCACCTGCACCTCGGCGGCGTGGACCCTGGGCCGGAACGCGAACATCTGCGCCGGTCAGGCCCGCGAGCAGAGCGAGAACCTTATGGACAGCCTGCACCTGCGCAAGGGTTCGTCCGTCCTCCTCGTCACCGGCGAGAAGACGACGATTCCGGTCACGATCGTCAATGAGTCCCCCGCCGAGGCGACCCTGCGGATCCGAATGAAGCCGAACACTCCGCAGCTGCGGGCCCAGGAGACGGAGACCGTGAAGGTGCCTGCCGCGGAGACGATGCGTGTGGACGTGCCCGTCGAGGGCCTCGCCAACGCCGATGTGCCGACGACGATCGAGATGGTCACCGCCGACGAGGTGGTCCTGCCCAAGCAGGAATCACTCATGGTGCGGGTCCGCGCCGATTGGGAGAACATCGGCACCGCTGTGATCGGATTGGCACTGGCCGTGGTGTTCGTCATCGGCCTGATCAAAACCATTTCCCGCGGGCGACCGAAGATCCCCGAACAGCAGCTGGCCGATGCGATGGCCCGCGCCAAGACCGACGACCCCGAAAAGAGGTAGAGCGTGTCCAGCTTCTCATCCCTGGCCCGGTCCTCGGCGATAATGACCGCCGGCACCATGACCTCGCGTGTGCTCGGCTTCGTCAAAGCCTCGATGCTGGCCACCGCGATCGGCGTCACCGCAGTTCAGGCCGATGCCTTCGACATTGCGAACAAGGTGCCGAACACGCTCTACATGCTGCTGGCAGGCGGCGTGGTCAATGCTGTGCTCGTCCCGCAGATCGTGCGTGCCTCCAAACGAGAGGACGGCGGTACCGACTTCACGAATCGGCTGCTGACGCTGTCTTTCCTGCTCCTCGCGGGCGTGAGCATCATCGCCACCGCCGCGGCTCCGCTGCTGGTCTGGCTCTACTCGTCGGGGTGGAGCGATGAGCAGATGGCGCTGGCCACCGCCTTCGCATTCTGGTGTCTGCCGCAGCTGTTCTTCTACGGTCTCTATACGCTGCTCGGCCAAGTGCTCAATGCGAAATCGTCGTTCGGCCCCTATATGTGGGCACCCGTGCTCAACAACGTCGTCGCGATCGCCGGTCTCGCCGCTTTCATCCTCATCTTCGGCACGAACAACGCCTCACCGCACGATCTCGACACCTGGTCCCCGGACAAGATCGCCCTCATCGCGGGCACGGCCACCCTCGGCGTCGCGGCACAGGCCCTCATCCTCATCTGGCCGCTCAAGCGGATCGGCTTCAAGTACAAGCCGACCTTCGGGTTCCGCGGGGTCGGTCTCGGCACGGCCGGAAAGGTCGCGTTCTGGACGTTCTCGGCCATGCTCATCGGTCAGATCGGCTTCCTCGTCATCTCCCGCGTCGCCTCGGGGGCGTCGATCCCCGGCGACGGAAACGCCTCGAACGCCGCATATACGACCGCCTACCTCGTCTTCATGCTCCCGCATTCCCTCATCGCGGTCTCTCTGGCCACGGCTCTGTTCACCTCCCTGGCCAAGGACGCAGCGAACAATGACACCGAGGCCGTCGTCGGCGACTTCTCGATGGGCGTGCGGATGGTCGGCTTCGTCAACTCCTTCGCCGCCGTGGCCTTCATCGTCCTCGCCACCCCCGTCGCAATGATCATCGCCGGTGAGGGACGGGAGCAGGCCACGGCCATCGGACTGGTCATCATCACGATGGTCTTCGGGCTCATTCCCTTCAGCGCGAACTACCTCGCGCAGCGGGTCTTCTACGCCTACGAGGACGCGAAGACTCCGTTCCTCATCCAGCTGCCGCAGATCATCTTCCAGTCCCTGGCGGTGATCTCGGCGACGATCTTCCCCAAGTCGGTGACGGTGGCGATCATCGGCCTCGTCATGAGCCTCGGGTACCTCATGGCGATGATCATCTCGTTCGCGGTGCTGAAGAAGCGCCTCGGCGCCATCGATCTGCGGGAGATCCTCACTTCGCATCTCAAGTTCCTCCTCGCAGCGATCGTCGCCGGAGGAGCAGGGTTCGGTCTGCTCTACTTCTTCCCGGACTTCGCCTTGGCAGGACGGTGGCAGGCGTTCATCACCACGGCCGTCGTCGGCACCGTGATGCTCCTGTTCTTCATCGGAGCTTGTTATTTGCTCAGAGTCAGAGAGTTGCATTCGATTATTGGCGTGGTAGCTGGAAAACTAAGGAAAACAGCCTGAGCCCCGTCAATCCCCACCGGAGGTGGTCGCCCTGATCGATATCGAACCCGGCATGGTGGTGGCCGGCCGTTATGTCGTATCGACCGTCGATCGCCGATGGCTTCCCGAAAAGCCCGAGGTCGGTGCCGTCTGCACCGGACTCGATGCGATCCTTGACGAACCCGTGCTCATCCTCGTCGCCGATGCCGATGGGTCCAACGACGTCCTCGAAGCCGCCCGCCGCGTATCGATCCTCGGCGACCCGCGAATCGCCCCGACGCTCGACGTCGGTCATTCCAACGGGCTGGACTACATCGTCATCAAGCGCATCGCGGTGACGCCATTCAACCAGATCCTGCCGCGTTCGCCGCTGCCCGTCGATGCCGCGTGCGCGCTCATCGGAGAGGTCGGATCGGCCCTCGTGACCTCGGCCAGGCGGGGCCTGTTCCATATGTTCCTGCGGCCGAGCGTGGTCGGTCTGACCTCGAAGGGTGCGGTGGTCATCGCGGGCATCGGCATCGATGCGGCACTGGCGCTGGACACCGGGCTCGTCGAGCAGAAGGACTACACTCCGACGAAGGCGTCACGGCGGGACGCCCTGGCTCTCGTTCAGCTCTTCTACACGGCTCTGACCGGGTTCTGGCCGGGTGAGGAGCCATTCGACGGCATTCCTCCTGCGGAGAAGGAGAATGCCCGAATCGCCCGGGCGCAGGCGCTCAACCCCGAAGTCCCTGACAGACTCGATGATTTCGTCAGCGGAATCATCACGGGTTCGGATCCCGGCCCGGGTTCGGTCGCCGAAGTCCTCGGCTACATCGACTCCTGGGATCCCGAACTGCTGCGCTACGTCAATCGTGCTCCTGTCGCGGAGAACGAGCACCTGTTCGATCAGTCGCCGCGCAGCTTCGATGAAGCCACCAGCCTGCCCGCACCTCGTTCGAAGACCATCGGGCCCGGTCCTGACGGTTCGGCCAGCGCGAGTGAAGATCAGGTACAGGCCGCCCTCGTGCGTATCGGCATCACCCGTCCCGGCACTCGGGGGTTGGCTGCCGGAGTGGTCGGACACAGCACCGGCCGGTACGCCGACCGGATGCAGATGCGCGAAGCTTCGAGCTTCCCGATCGCCAAGGAACAGCTCGACAGTGCCGCCCAGGACTGGGAGGAATGGCAGCCGGAGCAGACGTATTCGGAGTATTCGGAGTACGCAGAGCACGAATACGACGAGAACCTCACGACCCCGATCATGAGCCGGGACGACGATTCGGATCCCGATACTCAGGCACTCGAGATCGTCCCAGAGAACGATGACGAGGGTGATGAGAACGATACCCGCGTGATCATGGACGACGAGGATGAGGACGACGGGTCCTGGTTCCTCGGCGGTATGTTCGAAACCAACGAGCAGCAGCGGGAACATCAGCGACGCGAGTATGAACGCGAACGTCGGATCGCGAAGGCCAAGGAGGACGAGGCGCGCAGGCGGCTTGCCGCCTTCGAGGCGAGTTCGACCGCCCGTCAGCAGGAAGCCAATGCTGCCGCCCCGCCGAAGGAGATGCGCCGGCTGTCCCCGGACTCCGTTGACGATCGCAGTGCAGTCGACAACCGGAACACCGGTGGTGAGTCCCGCGCCGAGGCGGCTGAGGGCTCCGAGTCTGTGCGCCCTGCTGAGCGCAAGGCCGGGAAACCGCGCCAACAGCACAGCGATTCGACCGGTGCAGCCCAGGCTGGTTCTGTGAAGAACCGAAACAAGGCTGCCGGGACAGCAGGTGCCGCGGCAGCAGGCATTGCCGGTGCTGCCTCGGCGGCGGGCGCTGCCGCAGGGACCGGTGCCAATGCCCGAGCCGACAAGCCCGGTGCCGGCGGCTCTGCCGGGGCAGGCAACGGTGCAGCGAAGTCCTCCGGTGCAGCGAAGTCCTCCGGTTCAGCGGCTTCGAGCTCCGCACCCGCAGCTGCCTCGGCCACGGCAGGGGGTACCGGCGCTGGTGGCAGCGCGGCTTCCGGCGGTGCACGCAGCGGTTCGGGTGGAACAGGTCCCGACGAGCGTGATCCAGCTGCCACTCGGAAACCCTTCCTGTGGCTGGTTCTCGGCCTCGCGGTCGTTGCCGCAATCGTGCTCGGCATCGTCATCATCGGCTTCAACTCGGGAGACGAGGAGTCCACTCCGGTCTCTGAGACGTCCACAGCGAGCGAGCAGCCGACGAAGAAGGAAGAGAAGAAGACTCCGAAAGCCGATCCTCCGAAGATCAAGACGGTCGAATCCCTCGACCCCGAAGGCGACGGATCGGAACACGACAGTGAAACCGAGAACGTCATTCCCAAGACCGAAGGGTCATGGAATACCGACCGGTACAACTCGGCGAGCTTCGGCAATCTCAAATCCGGTGTCGGTCTGCTCTTCGAGTTCGAGGACGAGTCCACCATAAGCAAGGTGAAGGTGGCGTCGGGGAACTCCGGAGGCAAGTTCGAGATCCGTGACGGGGACGACCCCGAGGACGCGAAGGTCATCGGCGAAGGCGTCTTCGATGCCGACGGTGCCGTCACCGTGGAGTTCGATGAAGAGGTCAAGACGGACAAGCTCATCCTCTGGGTCACTGAACTTCCGCAGACCGACGGCGGCTATAAGGCCACCATCAGTTCTGTGAAGTTCTTCTGAACCGACCAGCAGTTCCTCGTACCCTGATGCCGGACAGGATGCGGGTGCGGAATAGTCCGCGGCACCGTACCGTTATAGATACGAACGTCATTTCGCGCGGCACTCCGCGGCGCGCTGAGCACAGCAGATAGAAGCAGGGAACTTTTCACATGACTGATACTCAACTGGTGATCATCGGATCGGGGCCGGCCGGTTACACCGCGGCCGTCTACGCGGCCCGTGCGAACCTCTCGCCGGTCGTCATCGCAGGATCGGTGACCGCAGGCGGCGAACTGATGAACACCACCGACGTCGAGAACTTCCCTGGATTCCCCGCCGGTGTGCAGGGGCCCGAACTCATGGAGAGCATGCGAGAGCAGGCTGAGAAGTTCGGTGCCGAGGTCATCTACGACGATGTCGAGACCCTCAAACTCAACCCGGGTGCCCACGAGATCGAGACCGCTCTTGGGTCGCGTTACACAGCCAAGGCCGTGATCCTGGCAACGGGTTCGGCATACCGCGAGCTCGGACTGCCCAACGAAAAGAAGCTCTCCGGGCACGGAGTCAGCTGGTGCGCCACCTGTGACGGATTCTTCTTCCGTGATCAGCACATCGCTGTCATCGGCGGCGGCGACTCCGCACTCGAGGAGGCCACCTTCCTCACCCGCTTCGCGTCCAAGGTCACGCTGGTCCACCGTCGGCAGGAGATGCGTGCTTCGCAGGCCATGCAGGACCGCGCGAACGCCGATGAGAAGCTCGAGTTCCTCCTCGACTCCGAGGTCGCCGAAGTCCACGGTGAAGATTCCCTCACCGGGCTGACCATCCGCAACACCGTCACTGGGGAGACCTCAGAACTGCCGGTGACCGGCATGTTCGTGGCTATCGGTTCCGACCCGCGCACAAGCCTGTTCGCCGATCAGCTCGAGATGCGCGCCGACGGGTACCTCAGCGTCGACGGTCGCACCTCGAAGACGTCTGTCGAGGGCGTCTTCGCAGCAGGCGACGTCATCGACTCGGTCTATCGTCAGGCCATCACTGCTGCCGGTTCGGGCTGCTCGGCCGCCCTCGACGCCGAACATTACCTCGGTGACCTCGAAGCTGCTTCAAAGCCCGCCATGGCGGAGGCAGCAGTGGCCGAAGCCTCAGTCGCTTCCTGATCCCGAAACGCCCGCTCGTATCGCTGCGCTTGACAGCACAGCGGGCCGAGCGAATAGGCCCGGGAATGAAAGACCCAGCTCCACTGTTCTGATAGAGACATCCGTTGTGAAGGAAGGTTACTCATGTCGACAGAAGTCACTGATGCCACGTTCGAAGAGAACGTACTGAAGTCCGACAAGCCCGTACTCGTCGATTTCTGGGCTCCTTGGTGCGGTCCCTGCCGTATGGTCAGCCCCATCGTCGACCAGATCGCCGAAGAGCACGGAGACAAGCTCAACGTGGTCAAGGTCAACACTGACGAGAATCTCGAGACCGCAAGCACCTATGGAATCACCTCGATTCCGGCGCTGTACGTCTTCAAGGACGGCGAAGTCGCCAAGACCATCATCGGCGCACGTCCGAAGCCCGCTCTCGAGGATGAGCTCTCCGACTTCATCTGATCGAGTTCTAAGGCGCCTGTTGTAGTATCAACGGGCGCCTTAGGCATTTCTGAGCGCCGCTGAACACTGACCCTCGAAACGCATCATCGACGATTGGCACCGCATTGACGAACACGAACTTACCGCGCTATTCGCGCGGCGACATTTCCGAGATGCTGCCCAATATCAAAGCTCAGATGGCCCGTTTGGGGCTCCATGTCGGTGATACCGAGACCGCGGACTTCGATCGAGCTTTCGAGTTGGGTGTCCGGCAGTTCCAGCAGGATCGGGGGATCCTCTGCGACGGCGTGTTGGGCCCTGAGACGTTTTCTGCGTTGGAGCAGGCTCGATATCAGTTGGGCGACCGCGTGCTCCGATTCGACCCTGTCAGAGTGCTGACAGGTGATGATGTCGTCGACCTCCAGACCAAGCTAGCCGGCCTCGGCTTCTATCCGGGTCGTATCGATTCCGAGTACGCGTCTCTGACCGAGACGGCAGTCAAGGAACTGCAGATGAGTTTGGGCACGAAGGTCGACGGTGTGACGGGACCGCAGACCCTGCGCGGTCTCAACGCGATCGACCGCAACCAGGACACCGGCAATCTCTTCGCGCTACAGGAGCGTGCACGCGTGGCGGCTTCGGGTACGTCTCTCGTCGGCCGCACCTTCGTCATCGAGGCAGCAACTACAGTTGTAGATTTCCAGACACTGCCAATGACAGATGAGCAGTCGGCCCTCGAGCGTCAGATCACTCTCGATATCGCAAGCCGCCTTGTCGGTCGTTTGGAAGCCATCGGGGCAGGAGCTCTACTCCTCGAAGGCGACGCCGTCGAAGTCAATCGCGCGGATACCCTCGGCGCATCTGCGGTCATCACCGTCACCGCGGATGTCAGCAGATCCAAGGATGCCAACGGACTGGCAACCTTCTACTTCGGTCACGAACGACAGTCGGACCTGAATTCGCCGACGGGGCAGAAGCTCGCAGAGCTCATCCAAGGAGAACTGGTCGCACGGACCGGAATGCTCGACTGCCGCACGCATGCGCGCACATGGTCATCACTCAAGCGACTGAAGACACCGAAGGTGCATGTCGTCAGCGGTTACCTCACCAACCAAGACGATCTCGAGAACCTCCAGGATCCGCACGTGCGAGACGCGATTGCCGACGGCATAGCCGCTGCACTCCAGCGCCTCTACATTGTGGAGGACAAGGATCCTCAGACCGGCACTCTCAGTCTCGATGCCATCAAAGCACTGAACTAGTAAGCCAGCTTCTACGACCATCTTTGCAGAGCCGTGTTCCTTGAGCGGGAGCACGGCTCTTCGCACGCCGGTCTAGAACCTCTGAGAGCAGACCACGGACGACTGAAGACTCACACGCGGCACTCCCTCCAAGCACCCAGGACGGGTTGATTCACCTCCGAAAGAACACATGCCACTGCCACCGGCAGTTCCGCCCGTCCACTGCCCAGCGGGTGGGTCGAACTAGATCGACCCAGCACCATGTGCCCGCGAGCCAGCACCGTAGGCCCGGTACCCAGCACGATCGGGCCCACCGTGATATGTTCACGTGAAACGGCGCCTGAAGCAGACTTCAACCAGGCACATCACCCGAACCAAACTGGGCTTCCGCTGAGAAGTGAGCCGCTCTGATGCCAGCCTGCTATTCAAAACCATCGCCCACGCCCCCGTGCGCTTTCGCAGCGAGCATTCGCACAGGCGGGGTGGCAGTCTCACCACCACCGACAGAGAATAGTTCCAGTACATTTGCTTTGTTTTACGTGAAACCATTTGGACTCTCCGCGTTAATAGGGCCAATGAAGGCACCAACACCACGTAAGAGAACTGGCGGACACCAGCGCATCCGTATGGAATCACAACAACCCCGCGATGCGCTCCTAAACCAATCTCGGTGGCACTTGCCCACGGACTTGCCCAGCACCCGATCCAGCGCCATCTCTGCGAATGAGCGACCTGATAACGCAACCGAAAGCCGCAGCCGAATATGCTCTCACTCGGCACATCGAGATGACACGCATACGGGGTTAAGTACTCTCTGCTTCACACCTAACCCAAAGAGACCTCGCGTGCATTCTCGCTCAGCTGCAAAGCGGCGGTGGAATTGCCTCGACCTTCTCCTGGGGAGTGGGTCGTTTCACGTGGAACATCGGTATCCAGATTCAGCCGGTGCCGGTAGTTGCCCCGTGCGTGAAAGAAGAGAGTACGTCCTCACCTCTAACCGGCCGGCGACAGCGACAAACGACCTAACCCACCCGCATATGTCATATGTTCTTTTCGAAACGAACAGGCATTCTCCCGTCAGGCGGCTGCACTAGCCGGCGTCGATACGGTCTTCGGCAGAGAACGTTTCACGTGAAACGGAATCTCTACTTGAAAACAATCGAAAGCATCTCACCCCACGGGTGGTCATCACTTTGTCTGAGTAGGACTGATCATAGACCAGACAACGACAAAACGAACATTTCTTCGTCTCGCCACGAATGGCGAAGGCCAAGCCCACAGACAACGCGAGACGGCGTTAAAACCGCGAAAGCGTTACAACTTGGTACGACAGACCCGGCAACACAGAGTAACTGTAGCACCGGCAACAGTGACGAACTGAATACCCAAGCGCCGTAATAGCGACGCAGAACCGCTTCTTTCAAGTGTCTCCCATCAACATACAAAACGTCTGGGCTTGCTCGACTAAAACCCAGTTTCACGTGAAACATTTGCCACAGGACTGTTTCATCACGTGCCGAAGTACGCTGAATGAGCCGATAACGTCTGAAGCACCATCTGAGTCGCTACCTCCTGGAATCAGTTCGTCATTTCAAATACGCTCACCGGATGCAGTGGACCTCGGGCCCGAGGAAAGATGCTCTTGACGAGTATCCGTGGACACTACGACAGCGATCAACTGCAGTCAGCCATTGAATTGACACTAAAGTGCAGACAGCAGCATTGATCCGTAGCAGTCCGTGCGAGTCGCCAATGTGGCCCAAAGAAGTGACGCCGATCTAGGAGTTCGATCCTATCCAGTCTTGTTTCACGTGAAACACCACTTACGCTCTTGTCGTTCCAATTCGACTAGCCCAGAAAAATCACCGGGTCACATTTGACGCAGTATAAAGTTTGTACTCACGACTATCCGCTATCCGGCTGAACTCATAAGCACGATACCGGTTCTTATCCCATGCCGACTAGCAGTCTTCCAGCCGCAGGACGCGACCTCAACGACGCGGACCGAGGCCTCTAGAAGCCCTTCTTTAGCGTCGGAATTGTGGGTGAACCATTCTCAATAAGGAAAAGTCGAGGGCTGAGTATCCGAAATCGCTAACCACCTGGACGCGGAGCGTGTCGTGCGATTCGCTGCCCTGTTAGTAGTCCGGTTAGGGCATCGCGGACGCAATCACCACTGCCTACGCAACGCAACAACGGTTCACGTGAAACATGGGCATGTCAGGCATGCCAGCAGAGAACGACCTCGGCACACCAGCATGAACGTGCCCCGTTTCGGTGTAAGCAGCTTCTGCAGGGGTTGACATGTGTTCGGAACTGCAAGCCCCTACTGCATAGCAGTGACCGCGGCGCGTTTCACGTTAAACAGCGACGAATTCCCGGGCTCAGGCCTAAGCTCCACCAAGTACTCCTACTCGTTTCAAACCGGAATATTGCCGCTCCAGTCGAAGTTCCGACTACCGATCCGACTCTCCTGTTTCACGTGAAACAAGTCCTAAGGTAACGGAATCCTCCGACAAAACCAGCATTGAGGCGGATACAGACACTCTACCCACTCCTACGGGGGAGGGCCGTCCGCTAACCACGCATATTGACAGTGGAGCTTCGCATCGAGCGAGCCCTCACCTAATGGACGTAGAAACCACCGCTATTGACGTTCATATTGCCAATCTCCTCAGTATTCCGAGTGTGTTGGCCAGAATTGGCGAATATGATTCCAACGACATCGTTTTGTGGGAGAGGAGTCGGACAGCAGCAAGCATTAAGACCGTTTCACGTGAAACGGTGGCGCCGTCGGCGGATCAGCGAAGACCTACCCGGAGAATATCGGTAGTGACGTTCCATCGCCTTTTCCATGGAAACTCACACACTGTCTCGGGCACCGTCCGCGAGAAAAAGCCGGGCTTCAGGGAATCACCCCGAAGCCCAGCTTCACCTATTGCATTCCGTTCAGAGTGCGTCCTCATGCGAGATTCCCAACAGACCGAGAATACGGTCGAGATCCTCTTGATTCGCAAACTCCACACTCAGCTTGCCTTTGCGTTTGCCAACAGAGATGTTCACTTTGGTGTCGAGACGATCGCCCAAACGTTCAGCTACCGCGAGGAACTCCGGGGCTACCTTCGTCGTTGCACGTGAAACATTGATCGAATCACCTCGGTTGAGCAATACGACGGCTTCTTCCGATGCCCTGACGGATAGACCCTCTGCAACGATTCGCTGTGCTAGCACTTCCATATGTTCGGGATCGCGCAGGCCAAGAATCGCTCGAGCATGACCGGCCGAAATGACCCCGGCAGCCACCCTCCTCTGCACCAGAGGAGGCAGACGCAACAGTCGCAGGGTATTGGAGATCTGAGGACGAGAACGTCCAATCCGTTCGGAGAGTTCTTCCTGTGTGCATCCGAAGTCCTCGAGCAACTGCCCATAGGCCGCTGCCTCTTCGAGTGGATTGAGTTCCGCTCGGTGTAAATTCTCCAGAAGCGCGTCACGGAGGAGGTCTGTGTCTTCGACATACCGGATGATTGCCGGAATCGTCGACAGACCAGCGTCTTTCGTCGCGCGAAGACGCCTCTCACCCATGATGAGCTCGAAGCGCGAGCGGTCGCTCGGCTTCTGCCTAACGACGACGGGCTGAAGGACACCAATCTCACGAATGCTGTGGACCAGTTCAGCCAGCAGATCTTCATCAAAGACCGTTCGCGGCTGCCTGGGGTTCGCATCGATGAGATCGACGTCAATCTCACCGAATTCGGTATCCGGAATCGACTCGACGCCGTTATAATCCTCGAGATCGGCCTCATCGGCGGTCTCCACCGATTCGGATTCTCCGGACTCTTCAGATGAGGCTGATGTGCTCGTCCGCGCATCGGTTTCGGAAGTTGTCGAAGTATCTGATCCCGAGGTCACCCCCGGACGACTCTCGTCTTCAGCATCCATTGACTTAGATGTAACTACAGTCGTAGTGGAGGCCTGCTCGTCAACTCCACTGAGTTCGGACTGGTCTCTTTCATCCGCCTCGTTGTCATCATCGCTTCGACCAGACGACGTGTAAACTCCCGGATGCGTTTCGCGAACATCATCCTCGGCCGACGCGGCTGCGGCGGACTCTGAGGACTCAGAGTCATTGATGAAGTCAGAGCTCACGTCGACCGACTCATTGCCGGTCAGCTGGGCCGAACTGGATTCAGCAGACGAGCTCGCCGCTGGAGTCTCCACTTCGCCTGAGCCCGTTGCTGGAGTCTCCACTTCGCCTGAGCCCGTTGCTGGAGTCTCCACTTCGCCTGAGCCCGTTGCTGGGCCAGAAACCGAGTCGGATGACGATGTCTTCCGCGTCGAACTTTTCGGCGCTGCAGACGCCTTCTCTGTGCTCTCAACTGGGGAAGCAGAGGACGGACGGGAGCGCGGCGGAGCAGAAGACCCAGCCTTCGTCTTAGTTGACGTCGATTTAGCGCCAGCAGAAGTTCTGGAGGAACCGCTCCCGGTTGGCTTCTGTGCAGTCGCCTTCGATGCGTTCGACTTCGCCGTCGATGCCTTCGTTCCCGTCGTCTTGGAGGTCGCCGTCTTCGTCCCTATCGACTTAGAGGCAGTGGACTTAGAAGCGGTCGATTCAGAGGCGGTGGACTTCGACCCCGCGGGCTTGGACGCAGAAGTCTTGGCCGACGTGGACGACGCACCCTTGGTCGTTCCCGATTTTGTCGCCCCGGACTTCGAGGACGCTGTCTTCGAGGCAGCTGCCTCAGTCTCGGTATCTGCACCGGAAGTCGTGGAGGTCGAGCGAGTTGACCCGGATGCCTTCGGCTTGCGTCGTCGGGAGGACTGCATCGACGCAGCTGGGTCCGTGCGCGCGGTGCGTGACGTCTTCGTCTCGCCCTCGTGTTTGCCGTCTTCCGAGTTCCCGCCTGAGAAGAACACATCGACCGGACGATCATTGGAGTTCGCGTCGGGGATCAATGCTCCGAGCCCGCGCCCCAGGCCCCTCTTTTTGCGTTCAACCACGACTTACTCCTCGATTCGCAATTTCTTCGGCGGCTTCCCGATAGGACAGGGCACCGCTGGAATGTGGGTCATATGAGATCACGGTCTGGCCATAGCTCGGTGCTTCGGAAATCCTCACCGAACGCGGAATGGCAGTACCGAGGACCTGCTCCGGGAAGTGAGTGCGCACATCCTCAGCGACCTGAGCACTGAGGTTCGTCCGTCCGTCATACATCGTCAGCAGAATCGTCGTGATCGCCAATTCGGGATTGAGGTGCTTCTGGATGAGCTGGATGTTCTTCAGCAGCTGGCTGAGGCCCTCGAGTGCATAGTATTCACACTGGATCGGGATGAGGACTTCGCGAGCGGCCACGAATGCGTTCACCGTCAGCAGACCGAGGCTGGGCGGGCAGTCGATGATGATGTAGTCGACGCGATCTCCCGCTGCTTCCTCCTCCTTGAGGTAGATGCCCAAGGCACGCTGCAGTCGCTGTTCACGCGCGACGAGTGACACGAGTTCGATCTCCGCGCCGGCAAGATCGATGGTGGCGGGCACGCACTTGAGAGTGTCGAAGTCCGGACACTGCGCCACAGCCTCGCGCATCGGAACGTCATCGATGAGGACGTCGTAGATGCTCGTGACCTCGGAATAGTGATCGATCCCCAGGGCGGTGCTCGCGTTTCCCTGCGGATCGATGTCGATGAGCAGGACGTTGAGCCCCTGATTGGCCAGGGCAGCTGCGATGTTCACCGCCGTCGTGGTCTTTCCGACGCCACCCTTCTGGTTCGCGATCGTAAAGATACGGGTCGAGTCCGGCCGTGGAAAGGTTGTCTGCGACAGTCGATCCGCACGCCGGTTGTCCCGTGCAATCGCGGCACCAATGGGAGACGACTCATCCATGATCGGCATAGGGCGCACTCCATCATCCATCGGTTTCACAAGGCTCTGATCCAGCCTAGACCAACTCTACTTCGTACTATTTCTTGACGATCTCGACGACACGACTCGGGACCTCGAGGATGCCGCCGCCATCGACGACGTGGATCTGAGGTTGGGACAGTCGATATCGCTTGATCAGTTTCTTCGCCTTGACCAGCTCGCCTTCGACTGAAGCTCCCTTGAGGGCGAGGATCCGGCCCCCGGGGCTGATCACCTCGCGGGTCCATTCGATGAGAGTCGTCATCGCCTTGACCGCGCGTGCGGTGATGACCGTGAACATCTCCTCGTCGACGAGTTCCTCGACGCGTGCACGCACGATTCGCACATTCTTCAGGCCCAGATCGTCGACGACCATGTTCAGCCATTCGACGCGGCGCTCCATCGGTTCGATGAGTACGATCTTCGCCTCGGGGCGCATCAGTGCGATCGGAATACCCGGCAGCCCGGCGCCGCTGCCGACATCACCGACGACATCATTCTCATTGATGTGTTCGGCAACCACAGCGCAGTTGAGGATGTGCCGGGTCCACAGTCGATCGACCTCGCGCGGTCCGATGAGACCCCACTCTATTCCGGTGGTGGCCAGGTGTTCGGCATACCGCTGCGCGGCAGGATAAGCCGCACCGAAGTACTCTTCGGTGCCGGCCGGAGGCGTCTCCATCTCCGCTGCCGTCGACTCGTTCGAGAGGTCGGTGTCGTGCTCAGGCTGATCAGTCATCGGCGAGCCGGATGACGACATGACGACCGTCGCCCTCACCCTCGGACTGCGAGGCCAGACCGGCGCGTGCAGCTTGGTCATGGATGATCTTGCGCTCGAAGCTGTTCATCGGCTTGAACGCGAACTCCTCGCCGCCGTCCTTGACTTCGGCAATCGCGCGCTTGGCCTTCTTGATCAGCTCTTCTCGACGGCTGTTCCGGAAACCGTCGATATCAAGCATCAGCCACGACCGCTGACCGGTCTGAGTCTGCACCGCCAGACGACTGAGTTCCTGAAGCGCACCGAGGGTGCGGCCCTCACGGCCGACCAGGGTGCCCAGGTTGGAGTCCTCGTCGTCTTCGCAGACGATGGACAGCTGTGCACGGCCGTCGGCGACATCAATATCGATATCGCCGTCGATATCGGCCAGATCCATCAGCTCTTCGAGGTAGTCCGCGGCGATCTCGCCCTCTTCTTCGAGGAGTTCGGCGCGGCTCTGCTTCGGCGAGGTCTCCTCCGGAGTCTCTTCCCGTGTCTGTTCGGAGGTCTCGTCGATCTTCTCTTCGGTCATGTCTGTCCTCAGCGCTTCTTGTTCTTTTTACGGTTCTTGCTCACGGGTTGCTGCCGCTGGCCGCTCTTCTTCGGGGCCTCCTCGGTGACGGTCGATCCCTTGAGCTCGTCCTGCTTCACAGTCTTGCCCTTGCGAGCCTTGCGCTCAAGCATCTCCTTCTCGGCCTTCGAGCCGGGAGCGGGCATATTGCGGATGACCATGTGCTGCTGGGCCATCGTCCAGGTGTTCGAGACCAGCCAGTAGATGAGGACACCGAGCGGGAAGTAGATTCCGCCGATGCCGAAGACGAGAGGCATCACGTAGAGCAGCATCTTCTGCGACTGCATCATCGGGTTGGCCATTGCCGACTCCGACATGTTCTTCGCCATCATCTGCTTCTGCGTGATGAACATGGTGGCGGCCATGATGACGATGAGGACACCTGTCAGCAGCTTGACCGCAAAGCCCGGGTCGGTGAAGACCGCCGAAAGGCTGATGCCGAAGATCGAGGACTGCTCGGCCTGGATCGCCAGCTGCTGTGTGAAACCGCCGATGGCTCCGACGTCACCGGAAGCGACTTTCGGCATGTTGTGGATGACGCGGAAGAGCGAGAAGAAGATCGGCATCTGCACGAGCAGCGGCAGACACGATGCCCACGGGCTCGTCTTGTTGTCGCGGAACAGCGCCATCTGCTCTTCGGCCATGGCCTGGCGGGAGTATTGGTCCTTCTTGCCCTTGTACTTCGCCTGCAGGCGCTGGATCTCCGGCTGCAGCAGCTGCATCTTGCGCTGCGACTTGATCTGGTAGACGAAGAGAGGGATGAGGAGAGCACGGATGACCACGGTCAGTCCGGCGATCGAGAGCACCCAGGTCCAACCGCTGTCGGCTTGGAGACCGATTGCGGTGAAGATCTCGTGGAAGATCGCGAGGATCCAAGCAACCACCCACTGCAGCGGGTAGAGCAGCTTGTCCATCCAGTCCATTCAGTTCTCCTCGTTACACCGATTCTTGCGCGAAGTTCATTTTGCCATTGTTCACAGGTCTGCGCGACACGACGTGTGCCCCGAGGCAGTCCGCATCTTCACGCTCGTGCGCGGACTGCAAGTTCAATATGTTCAGGTGTCTGCCTGACCGCGGTGGATGGTCTTCGACCTGGCCTCCCGCGCCGAGCCCGGCACATGGTCGACACCTCCGTGCGACCACGGATTGCAGCGCAGTATTCGCCACCCAGTTAACACCACGCCCTTGAGAACTCCGTGTATCTCGAACGCCTCGAGACCGTACATGGAGCAGCTGGGATAGTAGCGACACACTTGGCCGTAGAGAGGTGAGATCACGATCCGATAGGCGCGGATGAACCAGACGAACGGCATCCTCGGTCCGATCAGGACGATCCAGCCGAGTGTCGGCCAGAAACCTGCCGGCCGGCGGGGCACCTCGGAGGCATGCTTCAGATCATGCTCGGCGTCCACGACGTTCCAGCTTCTTCTCTGCCTTGACCAGCAGCTCGTCGACCTCGGCGGATAGAACGGCGAAGTCGGCCTGTGCGGCATGCGGCAGCGCCCGGATGACGAACAGATCTCCTGCTCTCAGCTCACCGAGCCGCGCACGCATGATCTCGCGCAGGCGGCGTTTGGTGCGGTTGCGCACCACGGCATTTCCGACGGCCTTGGATACGATGAAACCCACGCGTGCAGCGTGGGTATCATCGGTGTCTCTCAGGCTGTGCGCCATGAGATGCTCTGTGCGCACCCGGACCCCGGCTCTGAAGATTCGTCTGAAGTCTTCGCCGCTGCGGATCCGATGTGCCGCGTCAAGCATGCTCAGGCCGAAATGTCGGAACGTCCCTTGCGACGACGTGCAGCCAGGATCGAGCGGCCGCGCGGGTGCGCATACGCAGACGGAAGCCGTGCTTCTTGGCGCGCTTACGGTTATTGGGCTGGAATGTACGCTTGCTCACTTCAGTCTCCGATTTCTAGGTTGCGGGTGAACGCCGGTGCGTTCTCACAAAAAACGGCGGTACGAGTCTCGACCGCCGAGCACTCCTGTGCATAAGAGCCAAAAGATAATCAGGATAATCGGATGAAGCCCGGTACACAGGACACTCCATCTTAGCGAGGCGGAATCGAACCGGTCAAACGGGATCCGCATGTTTCACGTCACGCTCGCCCGAAATTCATCGCCGTTCGCGTTCGCGTCATCAAGGCTCATCCACAAGTCACACCCATGTAGTTTTCCACAAGCTTATCCACGAGTGTGGAGATTCACTGGGCTGAGTCGGCACTGGTCCACATTCTGTGGAAAACTATGTGGAAGTCATGCACAGGTGTGGATCACGCCAGAACGAATTTTTTTGAAAGCTGAGGAAATGTGACGGTGACG